>JAVCCZ010000020.1 GCA_030765265.1 Candidatus Erginobacter occultus
AGCTGCAGCAGCGGCAGGCCCAGGCCGACCTGGAGATCGCCAAGGCCAAGGCGGAGGAACGGAGGGCGATGGCGGTGGCCCACGAGCAGGAGATGAAGGCGAGGGTCCAGGAGATGCGGGCCAAGGTAGTGGAGGCGGAGGCCGAGGTGCCCAAGGCGATGGCCCAGGCTTTCCGGGAAGGGAAGCTCGGCATCCTCGACTACTACCGGTTCCAGAACATCCAGTCCGACACCCGGATGAGGGAGTCGATCTCCGGGGTCGTCCCCGGGGATCAGAAACCGCTGAAATAATAGTTTTCGAGCGGGTATTTCCTCCCTGACGCGGGGCGGCGATTTTCCGGAGCCGGGGTCGGGATCGCCATCTCTCCCGGTGCTGTTTTTTCGCTCCCCTCCGGCCCCGCCGCAGCTCGATCCGGGCGATTATCCCGGCCCGGGTTATTCTTGCTTTTGATTATTTAACTCCTGATGTCAGTGATCTCGACAAAGCGCCCCCTGGTTTCGGTGGTGGTTCTGACCTGTAACGGCCTCTCCCATCTGGAAGAGTGTCTCACTTCCCTGATCGAGCAGACCTGGACCGAACGGGAGATCATCCTGGTGGTGAACGGTTCGACGGATGGGACGGCCGAGTTTGTCCGGCAGCGCTTCGGCGCAGCGGTCCGGCTGATCGAACTGGGGGAGAACATCGGCTATACCGGGGGGAACAATGCCGGGCTGCGGGCCGCCCGGGGGGAGTATCTCGCCGTCCTCAACGACGATACCCGGACCGACCCCCGGTGGCTGGAGTCGATGGTCGATGGCCTGGAGCGGCGCCCGGACTGCGGACTGGCGGCCTGCAAGATCCTCTCTTACGGGGAGCCGGAGATTATCGATAACGTCGGCCACCTGATCTACCGCGACGGGACCTTTCGGGGCCGGGGGCGGCTGGAGCGGGACCGAGGCCAGTACGACCGGGAGGGAGAGGTGCTCGCCCCCAGCGGCTGCGCCTTGTTGGTCCGGAAATCTGCCCTCGAGAAGGCGGGGTTATTCGACGAGGATTTTTTTATTTACGGCGACGACGCCGACCTCTCGCTGCGGATCCGCCTGGCGGGCTGGAAGGCGGTCTATCTCCCCCGGGCGGTGGTCTATCACAAGTACTCGGCCACCACCGGGGCCTATTCGCCCTTCAAGGCCTTTCTCGTCGAGCGGAACCGGATCTGGCTGACGGTCAAGTGTTTCCCCCCCGGGGCGCTGCTGGCGGCCCCGTTCTTCGCCGCCGGCCGGATCCTCCTCCAGGCTTACGGCGCCCTGGCCGGGAAAGGCGCCGCCGGGGCCTTCGCCCGGGAGTATTCGCCCTTCTCCCTCCCGGTGATCCTCTTCCGGGCCCACCTCTCCGCCCTGAAAGGTCTGCCCCGGATGTGGCGGAAGCGGCGGGAGATCCGCCGGGAGAAGAAAGTCTCCAACCGCGAATTCTACCGCTGGTTAAAGCGATTCCGTCTCACCGCCCGCGAACTGGCCCTGAAAGAATAGCCGCTTGATCGACCAATTTATTTTGCCTAATCTCAATATTTGCGGAACCGGTAACCCAAACCCTATCTTTTCCCGAAGGTAAATAATATGAGGATCGGCATCAACGCCCTTTACCTGATCCCCGGCCGGGTCGGGGGGAGCGAGATCTACCTCCGCCGGCTCCTCTCCGCCCTGGCCCGGATCGACCGGGAGAACGAGTACGTGGTCTTCTCCAACCGGGAGAACCGGGGGAGTTTCGAGCTGGGGGATAATTTCGTCGAGCATCACTGCCCGGTCCGGGGGCTGATCCGGCCCCACCGGATCGCCTGGGAGCAGCTGGTCCTACCCTGGCGGGCCCGGCAGCGCCGCCTCGACGTTCTCCATTCGCCCGGTTTTGTCGCCCCCCTCTACTCTCCCTGCCCCTCGGTGATCACCGTCCTCGACCTGATTTACCTGGAATTTCCCCAGACCTTTCCCTTCCTGGCCCGGCAGTGGATGCGCTTCCTGGTCCGGCATTCGGCCCGCCGGGCCGAGCGGATCATCGCCCTCACCGGTTATTCCCGGGACGAGATCCTCTGGGCCCTGGATGTCCCCCACTGGAAGATCCGGGCCGTCTACCTCGGGGGAGGGGAGGACCGAATGGTCCCCCCCGGACCCGGGGAGGCGGAAGCGGTCCTCCGGAAGCAGGGAATCCGCCCCCCCTACCTGTTGACCGTGGCCGCTTCCCATCCCCATAAGAACCTCCTCCGACTCCTGGAAGCCTACTCCCGCCTGGAGGAGAAGGACCGCTACCAGCTGGTGATCGTCGGGGTCCGGCATAACCGCTACGGCGCCCGGCTGGCCCGGGCGGTCGAGCGTCTCGACCTGGCCGGCCGGGTGGTCTTTACCGGCTGGGTCGCGGAAAGGGAGAAGGAGATCATCTACGCCGGGGCCGCCCTGACCGTCTTCCCCTCGCTACTGGAAGGTTTCGGACTCCCGGTCCTGGAGAGTATGCGTCACGGGATCCCGGTCGCCTGCTCCGACCTCCCCTCTCTGGCCGAGGTGGCCGGGGAGGCGGCCCGTCTCTTCGACCCCTACTCGGCGGCGTCGATCACCGCCGCCATCCGCGACTGCCTGTTTGACCAACAGCTCCGCCGGCGGCTGATCGGGAAAGGACAGAGACACGCCGCCGGCTTTACCTGGGAAGAGACCGCCCGGCGGACCCTGGAGGTCTACCGGGAGGCGGCCGGGGCCGGGACCGGTCGAGTTTCCAGGATTGACATTTCCGCTCCCGAATTGAAAGATCGAACCGGCAGCCGGATAGGCCGAGACCGGCGTGTCCGCCCCCACCGTCGATGAATAAATCAACCCAGCTAACCACATTCCGGCTCGGGCTCTTACTCTGCCTGCTCGCCTTTTTCGCCTGCGGCCGCCCGGACCGGTACGGGGACCGGATCAAGGTTGCCGGGGTTTACCCGGGCTCCCGGGATAGTCCCCGGACCGCCGTAGTTCACCGGGCCCTGGAGGAGGCTGACCGGGAGATGTTGATCATCTATGAATCGGTCGAGTATGTCTCCCCCCGGGAGATGGAGCGAGTGCTGATCGACTACGTGGACAAGGGGTACGATCTGATCTTCGGCGATGACCGGGGGGCGGAGGAGATCGTCCGGAGGGTCGCCCGGGATCACCCGGAGACGGCTTTCTGTTTCAATTCCCGGCTCGGCTCGGTCGATCCCAATTTTTCCGTCTTCAGCTTCTGGATTTATGAGCCGGCCTATCTCTGCGGCCGGCTGGCCGGGACCCTCAGTGAAAGCGGCCGGGTCGCCGCCGTGGCCGCCGATCCCCATCCCGCCCTCAACGCCTCCCTCAACGCTTTCCGGGAGGGGGTCGGCGCCGCCGATCCCGATGTGCGGGTGGAGATTGTTTACGCCGGCCAGGGAAAGGTCGCGGCCGAGACCGCCCGGCTGATCGAGGAGGGGGCCGATTACATCTTCGCCGGGGACCCGGCGGCGATCGCCGTCTGCCGGGAGAAGCGGGTCCCCGCTTTCGGCCACCTGAAGAACTGGTACGCCGCCGCCCCCGGCACGATGGTCACCGGGGCGGTCTGGGATATGGGGCCGACGGTCGAGAAGGTGGTCGAGGACGTGAAGAATGACCGCTACCGGGCCCGGGATCTGCGGGAATGGTCGATGATGGCCAAAGGCGGGGCCTACCTGGCGCCCTATCATACCTTCGAGTCCCGGCTCCCCTTCCGGCTCCGGGAGGAGATCGACGAGATCCGCCGCTCGATCCTCTCCGGGCTCTACCGGGTCCCGGCCGACGAGACCCTCCCCGGCCCCGATTAGTTTCTTGCCCCGGAACTTTCCCCCCGTTCGGTTAAAACCCGATTGACGGGGACGAAAATATTTGTTTACTATGGGTTTTTCCAACCGATAAACAGGAGAACGGTGATGCGCGACCCCCAGCAGGTACTGGAGAACACAATCAAGAGATGCCGGGAGCGGGATATCTTCATCCCGACTTACGAGCAGATGGCCAACCCGGAGATGATCCCGGTTGGGGTCAAGCAGGAACTCAAGGAGATCGGCCTCTGGGATCTTCACCCCCGCAACCTCTTCCGGATCACCTGGAAGAACGAGCCGGTGGAGTCCGGCGGCGGTTACGGGGGGGTGAATTATGTTGAAATTCCCCGGGAACTGACCGGGGTCCGGGCGCGGATCTTTATGCTGATCGGGAAATATTTCCCCACCGGCGCCCACAAGGTCGGGGCGACCTTCGGTCCCCTGGTCGAGAAGCTGGTCCGGGGGGAGTTCGACCCTACCTGCCAGAAGGCCCTCTGGCCCTCGACCGGGAACTACTGCCGGGGCGGGGCCTACGACGCCTACCTCCTGGCCTGTCCCTCGATCGCCGTCCTCCCGGCCGGGATGTCCCGGGAGCGGTTCGACTGGCTGAAGCAGGTCGGCTGCGAGATCTACGCTACCCCGGGGAGCGAGAGCAACGTCAAGGAAGTTTACGATAAGACCAAGGAACTGCAGATGAAGCGGCCCGACGAGGTCGTGGTCCTCAACCAGTTCGACCAGATCGGCAACGCCATCTGGCACTACGTCTGCACCGGGCGGGCGATGGAGGAAGTCTTCCTCACCCAAAAGGAGGGGAAGGAGAAACTCCGGGGCGTCTGCCTGACCCAGGGATCGGCCGGGACGCTGGGCTGCGCCGAATACCTCAAGGAAAAATACCCGGGGATCAAGGTGGCCGCCGCCGAGGCCCTTCAGTGCCCGACCCTGCTTTACAACGGCTACGGCAGCCACCGGATCGAGGGGATCGGCGACAAGCACATCCCCTGGATCCACAACATCAAGACGATGGATATGGTGATCGACATCGACGACGACGACTGTATGCGGCTGCTGCGGCTCTTCAACGAGCCGGCCGGCCGAGAATACCTGAAAAAGCAGGGGGTCGCCGCCGCCGTGGTCGACCGGCTGAACCTGATGGGGATCTCCTCGATCGCCAACCTGGTCGGCTGTATCAAGATGGCGAAGTATTACGAGATGAACGACGACTCGATCCTGGTCACCGTGGCCACCGACTCGATGGATATGTACGGCTCCCGCTTCGAAGAGGAGCGGGAGGAACACGGCGATTACGGCGAGGTCTCGGCGATCGTCGACTTTGAAAAGTCGATCCGGTCCCAGACCGTCGATTGGATGCAGGAGCTGACCTACTGGGACAAGAAGCGGATGCACAACCTGAAGTACTTCACCTGGATCGAGCAGCAGGGCAAGGAAGTCGAGGAGCTCGACGCCCAGTGGTACGACGACGAGTACTGGTCGCGGCAGTTCCACGCCTACGAGGAATGGGACGAGCTGATCAAGGAGTTCAACGAGAAGACCGGGCTGATCAAGAAATACCGCTGACCCGTCCGGAAACAAGGAGAAACGTCAATGATCGCCAAGAAAATCGAAGGTGGATACCAGCTGGAGAGCCCGACCATCAACGGGATTTTCGTGGTCAAGCTGACCCTGACCGAAAAGGGGGAAGAGAAGATCGAGACCTGTTCCACCGCGGTCGGGATCTGCTTCCCCATCCAGGAACTTAACCCGGGAACGATCGAGCGGATCGTCGGTCCGGACCGCTGGAAGCTGTTTGAGGAGATGAAGGAGAAAGGGATCGAGCAGATGTTCATCGATCCCCAGGCCGACGGACGGCGGGTCCAGGCCCCCCGGACCTGGTAGCCCGGCCGCCGCGCCTGCCCCTCCGGCCGTTTCCGGCGGGAGGTGTCGGATTTCAATGCCCAGCCGAAGGAGAGAGAAGATGACGCCGCAGGAATTGCTCTATACCGAGGAACACGAGTGGATCGAACCCGGGAAGTCCCCCGCCCGGTTCGGGATCTCCGATTACGCCCAGGGGGAGCTGACCGACGTGGTCTTTGTCGAACTCCCCGAGGAAGGGGCCGAGTTCGCCAAGGGGGAGGTGATCGCCACCCTGGAGTCGGTCAAGGCCACCTCCGACGTTTACGCCCCGGCCGACGGGAAGATCGCCGCCGTCAACTCCGATCTCGAGGATAACCCCCAGAAGATCAACGAGGATCCCTACGGCGACGGCTGGTTGGTCGAGATCGAGATCTCCGACCCCGCTCCGCTCGAGGAGCTGATGGATTACGAGGCATACCGGAAGTATCTCGATAACCGGGACGAGTAATGCGATTTATCCCCAACACCGAAAGCGTCCGCCGGGAGATGTTGGCGGAGATCGGGGTTGCGTCCTTCGAGGAACTGATCTCCGCCATCCCCGAGAGCGTCCGCTTTCGCGGCGACCTGGATATCCCCGGCCCACTTTCGGAGTCGGAACTGCTCCAGGAGGTCTCCGCTCTGTCCCGCCGCAACGGGGATTTCGCCCGGCTTAAACCGCTGGTCGGGGCCGGCGCCTACCGGCATTACGTTCCGAAGGCGGTGGGGGCCCTCCTCTCGCGGGAGGAGTTTTACACCGCCTACACCCCCTACCAGCCGGAACTGAGCCAGGGGACCCTCCAGGCGGTCTTCGAGTACCAGTCCTTCCTCGCCCGGCTGACCGGGATGGAGGCGATCATCCCCTCGATCTACGACGGGGCCTCGGCCGCCGCCGAGGCCGCCTTGATGGCGCTCCGGCTGAGCAAAAAGAACCGGATCCTGGTCTCCTCCGCCCTCCATCCCCATTACCGCTCGACGATCGAGACCTATGCCGCCCCCCACCGGACCGAGCTGATCGAGATCCCCTGCCGGGAGGGCCTGACCGATCCCGTCCGTCTGGAAGAACTCCTCGGGGAGGAGACCGCGGCCGTGATCGTCCAGTCCCCCAACTTCTACGGGGGGATCGAGCCGGTCGCCGAACTGGCGGCGGCAGCCCGGAACCGCTCGGTGCTTTTTATTCAGGTCGTGGCCGAGGCGCTCTCCCTCGCTCTGCTCCAGGCCCCCGGGGAGCTGGAGGTCGATATCCTGGCCGGGGAGGCGCAGTCGCTGGGGATGGAACTGGACTTCGGCGGTCCTTACAACGGCTTTCTCGGGGCGAGGAAAAAATATCTCCGCCAGCTCCCGGGGAGGATCGTCGGGGAGACGGAGGACCGGGACGGGAAGCGGGCTTTCGTGATGACCGCCCGGGCCCGGGAGCAGGATATCCGCCGGGAGAAGGCCACCTCCTGCATCTGTTCCAATCACGGCCTGAATATCCTCGCCTCCGCCGTCTACCTCTCGCTCCTGGGGACCGAGGGCCTTTACCGGACGGCGCTGCTCAACACCCGGGGGGCTCACTACCTGGAGGAGAAACTGGCCGGGTCGGGGAAGTTCGAGCGGGTCTTCGGCTTCCCGTTCTTCAACGAGTTCGTCCTCCGTTCCCGGGAGCCGATGGTCGAGGTCCGGGAGAAACTGCTGGCCGGGGGCTTCATCCCCCCGCTCGGTCTCGGCTCCTATCTCGGCGACGAGACCCTGGCCGGCACCGCCCTCTTCGCCGTCACCGAGATCCTCTCCCGAAACGACCTCGATCTGGTGGTTGAACTACTCGCGAAATAATAACCGCGGATACTTGGGGAAATAGTAACCGCGGATTAGGCGGATTAAGCGGATTATTAAGACAATTAATCCGCGGTTAAATAAAGGGGCCGAGGCGGGGGGAAAAAGATATTCAATCGGCGGTTAAAAATCTAATGAAGCTGATATTCGAAAAGAGTGTTCCCGGCCGGGAGGGCTACTCCCTCCCCGCCGATCAGTTCGAGGAGATTCCGCTCGAGAGCTGTATCCCAAAAGAATTCCAGGGGAAAAAGCGGGAACTGGTCGAGGTCTCGGAGGTCGAGGTCGTCCGCCACTTCACCCGTTTGAGCAAGCTCAACTACGGGATCGAGGACGGCCTCTATCCGCTCGGCTCCTGCACGATGAAGTACAACCCCAAGGTCAGTGAGCATCTGGCAGTTCTCGACCGGTTCGTCCTCGCCCATCCTTTCGCCCCCGCCGACCTGGTCCAGGGGTCTTTAAAGCTGATCCACGACCTGGGCGTGATGCTGGGGAGGATCACCGGGATGGACGCCTATACCCTGGCCCCCGCCGCCGGCGCCCACGGGGAGCTGACCGGGGTCCTGATCATCCGGAAGTACTTCGAGGACCAAGGGGAGCGGAGGATTAAAATGCTGGTCCCCGACTCCGCCCACGGGACCAACCCCGCCTCCTCGGCGATGGCCGGCTACCGGGTTGTCGAGCTGAAGTCCAACCAGGAGGGGACGGTCGACCTCGAAGAGTTGGAAAAGGCAATGGACTCTCAGGCCGCCGGGCTGATGCTGACCAACCCGAACACGGTCGGGAAGTTTGATCCCCGGATCGACCGGATCGCCGCCATCGTCCACGAACGCGGGGGCTTGCTCTACTACGACGGGGCCAACCTCAACGCCACCCTCGGCCTGCTCCGCCCCGGCGACACCGGCTTCGACGTCGTCCACCTCAACCTCCACAAGACCTTCGGCACCCCCCACGGCGGGGGCGGCCCCGGGGCCGGACCGGTCGGGGTGAAGGAGTTTCTCCGGCCCTACCTCCCTTCCCCGGTTGTGGTCTTCGACGGCGAAAAGTACCGGCTGAGAGACCCGGGGGAGAAGAGTATCGGGATGATGAGGGCCTTTGTCGCCAACTTTTCCGTCCTGCTCAAGGCCTACGCCTGGATCCTCTCGCTCGGTCCGGAGGGGTTGCGGGAAGCGTCGGAAGCGGCCGTCGTCAACGCCAACTACCTGCTGGTGAAATTGCGGGATCACTTCCGCCCCGCCTATGGCGGCTACTGCGCCCACGAGTGCGTGCTGACCGGACGGGACTACAAGCAGCACGGGATCAAGACCCTGGACATCGCGAAGAGGCTGATGGACTACGGCTACTATCCTCCGACCATCTACTTCCCCCACTTCAAGCCCTATGCCGAGGAGACGCTGATGGTCGAGGCCCCGGAGTCGGAGGGGAAAGAAGTGATCGACGACTTCATCGCCGCGATGATCCAGATCGCCGGCGAGGCCGAGAGCGAACCCGGGTTGCTGCTCGAGGCCCCCCGCTCGACCCCGATCCGCCGGACCGACGATGTCCTGGCCGCCCGCCGCCCGGTCCTTCATTACGATGACGAGCTGAAACTGAAGGCCGGGGAATAGGGTCCGCCGATGGGAGTGCGCCGGGCGCCGGACCACCCCGACCGGATCCGCTGGAATCGGAGATACCGGGAAAAACCCGCCCGGGACACCGATCTCCAACCCTCCCGCTGGCTGGTATCTCACCGCCGGCTCATCTTAGAACAGCCGAAAGGTGCGGCCCTCGACCTGGCCTGCGGCCGCGGCCGAAATTCCCGCTACCTCGCCCGGCTGGGGTTCGAGGTGGAGGCGGTCGATATCTCCGATGTCGCGATCGAACGGCTGAAAGAGCGGGCCGCCCGGTGGGAGCTGCCGATCCATCCCCGGGTGCTGAACCTGGAGAGCGGGGTCCTGCCCCGGGACCGCTACCGGGTGATCGTCAACATCAACTACCTGGAGCGGCGGGTTTTTCCGGCGATCGTCGAGGCCCTCCTCCCCGGCGGCCTGCTCTTCTTCGTCTCTTTTCTCCAGGGCCCCTCGGCTCCCCTCCGGGGGAAGATCAACCCCGCCTACCTTCTCGATCCCGGCGAACTTTCCCGGGCCTTTTCCTCCCTGGAGATCCTCGATTACCGGGAAGGCGGGGCCGAAGAGCCCGCCCCTCCGGGCCGTCCGGAAACCGCCTTCTTAACCGCCCGCAAGGGAAGGTAGCACAGGCAAAGGTGCCTGTGCTCCATTACTCCGAGAGTTCTTCGAGGACGGGCGTCGAGGTCACCTGGTAAGACTCCCCGTCGGAGGTGATCATCACGTGGCCGTGGTAGTCGGTCCGCATTATCCGCGCCCCGGCCTTCCGCAGCCGGGAGACCGTATCCCAGTGGGGATGGTCGAAGCGGTTGCGCTTCCCGGCCGAGATGATCACCACCTCGGGGTTGACCAGGGCGAAGAATTCCTGGCCGGTGGCGGTCCGGGAACCGTGATGGCCGGTATTGAGAACGGTTGACTTCAGGCGGGCCCCGGTGGAAAGGATCAGACTTTCCAGCTCGTGTTCCGCGTCCCCGGAGTTGAGAAAGGAGAAATCACCGTATTTGACCCTGACCACCACCGAGTGGTTGTTGGGGTTGGGATCGTAGCGCCGGTTGACCGGAAGGGTGGGGCCGAGCACCTGGACGGTGACCGAGTCGCAGAGCGGGATCAGGTCGCCGGTGACGGGGAACTTGACCGGGATTTCCCGGTCTCGGGCCATTTCCAGCATCTTCTGGTAGTTGGTGGCGGTATGGTCGAAGCCGGAATCGTAAAGAACCCCTACCGGAAACTCCTCCATCACCGCCGGCAGGCCGCCAACGTGGTCCTCGTGGGGGTGGGTGCAGACCATCACGTCGATTTTCTCCACCCCGAGCGATTGCAGCATCGGGATCACGGTAGTCCGGGCGGCGTCGTAGGGAGCGTACTTGCTTCCCCCCTGGCCGGCGTCGATCAGCATCGTCTTTCCCTTCGGGGTAATGAACAGCGTCGAGTCGCCCTGGCTGACATTCATTACGATCACCCGCAGCGGGTCGGTTGCGGCCGCATCCGCTGATAAGGAGATCGCCAAACCGCCGACCGCCAACAAGACGATCAGCGTTATAACTGCCTTATGACTCCGGGAAATAATCATTTCTCCTCCTTGAATTTTCAGGGACACTTAGTAAATAATACCATATCCCTCAGCGGATTTCCAGCCGGAAGGCGACAACGGTAGGCGACAACGGTGCTTAACCGAGGATAACCCCGGTCACGTAACGGACAACCTTGGTGTCCTGGTCGGGGAGGCTCCAGTTCCTGATCCAGCGGACCTCTTCCGGCCCCCCTCCATAGACGGGGAACTCTCCGGCCCGCCGACAGAGGGCGTTGACCCAGAACCCGCAGGACTCGAGGGCAAAGAGCCTCCGTTTCGGCTGGCGGCAGTCCTCTCCCTCCCCGCAGCCCCGCTGGCAGAGCCGACAGGGTCCGCAGGCGTAAACTTTCCGAATATCGTAACCCCGTTCGGCCAGGGCACCGGCCGCCCGTTCGATCAGGAGGTGGGCGTCGCCCTGGACGGTCAGGTTTTCCTCGCCCGAGAACTGGACAATCAGGAAACCCCGCGCCCGGGAAAGGATCTCGATCGTCTCCGCGATTTCCAGGGGATGGGGCGGGCAGGCCTTCCAGTTGTTGAGGATCCCCGGGCAGGAGGCGATCGTCCCCCCGGTTGTCCGATAGGGGAGCCGGCAGAACCCCCGGACCCGCTCAGAGACTACGGCATTGAGCGGGTCCATCAGCCCGGCGCGGACGATGAACCCCCGCTCCCCGGCCGCGGTCTTGAGATTTTCTCCGAGGAGATCCCCCAGTTCCTGCCGCGATCGTCGGGAGAATTCAACAAATCCCGGCGAAGGGCCTCCGCCGGAGACCGAGGCGACCCCTTCCCCTTTACGGATATGTTTTTCGGCCTTCCAGACTTTCTCCGTCATACTCTGATCTCTCCGCAGAATCCGCCGTTGTTTTATGGATATCTATCATCAAAGGGTTCATTATACCACGGGTAGGGGAGGAGAGTTTTGGATTTTTCGCCCCGTCGCGAAATGGTATGATGGCGACGCCGATATCGGTAAAAAAAGCAAACAAGGAGGTCAAGATGAAAGTTTCCCTTGGGGCTCAGACGCTGGCTCCGGCGCCGATGTACATTGTTGGAACTTATGACGGGGATGGCCGGGCGAACGTGATGGCGGCCGCCTGGGCTGGGATCTGCTGCTCCAAGCCGCCCTGCCTGACGGTCTCTCTCCGCAAGGCCACCTGCTCCTATCATAATATCCTGAAGCGGGAGGCTTTCACGGTCAATATCCCCGGGGAAGATCAGGCGGCGGCGGCCGATTACTTCGGACTGATCTCCGGCCGGGATACCGACAAGCTGGCCGATACCGGCCTGACCGCGGTGAAGAGCGACCTGGTGGACGCCCCTTATATTGCCGAGTTCCCGCTGGTCCTGGAGTGTTCCCTCTTCCAGGTCCACGAGCTGGGGCTGCATACGATGTTTGTCGGCGAGATTAAGGACGTCAAGGCCGAGGAGTCCGTTCTCGGGGAGGGAAAGACGCTGGATATGGGCCGGGCCAAGCCGTTCTTCTTTTCTCCCGGGGACCGGCTGTACTACCGGATCGGGGAGAAGCTGGGCCCGGCCTTCTCGATCGGCGGGAAGTACCGGTCCTGAGGATTATTTCAGGAGACTGAAGAAGGGAAGTTTGGCCGCAGCTTTGTCGAAGGTGATTCCGGTCTCGCAGCCGCAGGATTGGGACGACCGGGCGATGAGAAGATCTGCCAGGTCCGCCCGGCATTTGCGGCCGTCACTTAAAAAGCGTTCGGCCACCTCGTCCTTTTCAAATTCGAAGACCGACATCCGCCGCATATCCTCGATCGCTTCCAGAATTTCGCCGCGCGACCTGTCGTAAGCGCTTTCGAGAACCCAGATAGTCTCCAGGATTACCAGCAGGGGAATGAAGAGCCGCTCTCGGTCTCTTTCCGCCTGTTTGAGCCGCCGGTAAACCGCCGCCGACTGTTTCTTGTCATCGCGGACCAGGAACCGCACAACCACGTTGGTATCGATGGCGATCATTAGCCGCTGGTTCTGATCCTCTCCGCCACCGCCTCCTTCATCTCCTCCACGGTCCGGGAAGGTCGGGCGGGGTCGTGCAGTTTTCCGAATACCTCATCCACGGATTTGTTGATGGGCTTCAGGGTAACTTCAGAATCACCGTGGAGGACGAACGCGACCCGATCGCCGGAGTTAAGGCCGAGCGACTTTCGCACTTCTTTCGGTATCGTAACCTGTCCCTTGGTTGTCAGTGTCGCCGTAACCATTTCACCTTTTCCTTACATTTTGAGTATGCCTTACATAATAGTAAGGAAGAAACTTGGCGTCAACCTTTCTTTTCAGATCAAGGCGTGGAGTTTTTCGGCCAGGGGGGCGAAGTCGGAGCCGGTGAAGCAGTAGCGGAGATCGAGGAAGCGCTGCCGGAAGGACTTGACCTCTTCCCGGAGGTTTTTGGCTTCGATGACAATGGAGCGGATCATCCCGGCCAGTTCGGCGAAGTCGTCCTCCTCCATCCCGAAGCGGGTCATCTCGGAGACCCCGAGGCGCAACCCCCCGGCGGCCGAGAATCCCTCGTCCTCGGGCCGGCCCTGGTAGTTGACGATGATGTTGCTCTCCTCCAGGCGTTTGGCGATCTCCGGGCCATTGCCGTAACCGACGTTGAGGACCACCTGGTGGGTCTGGGTCCAGCCCAGCTCCGAATCCCCGGCCACGTCCAGCCCGGAGTCATTCAACGCCCGGGCAAAGGCCTTGGCGTTGGCGATCACCTTCGGCTGATACTCCGCCTTGAAGGTGTTCATCTCGTAGGCGGCCAGGAGCAGCCCGAGCAGGGTGCCGAGGTGGTGATTACTGACCGAGCCGGGGAAGGTCCGGGAGCGGACCGCCTCCCAGAGCGGCCAGCGGAGATCGTCGCGTTCGTAGTTCCCGGCCACGATCCCCCGCTGGGTACCGAAGAAGGTCTTATGGGTGGAGCCGGTGACGAACTCGGCTCCTTCCTTAAAGGGTTCCTGGAAGCGGGGTCCGACCAGCCCCAGGACGTGGGCCATATCGTACATCAGCACCGAATCCGGGGAGAACTGGTCGATCAGCGCCCGGATCTCGGCGACCGGCTCCCGATAGAGGATCACCGATTTGCCGAGGATGATCAGCTCGGGCCGGTTCTCGGCGATCAGATCTCGGCAGGCTTCGACGTCGATCCGGTAGGGGTTGTCGGGGAGGACCGGGAAGTTGACCACCGCCGGGGATTCGGTGACCGGATCGCGGGCGATGTAGTCGCGAAGCGCCCCCATCGGCTGGGAACTTAAGTGACCGCCCCGGATGATGTGGTGGTTCATCACCTTCCTAAGCCGCCGCGGCTCGCGCTTGCGGTCGCCGAAGTTGATCCGGTGGACCATCGCCGAGAAGACCACGGTATTGGCCATCTGGCCGGAGATCGGCCGGGTCTCCACCTCCCGGCAGCCGAGGAAGGTTTTCAGCTCGGCTTCCAGGAGTTCCTCCACCCGGCCGATGAAATCCGCTCCCTGGTAGTAGAAGATCTCGGCCTCCTCGAAGGCCTTGACCGCCTTATGTTCGGCGTAACGGCCGGAGGGGTCCATCACCGAAAGCAGCCGGACCAGGGGGGATTCGGTCATCTCCGAGGGGATCAGGTTGACGCATCCCCGCTGCCGCCAGACGGTGTTGTCGATCGCCTGCGCGATCAGGTCTTTGGCTTTCTTCGCCCCGGCGGCGGCAATTTCAGTTTTTTTTTCCGCGAAGAGGTGGTCGTACTGGATCGGCCGGGCGTAGGGCGGGGCCTCGCTCCGCATATGGTAGGGGACGACCACGGCGGCGATCCGCTTCCCCCGGCACTCGATCTCAATCCGGTCGCCCTTGACCAGATCGCTGTCGAGCAGGGCCAGCCCGATCGCCCGGGTCGTCTTCCTCTCGACCAGGCGGCTTTCCAGTCCCTCGCCTTCCCATTCCCACTCCGGGACCGCCGTCCCGCTGGTGACGAAGCCGACCGGTTTCTCTCCCTGGAAGACCGGGTTGCCCGGCCGGGCGATTCCCCTTTCGGTTACCGCCACCGGGCGGATGAACCGGGGGAGATCGGCGATCCGGGAGAGATCGCCCTCTTTCCGGATCAACCGCCGGGCCTCCCACTGGCGGTGGAGAGGTTTTCTCCCGATAAAATCCTTTTTTAAAGGCGAGAAACTGACCGCCACGTTGGCCAGGCCGAGGGCGAAGATCGGGATCTCTTTCCCTTCCGGGTCGAGACCGAGTTCGTGGCCGTAGAGGGGGAGGCCCGCTTCCAGGCGGAGGGTGTCCCGGGCCCCGAGCCCGATCGGGGAGGCGCCTTTTTCCAGCAGGAGGTCCCAGACTCGGATCGCGCCCTCCCGGGGGATGAAAAGCTCGAAGCAGAGCGGCTCCCCGGTGTAGCCGGTTCGGGCGAGGAGGATTTCGGTCCCGGCGACCGTCGCCGAGGAGAGGGAGTTGCGGGTTGGTTCGGGGAGGTCACCGGCTTCGATCACTCCGGAGAGGATCTCCTTGGAACGGGGACCCTGGAGGCTGACCATCGCCAGTTCCTCCGTCCGGTCGGTCAGCTCGACCCCGGGAAATCCGGGGAGGAGGGACTGGAAATGCTCCCAGTCCTTGACTCGGTTGGAGGCGTTGACCACCAGGAGGTATTCCTCCTCGACGAACCGGTAGAGGTAGGCGTCGTCGATCGCCCCCCCGGTCTCGGTGGGGGTGATCGTGTACTGGCTCTGCCCGACTTCCAGGGCCGCCGCGTTGTTGGTCAAAACGTGCTGGAGAAAGGGCAGCGCCCCGGGTCCGCGGATTATGAAGCGGCCCATATGGGAGACGTCGAAGAGGCCGGCCTCCCGCCGGGTGGCGAGATGTTCCTGGACGATCCCTTTGGGATACTGGATCGGCATCTCCCAACCGGCGAACTCCACCAGCTTTGCCCCCAGTTCAATGTGCCGATTAGAGAAAACGGTCCTCGATAACTCGCTCATCCCGGTCTCCTTGAAATTTCTCGATAAAGAGGTTGATAATTAATCGAAATTCCCTAATAGTAACTACCTCAAAACGCGTCCATCTTCAAGTAAAACCCAATTTCAGGAATATTTCCCGGAGGATCTCATCGTGGAAGCAGGAAAAACCAGCGACAAGCCGCGCGATCTCGATCTCCTTTTCAACGCCCGCTCGGTGGCCGTCGTCGGGGCGTCGGCCAACCCCGAAAAGCTGGGCTACGAGATCCTCAACAACCTGATCAATATGGGCTACTCCGGTCCGATCTACCCGATCAACCCCAAGGCCGACGAGATTCTCGGACTGAAGGCCTATCCTTCCCTCTCCGACGTCGGTCAACCGATCGACCTGATCGGGGTGATCGTCCCAGGGAAATTCGCCCCCGGGGTAATCGAGGAGGCGGGAAAGCTGGGGGTGAAGAACGCGGTGGTGATTTCGGGCGGTTTCCGGGAGATCGGCAACGATGAACTGGAAGCGGCGATGGTCGCCGCCGCGGAGGCCGGCGGGGTGGGGATCATCGGACCCAACTGCCAGGGAATCAACTACCCGGCCAATAAGCTCTGCCTGAGCTGGCCCCTGATCAAGAGAAAGGGCGGTCTGGCCCTGATCTGCCAGAGCGGGACGATCGCCGCCGCCCTGGGCGACCGGGCGGATAAGGAGGGGATCGGGATCGCCGGGCTGGTGGCTTTAGGCAACCGCTGTGACATTGACGAATCGGACCTGATCGAGTTCTTCGGCGCCGACCCCAACACCGACGCGATCGCCGTTTACCTGGAGGGGATCCGGGATGGAGAGAAGTTTATGGAGGTGGGTAAAAGGGTGGGGAAGCTCAAGCCGGTCCTGGTATTGAAGGGCGGCCGGACCGAGCGGGGGCGGAAGGCCGCCGAGTCCCACACCAAATCAATCGCCGGCCGGGGGGAGATCTTCGACGCCGCCCTGCGCAAGGTCGGCTTCGAGAAGGTGGAGTCGATCGACGAGCTCTACGACTGTGCCAAGGCCCTCTCCGCGGAGAAGAAGCGGCCGGGCAAAAGGGTCCAGGTCCTGACCTCCTCGGGGGGGAGCGGGATCGTGGCGGTCGATATCCTGGAGGAACTGGGGCTCGACGTCGCCCCCCTCTCCGAGGCGGGACGGAAACGGCTGGCCGAGACGCTCCCTTCTCACTGCGTGATCGGCAATCCGCTTGACCTGACCGGGGACACCCCGGCCGAGCGCTATCAGGAAGCGGTCCTGGCCCTGGCCGAGACCGAGCCGGGGATCGACCTCTACCTGCTGATCTTCGGCGACCCGATCCCCCGGGCGACCGAGAACTGCCGGGAGATTAAGGCCGCCGTCGACCGGCCGCTGGTCGCCTGTTACATCGGGGGCGGGGAGGTGGAGGAAGTGGAGTTCAAGAAGATGAACAGCCTGAAGATCCCCACCTTCCCTACCCCGGAACGGGCCGCCCGCGCCGCCCGCTCGATCCTGACCGGCAGAAAAGAATAAACCGCGGATTTAGCGGATTTAGCGGATTATTTAATAGGGTATACCGGGAGTGAGAAGGTTCAAGCCAGATACATTTATCATTTCGAACAATTTAACAACCGTGGAACTATCGGGGATTGTTGGACAAGATAATAAAAAATCCGCCCAATCCGCTTAGTCCGCGGTTAAATAAAGGGGGCGAGGCGGGGGATAACAAATAGTATATCTGCGGTTAAATCTGTTAAGGAGGAAGAGTATGAACAAAGTCGGAAGAGATGAAGCGGGGTTGAAGACCCTGTTGATGGGCAACGAGGCGATCGCCCGGGGGGCGGTTGAGGCCGGGATCAAGGTCGGGGTCGGCTACCCGGGAACCCCATCGAGCGAGGTGGGGGAAGTCCTTGGCGAACTGGCGCCGGAACTCGGTTTTTACTTTGAATGGTCGCTGAACGAGAAAGTGGCGATCGACGTCGCCTCCGGGGCGGCCCTGACCGGCGCCCGGACGTTGGTGATGATGAAGAACGCCGGCCTGAACGTGGCGATGGACACCTTCGCCACCCTTCCCTACACCGGCACCCGGGGCGGGTTGGTGGTCGTGGTGGCCGACGACCCCGGAGCCCACTACTCCTCCACCGAGCAGGATACCCGGGTCCTCTCGCAGTACGCCGAGATGCCCTGCCTGGAACCGAAGGACCAGCAGCAGGCCAAGGATATGACCGCCGCCGCCTTCGTCCTCTCCGAGAAACTGGAGATGCCGATCTTTCTCAGATCGGTCACCCGGCTCTCCCACGCCTCCGGCGACGTGATCCTGGGCGGGATCGGGGAAGCTCCCCTGGAAGTCGGCTGGAACAAGCACTTCAAACACCCCTTCCGCTGGGCGGTTTACGGACCTCCCGGGGGCGCCGCCGGCCGCCACGGCTGGCTGAAGGAACAGTACCCGGCCTTCCTGGCCGAGTCGGAGAATTCTCCCTTCAATAAACTCGCGATCAACCCCGACAGCCGGGTCGCCGTCGTCTCTTCCGGGATGGGGACTTCCTACGTCAACGACGCCCTGACTGCCCTGAAACAGCAAGGGGCCTGCAGCGTGCTCGAGATCGGGTTCGTCTATCCGCCTCCGGTGGAGAAGATGAAGCAGATCCTCCAGGCCGCCGATTCCATCCTGGTAGTCGAGGAAGGAAACCCGATGCTGGAAAACGCGCTCAAAGAGCTGGCCTCCGACCTCGGGCTGAAGAAGACGATCGTCGGCCGGTCCACGAAGGCGGTGATCCCGGCCTTCAACGAACTCAACCCCGACTTGGTGATGAAGGCGGTGTCCGGCCTGCTGGGAGTTACTATCCCGACGGTCAAGCTGGACCCCGCTTCCCTCCAGCGGGCGGAGGAACTGACCGTTCCCCGCTCCTCGGCCCTCTGCGCTGGCTGCCCCCACCTGGGGAGCTACGCCGCCCTGGCCCAGGTGATGAAGAAGCTGAAAGATGACCTGGTGATCGTCAACGGCGATATCGGCTGCTACGAGCAGGGCGGCTACGGGCTGGCCGCCCAGGTGATCACCCCGACCTCCGACGCCACCAGGAAGTACCCGGTCAGCTCGCCCTACGAGATCCTCGACACCACCTACGTGATGGGATCGGGGATCGGCCAGGCGATGGGCCAGCGCCGGGCCCTGGCCGGCGATTCTTCCAAGAAGGTTGCCGCGGTGGCCGGGGACTCCACCTTCTTCCACGCCTGTCTTCCGGCGGTGGCCGGAGCTTCTCTCTACAACACCGACATCACCTTCCTGGTCCTTGACAACTCCTGGACCTGTATGACCGGGCACCAGCCCAGCCCCCGCTCCAGCGTGGACGGGATGGGCGCGAAGATCGACACCCTGGATATCGCCGCCGTCTGCAAGGCGATGTCGGTGAAGTGTCTGAAGACCGCCAACGCCTACAACCTGGAGGAAGCGACCGCCGCCGTCAGGGAGGCGATCGACTTCCCCGGATTCGCGGTGGTTATCCTCTCCGGGGAGTGTATGCTTCAGGTTCTCCGGCGGGACGGGTCGAAAGAACCGAAGACCCACGTGGTCACCGAGACCTGTATCGGCTGCAAGGCCTGCGTCCGGGTCGGCTGTCCGGCCACCCTCTTCGACCCGAAAACCAAGAAAGCCGGGATCGACCCGTTGCTCTGCGTTGACTGCGGGCTCTGCGCGCAGGTCTGCCCGGTCAGCGCTATCGTAACCGAATAAATTAATTACAGCAGGAGATATTGCTATGGAACTTAACGTAATGATCTGCGGAGTAGGCGGACAGGGGTCCGTCCGCGCTTCCCATATCCTGGCCGAGGCGGCCATCAACGCCGGCGAGCGGGCCCGGGTCGGCGAGACCTTCGGGGCGGCGATGCGCGGCGGAAAGGTCAGTTCTCACGTCCGGATCGGCGATGTTTACGGTCCCTTGATCCGGGAGCGGTCGGCGGATATCGTCGTCGCCCAGGAGCCCCTGGAAGGATTACGGATCGGGCAGAAGTTTGCCTCGCCCCAGGGTGTGGTGGTTCTCAACCCGGCCCCGGTTTATCCGGTCGACGTCTCGACCGGGAACGCCGAGTACCCTCCGATCGAGGAGATCGAGAAAACCCTTCGGGGGTTGGCCGGAAAGGTGGCCGTGATCGAAGGGACCAGGATCGCCGGGGAGATCGGCAATCCCCGGTCGATGAACATCGTGATGCTGGGGGCGGCCTACGGGACCGGTCTGATCACCTTCGACCGGCAGATCCTCCTCGACGTGATCGCCGCCGCTTTCAAGCCGAAGTTCAAGGAGATGAACGAGCAGGCATTCCTGGCCGGGGAGAAAGCTTGCCGGGACGTTCTGCGATGAATCCGCAAGAGCTGCTTGCCCGGGCTAAAGAAGAAGGCCGGTCGCTTCTGGAACCGGAAGCTTACGCCGTTCTGGCCGCTTACGGTATCCCGGTCCTCGACTATCGGCTGGCGACCTCCCCGGAAGAAGCATCCCGGATGGCGGAGGAGATCGGTTTCCCGGCGGCGATGAAAGTGGTCTCCCCCGATGTGATCCACAAGTCGGATTCCGGGGGGGTGAAACTGGGGATCGGTTCGCCCGCCGCCGCCGCCGAGGCCTTCGCGGAAATCAACGACGCCGTCGCGGAGTCGGTCGAGGACGCCCGGATCGAGGGGGTCCTGATCGTTCCGATGGCGGCCGGGGGGATCGAGGTGATCGCCGGGATGGTCCGCGACCCCCAGTTCGGGCCGGCGGTGATGTTCGGGTTAGGGGGGATCTTCGTCGAGATCCTCAAGGATGTCGCCTTCGAGATCGCCCCGGTCTCCCGGGAAGAAGCCGGGCGGCTGATCAAGTCGATCAAGGGCTATCCCCTCCTGGCCGGGGCCCGGGGGTCAAAGCCCTGCGACCTGGAGTCACTCGGTTCGGTCATCACCGGCCTCTCCCGGCTGGCCCTGGAACTTGACGAGGTCAAGGAGATCGATCTCAACCCGGTCCTGGCCAGTCCGGACGGCGCCCGGGTCCTCGACGCCCGGATTCTACTCTAAGTGGCCCGTCTGAATATCCAATAACCAACAAGGAATATCCAATGAAGAAGGCCGGCGGGATTGCCGGCACGGACATTGGAAATTGATAATTCCTTGTGGGTTGTTGGGTATTGAAATTTGAGGAGAACCGGAGAACGACTCTCGGGCCCTTGGGCCAAAGATGAACTGCCCGAGTTGAATTGGATAATCACGACCAACCAGCAACCAGGAGAAAAACTATGTCTATCAACTACACCGGAGTCAAGATCGTCACCGACCCCCCGGGTCCGAAAGCCCGGGAGTGGATCGAGCGGGACAACACCGCCCTCAGCACCAGCCTCAGCCGGACCTCCGACCTGGTGGCCCGCAAGGCCCACGGACCCTACGTCGAGGACGTGGACGGGAACGTCTTTCTCGACTTCGGCTCCGGGATTGCCGTCTCGGTGATGGGCCATACCGAGGACTCGGTGGTCAAGGCGGTCCAGGACCAGGTGGCCGAGCTGATCCACGCCAATTCCTGCGATTACCTCACCCTACCCCAGGTCGAGTACGCCGAGCGATTCGTCAAGCTCTGTCCGGGCGATTTCCCCAAACGGGCCTTCTTCTCCAACAGCGGGGCCGAATGCATCGAGTGCGGGATCAAGGTCGCCAAGTACAACACTCAGCGGGCGGGATCGATCGCCTTTCTCGGGGCCTTCCACGGCCGGTTTATGGGCTCGCTGGCCCTGACCACCAACTCCCCGGTCTCCCGCCGCCGCTACCTCGCCTCGATGATGCCCTCCGTGGCCTTCGCTCCTTACGCCTACTGTTACCGTTGTCCCTTCAAGCAGCAGTATCCCGGCTGCAACCTGGAGTGCCTCCAGTACCTCAAGGACCACGTCCTCGACCGGGTGATTCCGAAAGAGGATTGCGCCTTTATCATCGTCGAGCCGATCCAGGGCGCCGGCGGTTTCATCATCCCGCCCAAGGAGTTCCTCCAGGGTGTCCAGGAGGTCTGCCGGGAGAACGGGATTCTGCTGATGGTGGACGAGGTCCAGACCGCCTTCGGGAAGACCGGCCACTTCCTGGCCAGCGAGTACTTCGGCCTCGAGCCGGACATCCTCTGCGTCTCCAAGGCGATCGCCGCCGGCCTGCCGATGGGGATCACCGTCACCCGCTCCGAGCTGATGGAGTGGGAACTCAACACCCACGAGAACACCCTGGGCGGAAACCCGGTGGTGCTGGCCGGGGCGCTGGCCGTCCTTGACCTCTACGAGAATCAGGGTTTCACGGAGAAAGCCGCCCGGGTCGGGGAGTGGCTCCAGGCCGGGATGCGGGAGCTTCAGGAGAAGCACCGGCTGATCGGGGACTTGCGGATGCTGGGGACGATGATCGGGATCGAGCTGGTCGAGGACCGCGAGACCAAGGAACCGGCCACCACGAAGCGCAACCGCCTGATCGAGCTCGCCTTCAAGAAGGGTCTGCTGATCCTCGGCGCCGGGAAAAGCTCGATCCGCCTCGCCCCGGTCCACACGATGACCGAGGACGAGGTCAAGGCCGGCATCGCCATCCTCGACCAGGCCCTGACCGAAGCCGCCAGGTAATAACTCCGGGGAGACAATACTTAATTCCGAATCAGGAATTAAGTATTGTCTCCCCGGAATTGGTGGTGGAGCGGACTATGCTCCCCGGTCTGCCCATAGTCCGGAAGTACATCCGGGAGAGATATTCTCCGGTTATCCCCAGAACCAGCAGCTGGGCGCCCGAGAAGATGGCGATGATCGAGGCTAAAAAGGGGAAGCCGGGGATGCTGTATCCCAGGATCAGGTATCTCCCGACGGCGTAAGCCAGGACCCCGGCCCCGAAGAAGGTAAGGCAGAACCCGAGCAGGCTGGCGAATTTCAGGGGCCGGACACTGAAGCCGAAAAGGGCGTTGAGGGCCTCGAAGAGGAGCCGGCGGAAGTTGTAATTCGACTCGCTCTCCTCTCTCGGCTGGTGGCGGACGGTGACCGACCCGAACCGGTTGGTGGCCCAGGCCAGGGGAGCGTCGATGATGATAAAAGCTCCCCGGTAGCCCGAGAAAGCCGCCCGGACCGGGGAACGCAAGGCCCGGAAGGAACTGATATTGCCGGCGATCTCGGCTCCCAGCGCCCCGCTCAGGATCAGCCGGACGACCGATGATCCCGCCCGCCGCCAGAGATTGTGGCGTTTTTGGGCCGGGATACCGTAAACCACGTCATAACCCTCCTCCAGTTTTTCCAGCAGCTTGGGGATCTCTTCCGGCGGGTTCTGGAGATCGTCGTCGAGGGTGACGATAACATCACCCCGGGCGGCCATAATCCCTTCCCGGAGGGCGTTATGCTGGCCATAATTGCGCATCAGGCTGATTCCCCTGATCCGCGGGTCCTCGCCGGATAGCTTCCGGATAATTTTCCAGCTGCTGTCCCGGCTCCCGTCATCGATCAGGATCACCTCGAAATCCCGTCCGGTGGCGGCCAAAACCGCTCGCAGCCTTGCGACTAGTTTCGGCAGAGTTTTTTCGGCGTTGTAAACCGGGACCACGGTTGAGATATCCATCTTGATCGGTCCTCGCAAAAATTCAAACGTTGAGATTGATACTGATTATTCCCGATCCC
>JAVCCZ010000138.1 GCA_030765265.1 Candidatus Erginobacter occultus
TAACTGAACTCACCATCATAGAGAGTAACTTCCCCCGGCTCCGGGTTCCAGGGCAGGGGGATCTCCTTTAAGTAGAGGCGGGTAGCGCCGGAGATGGTGTAGATACCGTCCACCCCGCCTTCACGATTGATCTCGATCTCGCCCGCGGCATAGATCACGCCGTTGATATTGACATTACCGGAAGCGACCTTCGGCCAGCCGGTTCCTCCGTGGATGGAGTCGGCATAGACCGTGACCAGACCCAGCGTGAGGGTCTCCTGGGGGCAGGGAGTGGGGGGAACAGTCGGCGGAGGGGTAATAAAGATAGTCGCCGTGGGAACCGGTTCGGGAGGGGTGGCGGTGGGTGGAAGCTCCACGGTCGGCGCCGGGGTCGGAGGGACCGGAGTGGCCGTCAGTGCGGGTGTCGTCACTACCGAGGGCGTCGGGGCCGGGGTAGCCGACGGCGACGGGGGCGGGGTGGAGACCAGTTCCATCCCCTCCTCCACCGACCAGCCGGTGGTACCGTTACCGTCCTCCCAGGCTACCCTCCACCAGTAGTAGCCATCGGTAAACAAACCGTTATCATCCGCGGATTGAACCTCTCCGCTGGTAACTTCCGGGATTCCCCGGATCACTCCGTGGTGCAAGCCGGGTCCAGTCCGGCAGTTGAGGCCGAGGCCTTCCGCGTTGACCCGAACCGTCTCCCCCGGGGAGAAGGTGGTCGAGGGCGGGACCGGTTCCCGGTAAATAAACTCGATCGTGTCGGCCACGACCAGTCGGTCCCCGAGCGGTCTGCCGTCGTTGTCCCAGACCTCGACGGAGAGATCAAAATCGGCCTGGGGTAGAAACTCGCCCAAATAAACCCGCTTGCGCTCCCACTCCCCCCCGGTCTGGTCAATTCGAATCTCGTAAGGTACGCCGTTCTCCCGGATAATATACTTGACGTTGTCCGACCTCCAGCCCGACTCCGGCGTTCTGGCCCAGAAGACCGCGGAAACCTGGTACCTACCCTCTATCTCCATCTGCGGCTCCCATCCGGCGGAGCACTCGTCATTGTCAACGGCAAAGGTATACCAGTAGTCGATCCCCCCGTATTCTTCCGGGAACCAGTAGTCCTCTCCCGGGCATTGCCTGGAGAAGTAGGAGCTATGGACATCGACTATCCGGTCAGAGGGAGCTGCGGCAAGACTTCTTCCCCAGCCAATGGTCAACAAAACTCCGAATAAAACTATGTAACCTTTTGCAAGTGTTTTCATTTATCCCTCGTTACGATTATTTTATCATTCTTAATTTACCATTTAAAGCAAATTCGTTTGATTTTCTTCCCCGATTCCTGATTAATCCGGTTAATCCGTGTTCCGTGGCAGATCAACAGGCAAAGGTCCAAAACAATCGCTCATCATTAAACCAGGACCAAATAATACTTTCTTAAATAATCGGCAAGCTAACTCCCTGATCTATAAGCTATTGCGGACATCATCAGTGATATCCTGTTGCGGCGCGGGGGCTTTAGTTTCTGGTTCTGGTGTCGGATCAATGTCTGGGAAAATAATCGTATTATCCTCATCCCCATAACTGATGGGAATTTTTTATTTGACAGGAATATTTATGCAACAACAAATCGGCCTTTTAGCCTGAATCCCCGATTGGCCTCCAATCCTTCAACCACTCGGTCCTGAATTAATCTTCCCGACCGGCCGACCCGCGATCGGATCCAGAGACCGAACCGGAATCGGACATATCGGGATGTTTGCTGGATCTCTTCAGCCAGTGATGCAGAATTCCGGGGAGATCGAGATTAATGGAGTTATTGCAGGACGCGCAGACAAAGCGTTTTACCGGGATCTTTTCCGCGAAGTACACCTCCGGTGGAATGACCTTGCTCAAGGGCTGTAAATAAAGCCCGTTCTTATAGATCTTCTCGCAGCCGCATTTCGGGCACCGGGCCGGCCGGGGATCGGAGCCGGTCTTCCTCCTCGACTCCCGTCGCAATTCCTTGACCAGGGCGGCCTTCTTCTTCAGCTTGCGCTGGAGACTCTCCAGCTGCCTTTCGAGCTTTCCCCGGGCGAGTTGGTTGTCCTGGGTTTTTCGGCGGTGCGACTTCAGGCTCTGCCGGATGGCCTTCCGCGACAACTCGACCCAGCGATAGATGCTGCTTCGGTTGACGCCATATTTCCGGGCAACAGCGGATATTCCCGCCCCGCCCAGAACCTCGCGGACCGCCTGATACTTAATGGATTGAGAAATTTTAGTCTTCATAAGCCTCAAAACAATATATGTAGCAATAATCGTGCCACAATCCCAAGTAGCGCGAAGAAATTGAGAAATACCAATAATTCAAGGGGAAAAAGGGGGAACGCGAGGGGAGAACACACCTATCGGGGATCAAGATCTTGTTCCAGGATGGCGGGCGGTGTTCCAGGTTGGGGCAAAATATAGGCAGGAAGCAGGGAGTTTCGCCACGGCTGAATGAACCGGGCCACGGCTGAAGCCGTGGGCTACGTGTGGGGTGATGTGAAGCCACGGCTGAAGCCGGGGGCTACCTTCGCTTTGGCCGGCTGAACTGGGCCACGGCTGAAGAGGATGTCTACCTATCTCCTATTCCCCCAAAACCGATTTCCGGTTGTTGCGGGCCTGGGAAGACTCCGGATCGATCTCGAGGGCTTGCCGGAAGTATTCCCGGGCCCGGGCGGTTTCGCCCAGCGCTTCGTGGTTGATCCCCAAGTTGTAGTACGCGATCGCCAGCCGGGGATCGAGCTCGACCGCCTTCTCGAATTGGGCGATCGCCCGGCGGTAACGGCCGGAACGCCAGTGGAGAACCCCGAGGCGGTTGTAAGCGCCCCCATCACCGGGATCGACAACGATCTCTTCCTCCCCCAGCCGGAAGGAGCCGGGGGAGTCCGGCCGGGCCCGGAGGAACTCCTCCAGCTTCGCCCGCTCCAGGTCGTCCCGGTAGACGGGGTTGGCGGGGTCCAGCTCGAATGCCTTTTGATAGGCCCGGCCGGCTATTTTCAGGTCGCCCAGCTCTTCATAGCCCATCCCCAGGTAGGAGAAGGCCTCCGGATGGACGGGATCGAGGATTGTCACTCGCCGGAACCTCTCAATCCCCCGGGTGTAGTCGCCATCCCGGTAGTCCGCGCCCCCCAGGTAAAAGGTGGCCATTATGAACCTGTCGTTGCTCTCGACCGCCCGCTCGAACTCGATTCGGGCCTTTTCGTATTCGCCGCGGTTCCAGTACCCCAGCCCCCGGTGATAAGATTCGGTGGCCGCCAGAAGGCTGTCATTGACTTCCCCGGCTACCCGGTCGTCGAAGTATTCTTCGGGGACGTCCCGGTTGATATAGAGCTCGACGTCGAAGGAGGGGTGATAGAAAGGGACGATCGAGACTTCCCGCTCCCTCTCGCCCCTGACCCGGAAGATCCGATAATAGTTGTCCTGATGGACCAGGGAGAAGTTCTCCAGGCTCTCCGGCCTGAAATGGAACTTATAGGCCGCGCTGTCCTTTCTTAGCTTCAGTCGATCGGCGGCATAGCGGTGGGACTCCCGGTCATTATTAAAGACGAGATCGGTCTGGTAGATGAAGTAATCCGCCCGGTATCTCCGGCAGAAACGGTGGAAGTCCTCCTCGGTATCGCAAAGGCTGAAGGTGAACTCCTCCACCCGTTTCCGGAGAGCCTCGCTCTCGAACTTGGAATGGAGGATGATCGGCCGGAGGGCGTAGGTGGAGATGGTCGAGCCGAGGGGGAAGGAGGTGAGAAATGATTGGTCCGGCTCCGTGTTCTCCCTGATCCAGCGGACGAGATCGATTCTCTGGGCGTGGGGAGGGACCTTTTCGTATAAGGTCAGGCGGGTCATCTGGCGGATGGGGATCAGCAGGAGAAGCAGAGCCGCGAGGACGGCAAAGGTTCCGGCCCGGGCCGGGGACCAGGCGAACCTCTTCCCGCCGGCCAGGGATGGGACCGCCGCGAACCGGGCGACGAAGAGGGAGAGGAAGAAGACGGCGAAGACTTCCAGGCGGACCACCAGGATATAGGAGACAAGGAAGATCCCCGCCAGGAAGAAGACCAGCTGCTCGGAGAGACCGATCCGGTTCCGCGCGAATTTTCCCGCCGCCGCGGCCAGGGCGGCCAGGGCGATGAAGAGCGTGCTGGAAAGGTAGTAGACCAGGTCGTTGAGGGGGACGGTGTTGGCGTTGGAGGTCCACATCACCCGGGCGGAGTAAGGGAGGAGACCGGGGTCGGCGGGCTTGATCCCCAGAAAGAGGAGTTTGTACTTCAGGAAGGAGAAGACGTGGGAGTATTCCGCCCCGTGGCGGCGGAAGAGGAGCCCGACGGGGAGGATCAGGGCAAAGGTCAGGAAGAGCAGCAGACCCGCTCGGAAGAGTTTTTTCCGCCGGACGACCTCCCAGCCGCCCCAAACAACAAGACAGTTGAAGATCAACAGGGCGTAGGAGGCGAGCATCGGCCAGGAGAGGAGAAAACCCTTGGTCCGCAAGGCGGGGACAAAAACCCCGGCGGCGACGGCAAACCCGGTGAGGACCGCCAGGTTCTCCATCACCCGGGGTTTCACCCGCTTAAGGAGAATGGCGACAAAGAGGGCGAAGATGAAAAACGTGTAATAAAACTGGGCAAAATGCCAGGAAGCCAGAGCGAGAGAAAGGCAGAACCCGGAGAGAACCGGATAGATAAGAGACTTCTTCCCGGAGCGTTCCTTGAGAAAGAAAAAAATACTGAAAAATATCCAGGGCAGCGAGAAGCTCTCCCGGAGGTAGGAGCCGATGATCAGGCGGCCATAGGAGGCCGGGGTCAGGGCGTAGAAGAAAGCGGCGAGCAAAGCCGCCCGCCGGTCTTTCCAGATCTCCCGCGCGAGCAGGTAGACGGCGAAGATGCTCAGGGAGGAGAAGAAGGAATTGAAGTAGATCAGAAAGTCGAAAAAGGACACCCCGGTAAAGGGGGCGAGGACCCGGTAGAGGAAGCCGGCCACCGGTTCCATAAATACCGTGAAGTCCTCATAGGTATTGACCGACTCCGGGTACTGCACCATCCGGTCCACCGGAGGGATCGTCTCCCCCCCGGCGACCATCGCGGCATAGCGATAATGGAAAGCGCTCTCCGTCCAGTAGAAGCAGTCCTCCCCGCCGGCAAGATACCGGTCCAGCCTCTGGATGTAATGGACCTTGAAGCCGGAGATGACCGCGTAAAGCAGAAGCAGGATAATTATTATGATGGATTTTTTCTCTCGCATCCCGCGGTATTAATCCCTTGGTCAGCAAAGCTGGGCCGGCTGTCTGGCGACGCACCCTTCCTTCAATGGGACAGGTATCCCGACTCAAAGATACTTCATCGGCGGGAATTATGCCCGGACCATACTTTGCCATAAGAACTTCAAGAGCGCCAGGGAATGGAACAGTAACAGCGAGAACAGACATAGAGTTCAATAGAAATCATAGCCGGGTTGGGAGCTTTTTCGGGCAAACTCCGCATCACGGGCTGGTGGTATACCCCGGTCTTGTAGATCCTTTCACCGCCGCATACGGGACATCGACGGGGGCGGCCATCACCCCCGGAACCGACGGCATTAGTCCCGTCTTCCCGGACGGGCCGGCAGTTAGGCGTCTGTTGCATTTGAATCTCCATATTAATCCTCCACTTCAGCCCGAGTGGAATCGGGCTATTGAAATCAGATTGCCCGAAATCAAATAATTCGTAATCAGGTTGGATCGGTAACAAGCAGCAATCTCCGTGCCACTACTATCAAAACACCGGAATTTCAAGGGGGAAAAGGGGAAACGCCAAGGGAGAACACGCCTTCCGGGGATCAAGATCTTGTTCCAGAATGGCGGGCGGTGTTCCAGGTTGGGGCAAATTATGGGCAGGGAGTTTAGCCGCGGCTGAATGATCCGGGCCACGGCTGAAGCTGTGGGCTACGTGGGGGCTGAGGGGGCGGGATTTGTCCCGGGTTTTATCCTGACAAAAAAGCCGGATCTTCGAAAAGTATCGGGCTCCACGCAATTCTACACGCAATTATTGCGCTTGATTTACGCCGCCGAGGGACGTATGTTCTTATGAATATTAGGATTAAAAAGGACTTTTTCCTCAAACGAATACCAGGAACTCGAGGGGGTTAAAATGCCCAAGATAATGATTAACCTCAATGCCAATGAAATCTCCAGAGTAATCGATCAGCTCAGTCAACGTGAAACAACCGTTCTGATCAGAAAACTTGAAAAAGAAACCTGGGCTGTGAGATTCAATCACCTTCTGGAAAAAGTCAGACTAAAAGCTAAAGATTTTCCCGTCAGTGAAGAAGAAATATGTTATGAAGTCGAAAAATCCCGGCGGAAAAATTATGCTCAGGGTAGTCGTTGACACAAACATATTCGTAAGCGGTTTAATCGGAGTTGGCAATCCAAGTTCAATTCTCGATTCGCTGGTTAATAACGAATTTAAGCTCATAACTTCTTATCCCCTTATAGACGAATTATTATCTGTCCTGTCGAGACCAAAGTTCCGCCATTATTTCCAGCATAGCGATATTGAAGAATTGGCTTCCTTGATTCAAGCAAAGGCCGCAATTGTATCTCATTCTCCAGGCAAGAGAATTTGCCGTGACCCCAAAGATAATATCGTCATCGAATGCGCAATTGCCGGAAAAGCTGATTGCATTATTACGGGTGATAATGACCTCCTCTGCCTTAACACTTACCGTGGAATCTCGATTATCACTCCGAAGCAATTCACAGATATTGCGAAGAACTAAGAAAGGGGGGTACGGGATGGGCGGGATGCCGCCTTTTCAGTCTGAAGCCTGATCTTCGAAAAGAGGTGGTGCTATGTGGCGGGGACAGGAGAGGTCACCTCTTCCGTGTTCCGTCTTCCGTCTTCAGTCTTCCGTCTTCCGTCTAAAGCCGGATAAAAAAGCCGGATAAAAAAACCGGATAAAAAAGCCGGATAAAAAAGCCGGATATAAAAGGCGGATAAAAAAGGCGGATGAAGCAGCCTTGCCTGGTGAACCCGGCCACGGCTGAAGCCGTGGGCTACGGGAGGCGCGGCGGGAGAGGATATCGCCCGGCTGCCGGGAACAATCTTATCCAGACCCGGGCGTTTATTTCTTCGAGCCCGCCCGGGACGGCAGGAAGGCCAGGATCGCCCGCTTACCCGACCGCACCTTCCGCCCGGACTGTTCAATTAAGCCCATTTCGGCAACCGCGTTCAGGTCCCGGGATAATGTCTTAGGGGTTTTCCGCGCGTATTCGCGGGCCAGGGGCACGCCGGCAATGTGCTCGATCTTGGAGACGGCCTCTCCCAGCAACAGCCACGCAGTATAAGACAGTTGGAGATATTAATACTTGGTATTCTGTACCGTACCGACAGGTGTTGGAGGTCGATCCCAACCTCCGCCTGGCCCGGGGATAAGCTCGAGGAGTTGGGATATACACCTGGATTAGAAGTTTTTTATTGAATATACACCTTGATTAGTATAATTTAGCTGTATGTTGCTTAAGGACAATTTCGTTAACCGGAAAAGCGAACTCGGATTTTTCCGGAAGGCGCTGGACGGAAAAGCCGCCGAGCTGATCCTGCTTTACGGCCGGCGGCGGGTGGGGAAGACCACTCTGTTGAGGGAAATTGCCGAAACCGCAAAGATCCCCGTCCTCTATCACGTCGCCGCCCAGACCACCCGAACCGCGGAACTGGAACGCCTCTCCGCCGCGATGGCCGAATTCTTCCAGGACAATCTCCTCCGTTCCCAGCCGCTGCGATCCTGGGAGAGCGTCTGGATCTATCTGGGTCAGAAGGCCGGGACTCCTTTCGGCCTGATGCTCGACGAGTTTCCCTACGCGGTGGAGGGTGACCCCGCCCTGCCGTCGCTTCTGCAGAATGAGTGGGACCGGCATCTGCGAAAAACCTCCATCAAGATCATCCTCTGCGGGTCGAGTATCAGTATGATGGAGAGAATCGGCCTGGCGGAGTCCAGCCCCCTCTACGGTCGCCGGACCGGACAGTGGCGGTTGACGCCGTTCGGCCCGGAGGAGTTCGGCCTGTTGTGGCCGGTTGATAATTTAGTGGATCTGCTGACCGCTTATTCCATAACGGGGGGCAATCCCCACTATATCGGCTGCTTTGACCCCCGGGTCTCCATCCTGAAGAACATCCACGATCAAATCCTTGCCAAGGGTTCTATGCTTTACGAAGAGGTGCCGTTTTTATTGCGGGAGGAAGTCCGCGATCCCCGCGTCTACCAGGCGATCCTGGCGGCGGCCGCCGGGGGGGCCCGCAAGTTCTCCGAGCTTTCCGGGAAGACCGGCCTGGCCAAAGCCCATCTCACCCGCTACCTGGCCATTCTCTCCGATCTGGGGATTATGGAGCGGGAAGTTCCGGTCACGGAGATCCGTCCCGAGAAGTCCCGCAAGGGGTTGTACCGGATCATCGACCCTTTCGTGGCCTTCTGGTACCGCTTTGTCTTTCCCCACCGCGATCGGTTGGAACTGGGGGAGACCGCGGCGGTACTCCGCGATGAAGTCCGGCCGGATCTCGAAACTTATGTCTCCCGAGTGGTCGAACCCCACCTGGGCGCGCTCTTCCGCGGCCGCTGGCGTCATCTGGTTCCCTTCCCCCCCGCCTTCGCCGGCCGATACTGGGACGCTAAAAGGGAGATTGACTGGCTGATTCTGGACCGGGAACGGAAACGAGCGGCGGCCGTGGAGGTCAAATGGACGGCCTCGCCCGTCAGCGCGCGGCGTCTGGCCAAGGGGTTGAAGGCCAAGATCGCGGAAGTGGAGGAACTCAAAGACGCGGAAACAACCTTCATCCTCATTTCGCGCGCGGGGTTCCGGGATGCAATTCCGGACGAGGTCTGTTCACTGATCTCGTTGCGGGAAAAAGCCGCGGGCATTACTGATTGAGGGGAAACAATTGATTTCCTCTGCCGGGGGATGTAAGTTCCTGGCCGGGAATTTTCAAACAAGCTGGCTTGCCTGGTGAACCCGGCCACGGCTAAAGCCGTGGGCTACGTGTGGGGTGCCGTGAGGCCACTGAAGCCGTGGACTACGTGAGACGGGGGCGGGGGTTACGAGGAGGCGGGGATGTCGTATTCCTTGAGCTTTCGCCAGAGGGTATTGCGGCCGACGCCCAGTTGGCGGGCAGCCTGGGTCTGATTGCCCCGACACCCCTCCATTGCCGCTATGATGTGCTGCTTCTCCAGCTCTTTCAGAGTCAGGGATTCGATCGGTCGGTCGGGCTGGCCGCCTTTCGAAACTGCGGCGACGATATCTCCAAAATCGTCTTCCGTCAGTTTATCGCAACGGCAAAAGATCAGGGCCCGTTCAATGGTATGCTCGAGTTCCCGGACGTTCCCCGGCCAGGCGTACTTCTGAAAAAGCACCGGTACTCCGGGATCAATCTCCGGGACCGAACGGTTCAACTTCCCGGAGTAGATGCCGGCAAAATGATCTATCAGAAGCGGAATGTCTTCCGTCCTCTCTCGCAGCGGTGGGATCTCGATCAGGACAACGTTAAGACGGTGAAAGAGATCATCCCGGAACCGGGACTCCTGAACCAGTTTTTTCAGATCCTGGTTGGTGGCGACCAGAAGACGAACGTTCACCGCCTCGGTCTTGACTTCCCCCACCTTCCTGATCTCGCCTTCCTGGAGAACCCGGAGGAGACTGACCTGGAACTCGGGGGAGGTCCCGGTAATCTCGTCGAGAAATAGGGTTCCGCCGTCGGCGGCCGAGAAGAGCCCTTCCTTGTTCCGGTTGGCCCCGGTGAAGGCTCCACGGACATAACCAAAAAGCTCACTCTCCAGGATCTGGGTGGGTAGAGAACCGCAATTCAGAGCGACAAAGTTATTCTCTCCCGTCGGCTCAGGTTATGGATGGCTTTGGCCACCAGTTCCTTGCCGGTGCCGGTCTCGCCCTGCAATAAAACAGTGCTGTCAGTGGGGGCGACCGCCCGGACAATCTCCAGGACAGCTTGGAATTTCGGACTCTTGCCGATTAAATTTTCAAAGCGGTATTTATCCCGGACTTCATTTTTTAGCTGCTCCACGCTGCCGATCAATCTTTTCCGCTCCAGCGCCTTCCGAACCACCAGGATACCCTCGTCCGGCTCAAAGGGCTTGGTCAGGTAGTCAAAAGCCCCCAGCTTCATCGCCTCCACCGCGTTTCCGATCGTCCCGTGCGCGGTTAGGATAATTACCTCCGTCTCCGGGTGGACCCGCTTAACGTGATGGAGAACATCCAGACCGCTCAACCCCTTCATCTTCAGGTCGGTAATAACCACCTCAAAGATTTCGCGGTCAACCATCGCCACCGCTTCCTCGCCGCTGGAGGCAGTAGACACCTCGTAGCCCTGTTTCCGGAAGAGCAGGGAGAGGGTCAGGCGCATTGATTCTTCGTCGTCAACGATAAGAATTTTATTCATTTTTAAAGAGTTCAAAGTGACTGAAGTTGGAAGTGACTAAAGTTGGAGCTGCCCTCCCCTCCCCTTCCTTTACTCAATCGGGAATAGGAGCGTGAACTCGGTTCCCTGGCCTGGTTCGCTTTTGACCTGGATTTTGGCGTTATGGGTGTCAATGATCCTTTTCACAATCGCCAGTCCGAGACCGGTTCCTTTTTGGCGGGTACTGAAGAACGGTTCAAAAATTCTCTCGAGCGCGTCGCGCTCGATCCCCTGTCCGGAATCCTTGATGGACAGAGCGAATAACTCCCCCTCAATTCGGGTCGAGATCAAAATCTCTCCCGGGTCGGAAGTCGCCTGGATGGCATTGAAGAGCAGATTCCACAGTACCTGGGTAATCTGGTCGGCGTCAAAACAAACCGGCGGACTCTCCGGGGCCAGGGAAAGCCGGAAGGCGATGCCCCGGCTGAATTGCTTGTCCAGCTCGACCATTTCCGCTACTTCCAAAACCAGGGCATTGAGATCCCCCGGCGTCAGGGTCGGTACCTGGGGGCGGGCAAAACGCAGGAATTCATCTACGATTTTGTTCAGCCGGGCGGTCTCTTTTTTCATCACCCCGGTCAGGAGCAGATATTCCTCAGCATTAGCTTCGTCCCGAGCGTCCTCCAGTAATTTCAACGAGGTCACGATTGAACTCAACGGATTGCGGATCTCGTGGGCAACGCCGGCGGCCATCTCGGCCACCGTCTTCCAGCGGGTCGATTCCAATATGCTCTTCTCCATCGCCTTGCGGTGGGTAATATCTTGGATGATACTGACCGCGCCTCTCTTCTCCCCCGAAGCGTCAAAGAGATAAGAAGTGGAGAGCCAGATCGGGAACATAGTTCCGTCTTTGCGCCTGTCGATCAGTTCTTCCTGCCAGGGGATCCCCTGCTCGGCCTTCTCCACGATGTCTTTCAGTACCGATTTCAAGTTGGCCTCGGAGTGAAGGATGCTGATGTTTTTGCCGAGCAGTTCCCGGGCCGAGTAACCGAACATCTTCTCCCCGGCCTTATTGATACTGACGATCTTCCCTTTTCTATCGGTGGAAATAATCCCCAGGGAAGCGCTCTCCACCAGGTCGGCCATATATTTCAATCGTTCCTCGGCTTCCTTTAATTTCCCGATATCCCGAGAGATACCGACCGCTCCCTTTTTTCGGTTTTCTTCATCCAGCAGATAGGAGGCGGCCAACCAGATGGGAAATTCTTTTCCGTTCTTTTTCCTGCCCAGAGTCTCCGCTTCCCATTTATCTCCCGTTCTTGACTTGCGGCGGAGATAGTCCCGGAGCGATTCGGGGACCCGTTCGGACTGGAGAATTTTAACCGGCTTTCCGATCAATTCTCCCAACTCATAACCGAACATCAGTTCTCCCGCCCGGTTGATGCTGATGATCCTCCCTTCCAGATCGGTGGATAAAATACAATGGGAAGCACTCTCCACCAATTTCGCCATATATTCGTTTCTTTCCCGGATGGTCCGTTCTTCCGAGATGTCGCGGGAGATGCCGACGATCCCTTTCAACTCCCCCTGTAAATCCCGGATATAGGAGGTGGCCATCCAGACCGGAAATATTTTTCCTGCTTGGTTCTTTCGGAAAACTTCCGCTTCCCACCCCTCCCCTTTCAGCTTTTTCTCGTGCAACAGCCGGGTCAGGGCACCGGGGTTTTTTTCCGAGTAGAGAATATTGATATGCTTCCCGATCAACTCCGCGACCGGGTACCCGTACATCTTTTCGGCGGCCCGGTTGACACTGGTAATATTCCCGAAGAGATCGGTGGAGATGATCCCCAGGGCAGCGGCTTCGATCAATTCCGACATATAGAGGACTTTTTCTTCCTGCTTTTTATCTTCGTCGATATCCCGCGAGATCCCCACCATCCCTTTCATCTTTCCCCACTGGTCATAGAGGTAGGAGACCGACATCCAAACCGGGAACTCCCGGCCGTCCTTGGCTTTCCTGATCACTTCCGCCTGCCAGGTCTCCCCTTTGATTTTACTCATCTCCAGGCGCTGTTGGATCTGGGGAGGATTTTTCGGGGAATAGAGAAGACTGATATGCCGGCCGGTTATTTCTTCCTTGCCATATCCGTAGAGAGATTCGGCGGCCCGGTTGAGCCGGCGGATATTGCCGAATTCATCGGTGGAGATGATACTGAGCGAGGCCGATTCCACCAGGTCGCTAAGATAATCCAGCTTTTCTTCCTGCTCCTGTTCCCGGGAGATATCCTTGGAGATGCCGACCGAGGCGACCAGGTTCCCGCTTTCATTGTAAATATAGGATACCGCCAGCCAGACCGGGATCTCGGAACCGTCCTTTTTCTTCCGGAGCAGAATAGAATTCCAATTGCTGCCTTCCTTTTTTTCCGCGTCCAGGATCCGCTGAACTTCCAGGGGGATTGACTCGGAATAAAGCAGGCTGATATGCCTCCCGATCAGTTCGGATGGCTCGTAACCGTAGATCTCTTCGGTGGCTGGGTTGACATTGGTGATCGTGCCATAAATGTCGGTGAAGATAACGCTAAGCCCGGCTACATCGACCAACTCGGAGAGATAGCGGGTCGAGAAATCGGGCCGGCCGGCCTGGGAAGATTCCAACTGCTGCCAGTGATCGAGGTTCCTTAAGAAGAGATCCAGTTCGGCTTCCGCCCGGGCGGCGGAGGAATCCTTTTCCGGGACCGGGAAATATCCATAGTTGCGGTAGGTACGATGCTGGAGATGAATCATCGGGTATCCGGCCAGGATATCCCGCAATCGCCCGGCGGGGGCGGATTGCCGGTCGTAGAGGGAGCAGATCTGAGTTTCGATCGGCAGCCGTAGGGAGGCTGACTGTTTCTGCCAGGTCACGATCTCTTGCAGGCCGGCTCGGGTTTTCAGGTAATCGCCGCCGTCAAAGACGATCAGCTGGCGGGAATACCCTTGTTTGACGCTTTCCGCGGTTTCGGCTTCCAGGCGGGCTTTGAGATTGGAAAAACTGAAGTCGGCGAGGGAAAATAATTTCATCTGGCCGGAGACCAGGTGGTAATCGGGATTCATCCCCACCCGCTTGGCGGCTTCCTCCAGTCCATCACGCTCCCGGGGGTTGGCGAACCAGTAGAGACACTTCTGGTCGTGTTCCAGGGCAGTCTTCAGGAAGGGAACTATCTGATCGTTCTTATCCGCCGGCCCACCGTATAAAATCGCCAGTTCTTGGCAGCGGAAAGCTTCGGGTTTGATCTCTTGGTTTTCAGCCATAGCCATTTACCCACCGGGTCATTAGTCTGGTGAAGATGGTTACAATACATTTCTTTCCCGGCGACGTCAAGCGGAGAGCTTTCCGCGAAACCTACAACGGGCCAAATCGATAGTAGCTGGCTCCGAGAAGGAGGGAGAGTAGGTCGGATAGGAAGTCGGCTATAGGACCAGGGGGCGGCGAGTGCTCACTTCTGGCATACCTGACCCATTATCGAGCTACTGCCGGAGAGTAAATTGAGGGGCGTTAATGGGCAAAACCTCTTATCCCCGCTTGAAATCGAATTCTGGATGGGGATTGGCATATTATTTGCTTACATAATCGGTCTCCGGATCATCGCGGGAAAAATTTCAACCGAACAGGAGATCACAACAGATGATGAAATTATCTTTAACCTCGGAAGTGGATCGACCGTCTCTGTTAAACCTCCTGATCATCTGCCAGGAAGGAGGAACGGCCCTCGGACGGCTTCGGTTTTTGGGCGAGAATGAAATCGTTTTTTCGGCGGATAATAATCAGTCCATCGCCACCGGCTTTTCCGCGGGGTTCAGATGGGACGGAAGATTTATCAACA
>JAVCCZ010000190.1 GCA_030765265.1 Candidatus Erginobacter occultus
GCGCCTACCTACATAGACTTTGTCATTGCGAGGAACGAAGTGACGAAGCAATCTCATCACAAACTAAACAGATTGCTTCGTCGTCCCTCCTCGCAATGACCTGGTTTTTGGGGTTTTCGTTCAGACACTACCTGGATAATGCAGATGAGAATTCTTCTGGTTGAAGATGATCCGGAAATCGCCCGTTTCGTCCTCCGGGGATTGAAACGGGAGACCTTCGCCGTGGACCACGCCAAAAACGGCGAAGACGGTCTCCATCTCGCCCTCACCGAAAACTACGACGCCGCCGTCGTAGACATTATGCTTCCCCGGCTGGACGGGATATCCCTCATCCGGAAGTTGCGGGAAGCGGGTCGGAACACCCCCGTCATCATCCTCAGCGCGAAGAGGTCGACGGAAGAGAAGGTCGAAGGCCTGCGATCGGGCAGTGATGACTACCTGGGCAAGCCCTTTTCTTTCACCGAGCTCCTGGCCCGGATCCAGGCCCTGATCCGGAGGGCCACGGGAACGCCGGAGACCACTTGTTTAAGGGTGGGAGATCTCCATATGGATTTGCTCAAGCGGGAGGTCACCCGGTCCGGCCGCTCAATCGTCCTTCAGCCCCGGGAGTTCGCCTTTCTGGAGTACCTGATGAGAAACGCGGGCCGGGTGGTGTCGAAAACTATGATCATTGAGCACGTCTGGGACTACAATTTCGAGCCCCAGACCAACATCGTCGAGGTAAGCGTCAGCCGGTTGCGGAATAAGATCGACCGGGATTTCGACAAACCGATGATCCATACTATTCGCGGTGCGGGTTATGTGGTTAAGGAAAGTGTTTAGTCGGCCAAGGACGGTGGCCTTTCGCCTCACCCTCTGGTATGCGGCGATTTTTCTGCTGGTATCGGCGGGGGTTTTCTCCTCCATATACTTCCTGGTTCAGGCCTATCTTGTTGAGCGGATAGACAGATGGCTTGAAGCCGAGGCGCAGGAAAGCGCCGCGATGCTGAGCCAGGTGAGCCTGGAAGAACTCAAGGAGGATATCTCCGCCGAGGAGTCGGCGATCGGGGAAGATAAGGTGTTCTTCCGGTTGGTTACGGCGGAAGGCAGGGAAATCGCCGTTTCCGACCTCTCGGTCTGGAGCAATTTCTCTCTGGCGGAAACGATGTCCGGTCGGGTTAATGATTCCGTCCCGGCATTCCAGACTGTCCTCTTCCCCGGCGACCGGCATAAGACGAGGATCGTTCAGGTCTTCATCGCTCCGGGGGTGATTTTTCAGATGGGGCAGAATATGAAGGCCGAGGATGGGTTTATGGCCCGTTTGAAATTCATCTTTGCCTACGTAGGCTTCGGGGCGGTGCTCCTTTCATTCTCGACCGGCTGGTTTATGGCCCGGCGGGCTCTCTCCGGGGTCGAGGAGGTAACGCAAGCCGCCCGGCTCATCTCCGACAGTACCCTGGACAGAAGGGTTCCCCTCAAGGGCACCGATGATGAAATCGATCGTCTGGCTTCGACCTTCAACAGTATGTTGGAAAGAATTCAGTCTCTGATCACGGGGATAAAGGAGATTAACGACAATATCGCCCATGAATTGAGAAGCCCTATCACCAGGATCCGGGGTAGCGCCGAGATGTCTCTCTCTCTCGAATCATCCGCGGAGGAGTTGAAATCGGTCGTCGCGGGCACCGTTGAGGGCTGCGACCAGTTGTTGTCCCTGATCAACACTATGCTCGATATCTCCGAAATGGAGTCAGGTATTAGGAATCTGAACTGTTCGGTCATCGATATCTCGGAGGTTGTAAATAGAGGCGTGGAAATCTTCCAGCCCGTGGCCGAGGAGAACGGGATCGGGCTTTCCGTTCAGACTCCTATTTCCGTTCAAATCCGGGGAGATACCAGGAAACTGCAGCGGGCTTTGGCCAATCTGGTTGACAACGCTCTCAAACATACCCCAGCCGGGGGATGCGTCTCCGTCTCGTTGAAGGAGAAAGGCGGAGAGGTTTCGATATCCGTCCGGGATACCGGAACGGGAATCCCCTTGGCTCAATTGCCTCACGTCTTCAAGAGATTCTACCGTAGTGAAAATGAAAACGGAAGCGGCAGTGGTCTCGGACTCAGCCTCGCCCGGGCCATCGTCCGCTTCCACGAAGGCGAGATCACTGTCGAGAGCGTTCCCGGCGAAGGAAGCACCTTCACCATCGTCCTTCCCTCAGTAGGCTAGTTGCTACCCTCCCCGGAGGATTACTAAAAAGTAATCTTCCGGAAAGCTTCCCGTAATACCCCGCCTGTTAGTTTTCCCGACACGAGGTCGGAATATATCCGGTTTCCGCCGCCCGTCCGCTCGGGAGGCAGTAAGTGGAGAACCAAGCCCGTTTCCCGATCTCGTCCGCGGATATGCGCAGAACGAGATTCAAGCTATTTCTCCTGATCTTGGGGGTTGTTCTCGGTGCTGTGGGCATCGACTGGTTTATTCTCCACCGAAAGCTCGGGCCCGATATGGTCTGGGTGAGCCACTCTCGGGAATACCGGTTGGTCTGCCTTCAGATCTATCGCCAGGCCGCAGAGAAGCTGGAAAAAATTTCTGCCCATATCTCCCACCCCTGGGGTATAGTTATGGATCTCGATGATACCTGTTTGAGCACGATCGACTACCAGAGAGACAGGCAATTACGGTGTCTTCCCTGGTTTCGACCGGATTGGGAGAAATGGTGCCTCCGAAAGAGAGGCGTGGTGATCCCCGGCGCGGTGGAATTCACCGAAAAAGTCAGGGAACTCGGGGGACGGGTCATCCTTCTCAGCGACCGCCGGGAAGAGCTGAGGGAGGCCACCGAAGACAATCTCCGGAGGGAGGGCATTGTCTACGACGCGCTCCTGATGAAGAGCGGTAGCTTCTCCAATGCCCGATGGAGGGAGTTGTTTGAAACCGGCCCGGGAATACCGGGCATCGGGACTGTGGAAGTGGCGATGGTTATCGGTGATCGGATCAGCGATTTTTGTGACCGGGGCGGAGATCGCGAGCACTACGGCGACTGGGGCGGGGAATTCGTCATCATTCCCAATCCCGTCGCCCCGACGAACGAGAGGGAACTGGAATGATTATCTTCCCCGGTATTCGGTTAGGAGAGAATTGATGGAATCAGCCCCGACAACCCGGAGGGGAATCCCGTTCTGGGTGGCGGCCGTATGCCTGGCCGCACTCTTCGTCGGTATCGGGGACCACGAACTGTGGACCCCGGACGAACCAAGAGTGGCGGAGGTGGCCAGGGCGATGGCCGCCGGTTCTTCCTGGCTCGTTCCCCAGCTCGCCGGGCGGCCCTTCGTGGAGAAGCCGCCCCTCTATTTCTGGCTCTCGGCCCTGATGCTGCTGACCCTGGGGAAGGTGGTCGGAGCTACCGCCGCCCTCCGGCTGCTCCCGGCGCTCTGCGGCGCTTCAACTCTGATTGTTCTCTACCGGGCGGTCAGGCGGTATCTCGGTAATCCTCAGGCCATCGGCGTTGTCCTGGTCCTGGCCACTATGTACGGATTTTTCCACGCGACTCATTGGATCGTCGTCGATCCGCTCCTGATGTTCCTGACCAGCGGTTCAGTGTTGTTCCTTTTTGAAGGCCTCGACAGAGAAAAGCCCCGGATATTGCTGGCGGGTTATCTGCTGGCGGGGCTGGCATTTCTCACCAAGGGGTTTGTCGCCTGGGCCGTAATCGGAGTTCCGGGGGTGATGCTCTTCGTCCTGTATTTCCGGACCATCACCCACCGGCCGTTGCTTCACCTGGCGGGATTCCTGCTGCTCCTCGCCCCGGTGATTGCCTGGATGGGGGCGTTCTACCTGCGGGGAGGCCCGGAGCTGTGGCGCGAATGGTTTATTGAGAATCAACTGGGTAGATTTCTGGGCCGCACCGATTACCTGGGGCACATCCGGGGGCCATTTTACTACCTCTCGATCGTCCCCGGGGTATTGCTCCCCTGGACCCCCGTTCTCATCGGGTGGATCGTCCGCCGCCGCTGGCGGACAATCGCGGGGTACCCCCCGGCCGTCCGGAACCTGTATCTGACGATTCTCGCCTGGGCTTTCGGCGGACTCTTCCTTCTTTCCCTGGCCGGAACCAAGCGCGACATCTACCTCTTCCCCCTTCTCCCCGGCTTTGCCTTCCTGATTGCCACCTCTCTGGAAGGGTCGGCCCGCTGGGTTAACGCGGTTCTAAAGGTCATCTGCCTCCTCCTCCTCCTCCCGATGATCTTCTTTACCTTTGGGTCACTGGTTTGGGAGGAAGGCGAATTAACCCTGCAGTGGGGATTCAGTCTGCCCCTGCTCGCCTGTGCGGCCGGCGCCCTCTTCGCCCTGATCCGGTACCGGCGGAACATTCTCGCCGTCACCGGCGCCGTCACCGGATTGTTTTACCTGGCCGTCGTTCTGGCGGTTTTCCCGGTGATCGATCAGGCGAAAAATTACGAACCGGCGACCCGCTACATAGCCGCCGCCATCCCGATCGGAGATCGTTCTTCCGTATGCGCCTGGAACAGCGATGAGACTACCAGGGCCATTTTTTCGTACTACACCGGATTGACCCTCAGCGACATAAGGGATGGAGGGGATTTGAAAGACAGTCTTATGCGTTTACAGAAGGTCCTCGACCTCGAAGATCCCCAGTATACCTCGGTAATTGTGCTCATCAAATACGACAGGGTATTCCCACCGGAAGGCATATCTCTGGATCCGGAACAGATAAGGGCCAAAACGAATATGGGAATTAATCGGACCCTGTTGCTGATCTCCGGAAAAGAGTAGGGGTAACACTTCAGCTTTATAAAAGTTCCTAATCATTCCCAAGTCTCCATCTGTCATTGCGAGGAGCCGAAGGCGACGAAGCAATCTCTTTACCCGAAACAGGTTGAGATTGCTTCTCCGTCTTCCGTCTTCCGTCTAAAGCCGGATAAAAAAGCCGGATAAAAAAGCCGGATCGCAATGACAATCAATGGTGCTACCAATAGCAACGGCTATTTTAAAGCGCTAAAATGTTAAGAGTAGGGGGATAATTGAGATGTTCATTCGTTCTGACTTTCTTCCGTTTTCACGTCCGTCGATTGGCCCCGAAGACATCGAGGGCGTGGTCGCGGTTTTGAAATCCGGCTGGATCACCACCGGTCCCAAGACCGGTGAGTTCGAGGAGGCTTTCCGCCGGTACACCGGGGCCCGGTTCGCCTCCTCCCTGACCAACGGGACCGCCGGGATGCACCTCACACTGATGGCCCTCGGCATCGGTCCGGGAGACGAGGTGATATCCCCCTCGCTGACCTGGGGTTCCACCGTCAATCTGATCACTCTTCTGGGAGCGAAACCGGTCTTCGCCGAGATCGACCGCCAAACCCTGATGATAACCCCGGAGACGGTCCAGCGGGTGCTGACGGGAAAAACCAAGGCCATCATCCCCGTCCACTATGCCGGAGCGCCGGTCGATCTCGATCCGTTCCGGGAACTGGCCGAGCAGGCGAAGGTCCTTCTGGTGGAAGACGCCGCCCACGCCGTGGGTACGGAATACCGGGGAAGAAAGATCGGGAGCAGCGGTACCGCCGTCTTCAGTTTTCACGCCATCAAGAACCTGACCACCGGGGAAGGGGGGATGGTGGTGAGCGATGACCAGGAGCTGATCGAGAAAGTCAGCCTGCTCAAGTTCCACGGGTTGGCCAAGGACGCCTGGCAGCGCTACAGCCGGCGGGGTTCCCCCCAGGTGGAGATCATCACCCCGGGATACAAGTACAATATGACCGATATCCAGGCCTCCTTGGGTCTGACCCAGTTGGCCAAGGTCGATGAACTCAACCGGAGAAGGGCGGAGCTGGCCGCCCTTTACGACCGGAATCTTCAGGGGATCGAGGAGATCCTCCACCCCGTCCCTCCGCAGTACCCCCACGCCCACAGCCATCACCTCTACATCGTTCTTCTCGACCTCGACCGGGTGACGGTCGGCCGAGACGACTTCCTCAGCAAGCTGAAGGAGCGCAACATCGGAACCGGTATCCATTTCCGGGCTGTTCACACCCAGGAATACTACCGGGAGACAGTCGGAACCGGCCGCGGCCTCCTGCCGGAAACGGAATGGGTTTCGGACCGTCTCTTCTCCCTGCCGCTCTTCCCGTTTATGCAGGACAAGGACGTGGATGATGTCTGCGGAGCGATCGCTGACGTTGTGGGGGAGGTGAGGAAATGATGAACAAGTCCGGACCGACAACCGTCTCCGTGGTGGTACCGGTCTTTAACGAGGAAGCCTGTCTCGAGGAGCTGATCGAGCGGACCATCCGGGTCCTGGACGGACTTTCCGATCCCTCCGAACTAGTCCTGGTCGACGACGGAAGTCACGACCGTTCCCCCGATATCATTGCCCGGGCGGCCGAAGAACATTCGGGGAGGGTGGTCGGGATAACCTTCAACCGCAACTACGGCCAGCATCGGGCGGTGCTGGCCGGCCTGGCCGAGGCGAGAGGCGGGATCATTGTCACCCTTGACGCCGACCTCCAGAACCCCCCCGAAGAGATCCCTAAACTCGTAGAGAAAGCCCGGGAAGGATACGATGTCGTGGGTTCGGTCCGCCTGAGCCGTCGGGATTCCGGCTTCCGGAAGTTATTTTCTCGGATGATCAACCAAATCACCGCCCGGACCACCGGTATTAAGATGCGTGACTATGGCTGTATGCTCCGGGCCTACCGCCGCCCGGTGGTCGATGCGATTCTCCAATGTCCCGAGCGGAGCACCTTTATCCCGGTCCTCGCCAACTCTTTCGCCGATCGGACCGCCGAAGTCGAGGTTTCCCACTCGGAGCGGCAGAGCGGGGAATCGAAATACGGTCTTCTGAAACTGGTCAACCTCCAGTTCGACCTTCTATCCAGTATGACCACCTTTCCCCTCCGCCTCCTGAGTTTGATCGGTACTGTCATCTCCGTTCTGGGGATCGGTTTCGGCGCCCTGATCCTGGTTCTGCGATTAATCCAGGGGGCGGCCTGGGCCGCCGAGGGCGTCTTCACTCTTTTCGCGATTCTCTTCTTCTTCATCGGGGCTCAGTTTATCGCTATGGGGCTGCTCGGAGAATATATCGGAAGGATCTACCTGGACGTGCGCGGCCGTCCCCGCTACTTCGTTAAAGAGCGGATGGGCCGGTCGGACATCAATAAACCGAGACCATCAAAGGAAGTTCAGATATGAGAGTCGTGGTTTTCGCCTATCACAACATCGGCTGCGCCGGGTTGGAAGCACTCCTGAGGCACGGATTCGATATCCGGGCCGTCTTCACCCACGCCGACAACCCCGGGGAAAACATCTGGTTCCGGTCGGTGGCTGACCTGGCGGCCGGTCGAGGACTTCCGGTTTACGCCCCCGAGAATGTAAATCACCCGATATGGACGGACCGGATCAAGGCGATGCAGCCGGATCTGATCTTTTCATTCTATTTCCGCAATCTGATATCGAAAGAGATACTCGACCTCGCTCCCCGGGGAGCGTTCAACCTCCACGGCTCGCTCCTCCCGAGATACCGCGGCCGTTGTCCCATTAACTGGGTCCTGGTCAATGGCGAGAAAGAAACCGGGGTCACCCTCCATCATATGGTCAGCCGGGCCGACGCTGGTGATATTGTCGCCCAGAAGGCATTCCCCATCGCCGACGATGACACGGCTTTGAGTCTTTTCAGCAAGTCAGAAGAGGCGACCGTTCGACTGCTCGACGATGTCCTGCCCCTGATCAAAGCGGGAACCGCTCCCCGGATCCCCCAGGATGAATCTCGGGCGACGAAATTCGGGGGACGGCGGCCCGAGGACGGGCGGATAGACTGGAACCTTCCCCCTGCCGATATCCGAAACCTGGTGCGGGCCGTCACTCAGCCATACCCGGGGGCATTCACCTTCAAGGGAGATAAAAAGTTGTACATCTGGGAGACAGCGGCCGCCGACCCATCCATCCCGGCGGCACTCCCGGGTACGGTGATCTCGGTTGACCCGCTGACAATCGCCTGTGAGAAAGGAGCGGTGGTGGTCAGGCGGGCGCAGATAGAAGGTTCCATCCCCATAACGGGTGCTCAGGCCGCCCGGGAGATGGGGTTGGTTGAGGGATGGGTCCTGGGAAAGCGGTTGCTGCCCCTTACCTCAAAGAACGAACCGATCAGAATTCTGATCCTGGGCGTGGCCGGTTTTATCGGCAATGCCCTGGTGGAGCGCCTCCTGGAAGAAGATAACTACGAAATCTACGGGCTGGATCTCGATCCGGCCAATATCGAACGGTATCTGGGCAACCCTCGCTTCCACTTTGTCGAGGGGGACATCGGGATCCATCGGGAATGGATTGAGTATCACGTCCGCAAGTGCGATATCGTCATCCCCCTCGTGGCCATCGCCACCCCGATCGAGTATATCCGCAACCCCCTGGGGGTGTTCGAACTGGATTTCGAAGAGAATCTCCGGATCGTTCGTTACTGCGTCCGATTCCACAAGCGACTGGTCTTCCCTTCCACTTCCGAGGTTTACGGTATGTGTACCGACGAAGAGTTCGACGAGAATAAATCCAATCTGGTCACCGGCCCGATCCGGAAGCAGCGGTGGATATACAGCGCTTCCAAACAGCTCCTCGATCGGGTAATCTGGGCCTATGGCGTAAAAAACGGCCTTCGTTTCACCTTATTCCGACCTTTCAACTGGATCGGACCCCGCCTCGACAGCCTGGAGGCCGCCCGGATCGGCAGTTCCCGGGCGATCACCCAGCTGATTCTTAACCTGGTGGAGGGAAGTCCGGTCAGGCTGGTCGACGGGGGCGAACAGAAACGTTGTTTCACTGATGTGCGGGACGGAATCGAATGTTTATTCCAAATTATCGAGAACCGGGACAGTCGTTGCGACGGGGAGATCTTCAACATCGGAAATCCTTTTAACGAGGCCAGCATCCGGCAATTGGCCGAAATGCTTATAGAACAATTTCGTTCCCATCCACTTCGAAGCCATTTCCCGCCTCCGGCAGAGGTAACCGAGGTGGAGAGCGGCAGTTTCTACGGGAACGGCGGCTATGAGGATATCACCCTCAGGAAACCCTCCATCCGCAAGGCCAAAAAGATCCTCCAGTGGGAACCGGTCATACCGCTGGAAGAAGCGGTGAGGAATACGCTCGACTTTTTCCTCCGGCAGACAGTCTCTAACTGATGAGTACGGTATAGATGAAAGTTGGACTTCGAATTGATGTGGATACGCTGGATGGGGCGCGGCGCGGCTTCCCTCAACTCCTCTCTCTCTTTGCCGATCACGGGATCAACGGTTCGTTTTTCCTCTCGCTCGGCCCCGATAATATGGGAAGAAACATCTGGCGTCTTCTGCGGCCTGACTTTCTCAACAAGATTATCCGGACCCGTGCCCCGAAGCTATACGGCTGGAAGATTCTGCTCCGGGGAACCTTCTGGCCGGGTCCGTTGATCTGGAAAACCCTGGTCCCTCATCTTCGGCGGTTGACAAAGGAGGGGCACGAAGTCGGTCTTCACGCCTGGGATCATCACCTCTGGCAAGCCCGGGCGGAGCGGATGACCCGGGAGGAGATCAGGGATGAGATCGCCCAGGGGATGGACCGACTCACTGCACTAACCAACACCCCCACCCGAATTTTTGCCGTCCCGGGCTGGAAAGGGACAAATACGCTCCTCGAACTCGAAGAAACATTCGAATTAAAATACGGAAGCGACTGCCGGGGAAGGAGCATATTTTTGCCGGTGATCGGCGGGCGGAAGATAAACGTCCCCCAGGTCCCGGTTACCCTTCCCACCTACGACGAGGTGATCGGCCGGAATGGCGTCACGGAGGAAAATTTCAACGATTACCTTTTCTCCCTGCTCAAACCGGACCGGCTCAACGTTCTGACCGTCCACGCGGAAGTCGAGGGGATGAGTTGTCGCCACCTGTTTGAAGATTTCATCCGGAAAGCCACCAAGTATGGGGTGTCGTTTGTCCCTCTCGGCTCTTTGCTCCCCGATGATTGCCGATCGTTAACTGGCGGCGCCATCGGCATCGGAAGGGTGGAAGGGAGGGAAGGCTGGGTGGCCGTACAGGAATGATTTGATTGTCAGACAAAACACCGGGGAGTCAGAGCGGAGGTCCCGAATTCGGCCACCTGCTCGGGCGGCCTGTGCTACCTTCCAATCCTCCGGCCTGTAAACCGGTTTAAGGGGTAAAATCCAGGTAGAAAATAGTCAGAATAAAGGGGAAAGCCCCAATTGTTGCTTTCCGCGCCGAGTGGAATAATATTGCCCATCATTAATCGGAAACCCGAGGGGGAAACTTATGAAAGCCATCGTAGATCAGGAAACCTGCACCGGCTGCGGACTTTGCGCCGATACTTGCCCGGAAGTCTTCAAGATGGAAGGCGATACCGCGGTGGCTTACGCCGACCCCGTCCCCGAGGGGGCGCAAGAGGACTGCCGACAGGCGGCCGAGGGTTGCCCGGTTGACGCGATTAAGGTGGAATAACCCACCGAGGTCCGCGCCGCTTGGTACTTTGAGGAGAAGAATATCCCCTACGAGAAGAATTCCCAGCTCCCGGGGGGAGTGAAAGACAATCTCCCCGGCCCGGCCCAGGATATCTACCGGGAAGCTTACAACAGCGCCTGGGAGGAATATTCCGATCCGGAAGACCGCCGGGGGGACGCCTCCCGGGAAGAGACCGCCCACCGGGTGGCCTGGGCGGCGGTAAAGAATAAATACGAAAAGAAAGACGACCGCTGGACGGAGAAGGATTGAAAAGTTGGAAATAACCAAAGTTCAGCAAGAACTAACCATCAGGAAAGGGAGAAAGGATATGGATTTGAGTGATGCAGCGGCGGCGACCGCCAATCAGCTGGTGGCGGAAGGGAAGGGAATCCTCGCCGCCGACGAAAGTTCCCCGACGATCAAGAAGCGGTTCGACTCCATCGACGTCGAATCGACCGAAGAGAACCGGAGAGATTACCGGGAGCTGCTTTTCTCCGCGCCGGGGATCGAGGAGTTCATCAGCGGTGTGATCCTTTTCGACGAGACCATCCGGCAGAAGTCCGATGACGGCACCCCGCTCCCCGAACTCCTCAACCGGCGGGGGATCATCCCCGGGATCAAGGTCGACCAGGGCAAGATCGACCTGACCTATTTCCCCGGGGAGAAGATCACCGAGGGTCTCGACGGCCTCGGCGAACGGCTGGAGGAGTACCGGATCCTGGGGGCGCGGTTCACCAAGTGGCGGGCGGTGATCACGATCATCGGCGAGACCATCCCCTCCCGGGCCTGTATCGAGGCCAACGCCGCCGCCCTGGCCCGGTATGCCGCCCTCAGCCAGGAGGCGGGACTGACCCCGATCGTGGAGCCGGAAGTCTTGATGGACGGTAAACATACCATCGAGCGCTGCGAGGAAGTTACCCTGGCCGCCCTGGACGCCGTCTTCAGCCGGCTGCGGGAGCACCGGGTTTCGCTGGAAGGGATCCTTTTGAAACCGAATATGGTCCTCCCCGGCAAGGACTGTCCCCAGCAAATCGGACCGGAAGGGGTGGCGGCGGCCACCATCCGGACTTTCCGGGCGGTGGTCCCGGCGGCGGTCGGCGGCATCGTCTTCCTCTCCGGGGGGCAATCTCCCGAGGAGGCGACCGCGAACCTTGACGCCCTCAACCGGGCCGGACCCCAGCCCTGGGAGTTGAGTTTCTCTTTTGGCCGGGCGCTCCAGCAACCGGTGCTGGCGGCCTGGAAGGGCGAAGCGGGGAATGCCGAGGCCGCCCAGGAGGCCCTTTGCCGGCGGGCCGAACTCAATTCGCTGGCCCGGCGAGGCGACTACAACAGAGATATGGAGACAGGTTCCTGATCCGGAGCCGAGTCGAGTAAAGCAACCACCCCTCCGGAAAAGGAGGGAGAAACCTCGATCGGCCAAGCTGTCGATCGAAGATTGCCAAGGAGGAGATTATGCTCAGGTGGGCGTTGATATTTTTCATCATTTCAGTGGTGGCCGCGCTCTTCGGTTTTACCGGGATCTCCGCCGCGGCGGGGGGGGTCGCCCGGATCCTCTTCTTTATCTTTGTGGTGGTTTTCCTGGTATTTCTCCTCTTCGGTCTTTTCGCGGCCTGAACGAGGAGGACCCGGCGAGAAGTTCACCGGGAATTTCCCGGTTTCAGACCGGGGCCCGGCGCAATAACAGTCTCCGGGACGGAAACAGTCCGTCCCGGCGAGATAACCTGCAACAGGAGGGTATGATGAAAAAAGTATTGATGGTGTTGATGGTGTCCGGACTGCTGGGGGCCGTAGCCATTGCCCCGGCCGTCGCCAGTGAATGCGGCGCCAAGACCGGCTATGAAAAAAAGGCCCGGGAGATGAGCGAAGATTTCCAGGGCAAGATCGCCCAGCTCAGGGAAGAGGCCAAGGAATTAAGCGGCGATGCCCGGGACGAAGTCAAGGCCAAGATCGACCGGGCCCAGAAAGAATGGGACCGGGCTTCCCAGGACTACGGCCGGATGAAGGACGAGAAGGATTCCGGCGTGGCCGAGGAAGCTTGGGAGAAGATGAAATCGGCCGCCTCCTCCGCCTCCGACTCGGCCGAGCAGGCCTATAACGACGCGGCCGTTTACCTGGGACTGAAATCCAGCCAGACGGACGCGGAAGCGAAGGCCAAGCTGGAGAAACGGATCGACGATTATATGGACGGTTTCAAGAAGAAACTCCAGGCCGCCCGGGAAAAGGCGAAAGACCTGCCCGAGGATAGCCGGGCCGAGGGGAAGAAGCTGGTGGATACCCTCCGGGAGAAGTGGAGCCAGGCGGAGAAGGAGTTGGCCCGGATGAAAGACAAAGGCTCCGAAGCCGGCGAAGAAGCCTGGAAGGAGATCAAGTCGGGGATGAACTCCGCGATCGAGGAGTTGAACCAGGCGTATCAATCGGTGGAGGATTTCATCGACGGAGAGAGTTCCTGATCTTTTACCCCACCCGGGCCGCTGGAGGTATGAGCCCCCGGCGGCCCGGGACGGGGTCAACCACAAACCGCAAAACAGAAAGGAGATAGTATGAGCGTAAAGACAGCTTATCAGAAGAAGATGCGAGCCCAGCTGGACGAATGGAACGCCAAGATCGACGAACTCCAGGCCCGGGCCGACAAGAAGGCGGCGGAAGGCGAGATTGAAGTCTATCGCAACCTCGATCGTTTGAAAGCGAAGCGGGACGAGGTGAACTCGAAGATGAAGGAACTGGAAGCCGCCGGCGAAGGGAGCTGGGAGGGCTTGAAATCATCGGTGTCCGAGGCCGCCGACAAGTTCAAGAATAAGCTCGACGATCTTTTCGCCCGGGGCTGAGACCCGGGCGGCCAACGGCCAACGGCCAAGGAGGTGAATAATGGATCGGGTAAAGGATAAGGTCGCCCTGGTGACCGGGGGCGGCAAAGGCATCGGGAAGTCCGCCTGCCTGCTGCTGGCCCGGGAAGGGGCGGCGGTGGCGGTAACCGACATCGACGAGGAAGCCGGCCGGGAAGTGGTCGAGGAGATCCGCCGGGAAGGGGGGAAGGCCGAGTTTTATCGGCTGGACGTCTCCTCGGAAGAAGAAGTAAAAGAGGTGATGGCCGCGGCGGCGGATAAATTCGGGAAGATAGATATCCTGGTCAACAACGCCGGGATCGCCGGGGTCAATAAACCGACCGACCAGATCCCGGCGGAAGAGTGGGATAAGGTGATCAAGGTCAATATCAACGGGGTGTTTTTCTGCACCAAGCACGCCGTCCCCTACCTGAAAAAAGCCGGCGGCGGGAGCATCATCAACCTCTCCTCGATTTACGGGCTGGTCGGGGCTCCCGATCTCCCGGCCTACCACGCTTCCAAGGGGGCGGTGAGGCTGATGAGCAAGACCGACGCCCTGCTCTACGCCGGGGATAATATCCGGGTCAATTCCATCCACCCCGGATATATCTGGACGCCATTGGTGGAGGAACTGGGCGAGCAGTCGCCCGACGGTAAGGAAGCCTTCCGGCGCGCGCTCGATGCAAAGCATCCGATCGGCCACGTCGGAGAGCCCGACGATATCGGCTACGGGGTCGTTTACCTGGCCTCCGACGAGGCGGCCTTTATCACCGGGAGCGAACTGGTGATCGACGGCGGCTATACCGCCCGCTGATCCGGGGGACGGTAAGGCCGGCGATAAGCGTTGTCGGAATCTTTAAGCCGGCTGGAGAAGATCACCGAATTGATCGGGATGGAAGGTATCCGGCCCTGGAGGAATTGATATGACCAAACTGCGCCTGCTCTCCCTGGAAGGACTGCTGGAGATGAAACTGAACGAGGAACCTTTCCAGCTGGTGGAGGTGCTTTCCGCCGATCTGTATCGCGGCCGCCACATCCCCGGGGCGATAAATCTCCCCCTGGAGGAGTTGGCCGAAACCGCTGGCTCCCGGCTGAAACCGGGGATGACCGTGGTGGTTTACTGCGGGAAGTATTCCTGTCCGGCCAGCACCAACGCGGCCCGGAAGCTCACTGAACTGGGGTTTCCCGATGTCCTCGATTTCAAGGCCGGCAAACACGGCTGGGCCGCGGCCGGACTCGCCTTTGCCGGGAAGGAGGAAGCTTAAGCCGTCCCTCCTTCCAGCCTGCATAGACGCCGGATTCCGAACTTTTTTCGCCGATAACCGGGGTTATTCCTGGAGGACCATCGGCTGGTCGCAACAGACCAGGGTGCCCTCGCCGGTCTCGATGACTTTAACCACGTTGCCGCAGATTTCACATTTGTAAACTTCGCCCTGGGCGGTCATTCATTGCCTCCGTATGGTCGGGCCGGAAAAGCTTCCGGCGGTTTAAGGATACAGGGCCATCATCGCATCCCGCCATCCCCCACCGCCAGTGGCCCCATCCCCTTTTTCCTGACTTTAGTCCACCCGAAAAAAAGAGCGGTTGCTTGATTAAATACATCACCATATTTACGAACCAGAGCACTTAGAGATAGAACTAATTGTAACACTTTAGCTCTATAAAAGTCTCTACTGTTTTATAAGCCTGCAATTGTCATTGCGAGGAGCCGAAGGCGACGAAGCAATCTCTTTACCCGAAACAGGTTGAGATGGCTTCTCCGTCTTCTGTCTAAAGCCGGATAAAAAAGCCGGATCGCAATGACAATCAATGGCGGTACAGATAGCAGCGGTTATTTTAAAGCGCTCAAGTATTACGAGTTTTTAAAATTTCCCATCTTCCCCCGGCAATATTCCAGTGGCGGTATCGCTTTTTTCCTGTTTTATTTCTACCTACGGACCAGCCGTCCTGGCCGGCGCCGCCGCGGCGGCCGCGCTCATATATCGACTTTCTCATTCAATTTCGAATCGGAGGAGAATAAAGTCAACAAAAAGGGGAACGGGACTATCGACGCCAATCCGAGAATAAGAGATATTTAAACCCGTTAAGTTTTCATTAAAAAAGGAGGGTGATACTTGATGTTTCTGAAGAAAATCAAATCGGAAGGATTGGCCCATCTGTCCTATATGATCGGTGATGACAATGTTGCCGCGGTTATCGATCCGCGGCGGGATTGTGAAATTTATAGAGAGATCGCGGAGAGGGAAGGAGTGCGGATTACCCGGATCTTTGAAACCCATCGCAATGAAGATTACGTCATCGGCTCTTCGGATCTGGCCGCCCGGACCGGGGCGAGCATCCACCACGGAAGCGCGCTGGACTTCAAATACGGAGAAGGGGTCGGGGAAGGGGATGTCTTCGATATCGGCGATCTGCAATTAAAAATACTGGAGACGCCGGGCCACACTATGGAGAGCATCTCAATCGTGATAACGGACCGCAATTTCGGAGACACTCCGGTCGGCGTATTTACCGGCGACGCGCTCTTCATCGGCGACGTGGGACGGACCGATTTCTACCCCGACCGGGCCCGGGAAGTAGCCGGGATGCTCTATGACAGCATCTTTGATAAGCTCTTGCCCCTGGGCGATCAGGCCATCCTCTATCCCGCCCACGGCGCGGGCTCCGTCTGCGGAGACAGTATGGCGTCCCGGGAGTTTTCCACGATCGGTCACGAAAGACGGCACAATCCGGCGTTGAGGAAGACCGACCGCGAGGCCTTCATCGATTATAAGGTGGAGGAGCATCACTACCAGCCGAAGTATTTCCGCTTGATGGAGGATTACAACCTCAATGGATCGCCCCCCCTGGATATAATTCCCCGGCCCCGCCCCCTGAAACCGGCCGAGGCCGAAGCGGCGGTCAAGAACGGAGCGATCCTTATTGACCTGCGGAGTCCGGAAGCGTTTGCCGGCGCCTTTATCCCCGGCAGCCTGGCTATCCCGCTGGACCTGCTTTCGGCCTATATCGGCTACCTGCTGGATTGTGACCGGGAACTGATTTTGATCCCGGAGACGCGCGAACAGGTCCCGACGGCGGTGCGCCATCTTAGCCGCATCGGATATGACCGGGTCTCGGGCTACCTCAAGGATGGGTTGCATTCCTGGGAGGTCAGCGGACGTTCCTATGATCAGATCGGAGCCGTCCACGCCGGCGATCTTAACGATCGTCTCAAGAGCGGTGACGAATTTACCCTGCTCGATGTCCGGAAAATTACGGAATTCGAAGATTCCCATCTCGAAGGCGCCACCCATATCTTCCTGGGCGAGCTGCCGGATCGCGTCGATGAGATCGTCCGGGACAAACCCGTCGTTACCTTCTGCGGCAGCGGCGAGAGAGCGATCATCGCCGCTTCAATTCTGAAACGAAACGGCTTCGAAATGGTTGAAGACAGCCTGGGTTCGATGGAAGCCTGCGAAAATACCGGCTGCACCCTGATTAAGGGATGAGGCGGATTAAATGGCCCCGGTGCTCAACATTATCACGGCTTCAGCCTGGTCGCCCTACCTGGTCGGGGTAGGGATCGGTATTCTCTCCTGGCTGACATTTCTCCTCTCGAATCATCCCCTGGGAGTCTCGACGGCTTTCGCCAAGACCGCCGGGATGATCGAAAAGAAACTCCGCGGTCCCCGGGTCGCCGCCAAGCCTTACTACCGGGAGCACAAGCCCGCTATTGATTGGGAATGGATGCTGGTGCTGGGCCTCTTCATCGGCGCGTTGGCGGCGGCGGCTATGTCGGAATCTATCCGCTGGGAGTTGGTTCCATCGATGTGGGAGGCCTCCTTCGGCTCCAATGTCGTTATCCGCTTCAGCGCGGCGATATTCGGCGGCATCTGTGTCGGTTTCGGGGCGCGGTGGGGATGCGGATGCACCAGCGGACACGGGATCAGCGGGACATTACAGCTGGTTCTGAGTAGCTGGCTGTCGGCGATCTGCTTTTTCCTCGGCGGCATTGTGACGGCAACTGTAATTTATAGAATCCTTTAACCCGCATCAATCACTGCAGAGTGAGATGACTGAACTCAAGTTCCACAACCTCCATAACCGGAAATATCTCCAGTATGGTCTCGCCCTGATCTTTGGTTTCGTCTTCGGATTTCTTCTGCAGAAAGGACGAGTCTGCTATTACGATGTCATCCTCGGGCAGCTGCTCCTGGAGGATTTTACCGTATTGAAGGTGATGTTGAGCGCGATCGTAACCGGTATGATCGGGATATACGCGATGAAAGCGGCGGGCTGGGTCAAACTTCACAAGAAATCCGGCTCCCTGGGAACCAGCCTCCCCGGCCCGCTGATCTTCGGAGTCGGATTCGGGATTCTGGGCTACTGTCCCGGGACATCGGTGGGAGCGGTCGCCCACGGGTCTCTCGACGCCCTGATCGGCGGGGTTTTCGGGATTACGGTCGGGGCCGGTCTCTATGCCGCCGTCTATCCCCGCCTGGAAAAGGTACTGGAAATCGGATCTTTCGGCGACAGAACCCTGATCGATCTCTTCCGGGCCCGCAACCCCTGGTTGCTGATCGTACCGTTCGCGGCCCTGATAATCCTGGGCCTTATCCTGATCGAGATTATGGGTCTCTAAACGCCCGGCTTCTTATCTCAACTGCTCCGCGTTTATTTCCCGGGAGCGTCGGATTGTCTTCGACTTCATTAACTGAGTGATTACGTTTAGAAAATGAAAGAGCGAAAAGTTAAAGTAGCGGTGATCGGCGCCGGCACCGCCGGTCTATCGGCCTTCAGAGAAGCCCTGGGCGAAAATCCGAATTGCGTTCTGATCAACGGCGGACCCTACGGCACCACCTGCGCCCGGGTGGGGTGTATGCCCTCCAAGGTATTTATCCAGGCGGCCAATGATTATTATCATCGCCGGGATTTTGCGAAAAAGGGGATCAGGAACAGCGACCGACTCTCGCTCGACCGAAGGGAACTGTTGAAATATGTCCGTTCCTTGCGGGATTATTTTGTCTCCGGGGTTCTCAAGTCGATCGAGCAGCTGGGCGATAAAAATATTCCTGGTTTTGCGCGTTTTGTCGAGCCGAATGTTCTGGAATTCGAGGACCAGAAGATCATCGCCGAGGCGGTGGTCATTGCGACGGGATCCTCCCCGGTAGTGCCCAAACCCTGGCGCGATTACGGCGATCGGGTGATTACCACCGACGATATCTTTGAGGAAGAGACGCTGAATGACGATATGGCGGTGATCGGCGGCGGGGTGATCGGCCTGGAATTGGGCCAGGCCCTGAGCCGGATGGGGATAAATATCGAGATGGTGGAAGGGAGTGAAAATATCGGCGGCCTGACCGACCCGGCGGTGAACCGGTACGCCGTCGAAACGCTCCGGGAAGAATTCAATCTCTCCCTGGGCCAGTCGGCGGAACTTGCCCTGAAGGGAGATCAACTGGAATTATGCCGGAACGGGGATAGACAAAAATTTGACAAAGCCTTGATCGCCGTGGGGAGGAGCCCGAATATCTCGAGGTTGGAACTGGATAAGATCGGGGTTCCCTTGGATGAAAAGGGGAGACCGGAAGTGGATTACAGCACGATGCAAATCAAAGATATGCCGATCTTCATCGCCGGCGATGTCAATGGTTACCGGCCATTCCTTCACGAGGTGGCGGACGAAGGAAGAATCGCCGGATACAACGCGGTCCGAAACGACAACCGTTGTTTTAAAAGACGAACGCCGCTGACCATCGCGTTTACCGGTCCCCAGATTGTTATGGCCGGAAAGCAATACCGGGAGATCGAGGAAGTTCCCCACATCATCGGGGAAGCGAACTTCGAGAGCCAGGGGCGGGCGCGGATTATGGGTGAAAACCGGGGTATCCTCCGGATCTATGCCGAGCCCCGCCGCGGGAAGCTTCTGGGCGCCGAGATGATGGCCCCGGAAGGGGAGTATATCGGTCATCTGCTGGCCTGGTCCATTCAACAGGGATTGACGGCCTTTGAAGTTCTCAATATGCCGTTTTACCATCCCACCGTCGTGGAAGGATTGAGAACGGCGATCAGGGATGTTGTCGCCCAAGTAGAGAGTCCGCGGCCGGAGACGGAACTGGCGCCCTGCGGCGGTTTGCCGGTGGAGTAAGGGATGGATCTTATCCGCGAACTCTTGGGAAAAGATGAGAGGTAAAAAATATGCCGGATAACAAATTTAAAATTCGGATTCGCTTCTTGGTCAATAGGATCAAGGAACGCCTCTGGGTCAAACCCCTGGCGATCTCCCTCCTCTGCCTTCAGTATGTTCGCCCCCTCCTCACCGGTGGTGAGCCGCAACCATTCTATGATGCTTGACCGCACATCGTCGTTATCGGTCAGAAAGCCCACCGCGTCAGGCGCCGCCGTCCCGGTCGAGGCGGCAGGTTTCTTCATCTTCATCTTCCACCTGGATGGTGGAATGATCAATCCGGAAACGTTCGCGCAGTTCTTTCTCCACCCGGGCCAGGAAGTTCTTTCCCCCCGGTTTATGGATCCGCAGATGGACGGTCAAGGCCGTATCGGTCGTGGAGAGCGGCCAGACGTGAAGATCGTGGATCTCCGCAACATTCTCCAGGCCGGTTAAATATTCTCTAATCGCCGCCGGATCGATCCCTTCCGGGACCGCATCAAGAGCCAGGTTGATGGAAGAGCGGAGGAGGGACCAGGTTCCGATGACAATGACGGCGACGATCAGCAGGCTGATGATCGGATCGACGATCAGCCAGCCGGTTAAAAGAATGATCACCCCGGCCGCCGCCACTCCCAGGGAAACTCCGGCGTCGGCGGCCATATGAAGGAAAGCGGCCCGGATGTTCAGGTCTTCTTTCTGTCCGGAAAAGAAGAGCAGGGCGGTAATGGTATTGATGATCGTTCCGATCCCGGCGACGATGATGACGGTTATCCCCCTGACCGGTTCGGGATCGGTCAGACGGCCGACCGATTCCCAGGCGATTCCTCCCAGGGCGGCCAAAAGAAAGACCGCGCCGGCCAGGGAGGCCAGGACGGTGGCCTTCCGGAAACCGTAGGTTCTTCGCTCGGTCGCGCCCCGGGCGGCGAGCAGCGCCGCCCCCCAGGCCAGCAGCAGGCTTACGACGTCGCTGAAGTTATGACCGGCGTCGGCCAGGAGAGCCAGGGAGTCAGCCGCCAGCCCGTAGATAATTTCCACGACAACGAAAAGCAGATTGAGCCCGACTCCGATCGCGAAGGCTCGGTTATATTTTAGTGTTCCGTGATCGTGAGCTTCGGACATTGCTTCACCCCGGCCGCCGCCGGTTTTCCGCTGGCCGTTTTCCGGAGCGTGTAGTGATCAGCATCAGCTTGAACCGTTTATCAGCCTTGAAAGCGTAAGGTTGAGCGGCGGGATTCATCAGCAACTCGGCCTATTTTTCCGGGCAAATTATCAATTATCGTCAACGATTGGTCCCCGGCGCAAGGAGCATATCAATAATCGTAGTATATAATATGAGGAGATATTGTCTTACAAATATCCATTCTCTTCCGGAACAATCGGGATGCCAAGATAAGTCTGAGAATGTCCATTGTTTCCTCTCCTTGTTATTTATTCCTCGCCGGTAATCCCTGGGGAGTTTGGCTGTTCACTGCCGGTAGCTGATCCGATAGACCGCGCCGGCGCGGTCGTCGGAGACCAAAAGGGAACCGTCGGCTATTACCATAACGTCCACCGGCCGGCCCCAGGCATCCCCGTCCCGGAGCCATCCCTCGGCAAAGACCTCATAAGAAACGGCTTGCTTGCCCTTCAGGCGGACGAGCGTGATCCGGTAACCGATCGGCTCCGTCCGGTTCCAGGAGCCGTGTTCGGCGATGAAGACCTGGTTGCGGTATTCTTCCGGGAACATCGTCCCGTCATAAAAAGGCATCCCCAGGGCGGCGACGTGGGGACCGAGTTCGCGGGCGGGAGGGACGTATTTTCCGCAGCTGTCTTCCTTGCCGTGGAGGGGATCGGGGATATCGTTTCCGTGACAGTAAGGAAAACCGAAGTGGAGTCCTTTTTGCGGCGCCCGGTTGAGTTCATCGGGCGGTCGGGTATCCCCCATCCAGTCGCGGCCGTTCTCGGTAAACCATAAGACTTTGGTCTCCGGATGCCAATCGAAGCCGACGGTATTGCGGATCCCCCGGGCGAAGATCTCCAGATCCGAGCCGTCCGGCTTCATCCGCATAATCGAGGCGAAACGGGCGTCGGAAGAATCGCAGACATTGCAGGGCGCCCCTACCGGAACGTAGAGGAGCCCGTCGGGTCCGAAACGGATGAACTTCCAGCCGTGGCGGCCGTCGTCGGGAAAACTGTCGTTGACGATTTCCGCTTCGGGGGGATTGTCGAGCCGGCTTTCGATCCCCGGGAATCTCAAGACCCGGCTGATCTCGGCCACGTAGAGGTCGCCGTCTCGAAAAGCCACCCCGTTGGGGGAGTTGAGCCCTTCGGCGATCAGATAGGTCCGGTCGGACCGGCCGTCGCCGTCCTTGTCGACCAGGGCGTAAACGTTACCCTGATCGCGGGTGCCCACAAAAACGGTCCCCTTCTCCCCCTGATTGAGGGAGCGGGCCCCGGGAAGATCGCCGGCGAAGAGTTCGATCGTAAAACCTTCGGGAAGATCGATCGTCTCCAGGCGGATCCCCTCCAGGTTTCCCGCCGCCCCGCAGGAGAAGGAGATGAGAGCCGGCAGAAGTGAAAGAATTATAAAATAACCTTTGTCCCGGTAATTTCTCATTTTTCCTCGATAGCGTTTCATAGCGATTTTACGAAGCGGAATTTTCAACTTTCAAGAGTTTGGCGTTGACGGCCACGATCACCGTGGAGAGCGACATCAGCACCGCCCCCATTGCCGGGGAGATCAGGATCCCGGCCCAGTACAGCGCCCCGGCGGCCAGGGGGATGGCGACAACGTTATAGCCGGTCGCCCACCAGAGGTTCTGGATCATCTTCCGGTAGGTGGCCCGGCCGAATAAGATCAGGTTGGTCACGTCCCTCGGGTCGGAGTTGACCAGGATGATGTCGGCGGTCTCGGCGGCGACGTCGGTCCCGGAACCGATCGCGATCCCCACGTCGGCCTGGGCGAGAGCGGGGGCGTCATTGACCCCGTCGCCGGTCATCGCCACGAACTCGCCTTCTTGCTGGAGTTCCTTGACCTTCTCCTGCTTCTGGTCGGGAAGGACAGCAGCGAAGTAACCGTCCAGATCCAGCTCTTCGGAGACCTTCCGGGCGACTTTTTCGTTGTCACCGGTGATCATCCAGCATTTGATCCCGGCTTCCTTGAGCCGGGCGACGGCTTCGGCGGACTGGGGCCGGATCCGGTCGGAGAGAGCGATCGACCCCACCGGCTCTTTTCCTTTGAGGATATAAACCACGGTAGCAATCCCTTCTCCCTTGGAAGCGCCCGGGATTTCGATCCTTTCCGCTTTCAGATAGCCGGGACTGACTATTTTAAATTCCTCGCCGTCGATCTTTCCTTCCACCCCCTTTCCCTTGATCGCCCGGAAATCGGAGACATCCGGCAGTTCAATCTCCATCTCTTTCGCCCGGGCGGTGATCCCGGCTCCGATCGGATGCTCGCTGTTCTTCTCCAGCCCGGCCGCGGTCCGGATCAGTTTCTTTTCATCCCATCCCTCGGCCAGCGGGCGGATCGAGCTGACTCCGAATTTTCCCTCGGTCAGGGTTCCGGTCTTGTCGAAGAGAACGGTGGAGATTTTGCGGGAACTTTCAAAGGCGTTCCGATCGCGGATCAGGAGCCCGTTTTTGGCGGCGAGAGCCGTGGAGACCGCCACCACCAGCGGAATGGCCAGCCCGAGGGCGTGGGGGCAGGTGATCACCATCACCGTGGCCATCCGCTCCATCGCGAAGGAAAAAACGCTGCCTGAGATCAGCCAGACAACCAGGGTAATGGCTCCAGCCGAGAGGGCAATTATCGTCAGCCATAAAGCGGCCCGGTCGGCCAGGGTCTGGCTTTTCGACTTCGACCCCTGGGCCTCCTTGACCAGATTTATCACCTTGGAAAGATAAGAATCTTCCCCCGTTCCCTTCACTTCTATCTCCAGGGACCCGTCACCGTTGATCGTTCCCCCGATCACCTCCGCGTCCTTTCCTTTTTTCACCGGCTGCGATTCTCCGGTGACCATCGCCTCGTTGAGGTAACTTGTTCCTTTCCGGATCACCCCGTCGGCGGGGATCTTCTCCCCCGGCTTGACCAGGAGGAGATCGCCTTTGGCCACGTCTTCCAGCTTGACCTCGACCGTCTCCCCGTCCTCGATCTTATGGGCTTCGTCCGGCATCAACCGGGCCAGCTCCTCCAGGGCGTTGGAAGCGCTTAAGACCGATTTCATCTCGATCCAGTGGCCGAGCAGCATAATGTCGATCAGGGTGGCCAGCTCCCAGAAGAAGAACTTCCCCGTCAACCCGAAGACCACCGCCGAGGAATAGAAGTAGGCCACCGAGACCGCCAGGCCGATCAGGGTCATCATCCCCGGAGATTTCTTCTTCAGCTCCGAGAAGAGACCCGATAAGAACGGCCAACCGCCGTAAAAGTAAATGAAGGTGGAAAGAGCGAAGAGGAGATACTTCTCCCCGGGAAAATCCAGTTCCAGTCCGATAAATCCCTGGATCAGGGGAGAAAGGAGAAGAATGGGGACGGTCACCCCCAGGGAGACGAAGAACCGCTGGCGGAAATCCCGGATCATCATCCGGTGGTGGGCGGAGTGGTCGTGGCCGTCGTGCTCCTGATGGACTTCGTGTCCCGGGTGGGCTTCGGGTTCTTGATGATTCTTATGCTGGTTTTTCATATGTTCTCCTCCAATCTTCCAGTACTCGGAATAATCTCAGAACTCCAATTTCCCCCCGCCGCCCCAGCCGTATTCGGAGTGCCACTGGCCGGCGAGAGAGAAGTTTTTATTGATCCGGTATAAGAGTCCGGCTTTTCCCTCCCATTTTTCCCGGGTATCGTATTCCGTTTCCCCGAATAACTCCCACCGGGGCGTCAGCGCCAGTTCCTTCTCCAGCTTGAATCGCCCCGCGCCCTTGGTATCGATCCAGACCCGGGACTCGATATTCAAAGGGAGCAGATAGTAAAAGCCGAGAATTCCGGCTTCTTTCTCGAAATCCTCCTTCTCCCCTTCGAAATCACCGCCCGCGAAAACCGTGAAAAAGCGATTCAGATACCGTTCATAGGTGACGGTCCCTTCCCATTTTGAGCCTTCGACGTTCTCCCAGCCGACCTCCCAGCTCGCCCGGAAAATATTTCGGGTATCCTGGGCGGTCAGATAGCCTTCGGTCATATTGCTGAGGACGGCGGCCTCGAGCCAGAAGAACCAATCTTCCCGGTAGAGCTTCTCCCGCACTTGCCGGACGTCCGGGCCCGGCAGAAAATCTTCGTAATGAACCACCCGGGCCATCCCGCTTTTCATATGATAGAGCAGGTGACAGTGGAAAAACCAGTCGCCGGTCTCGCTGCCGTTGAATTCGATCACCGTGGTGGACATCGGGGGGACATCGACCGTATGTTTGAGGGGCGCGTACTCCTCCTGTCCGTTGAGGACGCGGAAGAACTGACCGTGCAGGTGCATAGGATGATGCATCATGGTTCGGTTGATCAGGACAAAGCGGGTGATCTCGCCGCCCTTCACCGTAATCATATCTCCCGCGGAGAGCGGCTTATTATTGATAAACCAGACGTATCGCTCCATATCCCCGTCCAGGGTGAGCCTGACCTCCCGGACCGGCAGATCCTCGGAAAAGGCGGTTTTTTTCACCGACTTCAGTTTTTCATACGGCGGCCAGGGGCGCTCTTCGCTTCCGTCCCGGACCAGATCTTTTCGAGAAGAAATATCGGGGGACATCGGAATGAAATCGCCTCCGAATCTTTTTCCTCCCCGGAAGGGGACGGTCGATCCTTCGGAATATTCCTTTTCTCCGGAGTCGGGCATTACCGAGGCCGGGTGATGTTTATGGTCCATCCCGCCCATACCGCCCATCATCCCCGGAGCATCAAATCGGCCGGCTGAAACTTTCCCGTCTCCCATCCCCATCGCCCCGGCCGGCGTCAGGGCGAATATCTTTTTTAGGGAAAGCCCGCCCATGGACTGATACATATTGGGAGGAGGGACGGATACGGCGGCGTGCTTTTTGCCGGTCCCCAGCCAGACGGAAGCGAAACCGGAGGCGTCGTGGGCGGTGGCCCGCAGTTCATAACTTCCTTGATCGGGAACAGTCACTAAAATGTCATAGGTCTCGGCCACGCCGATCAGGAAGCGGTCCAGCTCGACCGGTTCAACCCTCATCCCGTCGGAGCCGATAACGGTCATCGGCCCGCCGGCGTAATTGAGATGGAAAAATGTGCTGGCCGAGCCGTCGATCAGGCGGAGACGGACGGTTTCCCCCGGCTCGGCGTCGAGAAAGATTTCCGGGCGCCCATCGGCGAGAAACCGGTCATAGGCGACATCGGCGATATCCATCACCGGCATCCGCTGCAGTTCCCGGCTGAAGTAATCTCCCGCCATTCCCGCCCGGACGGCCCCGATCAAACTCTGGGCGGAACCTTTCTGGATGGCGGACCAGTGGCTGCCCCTCCGCAGCGTCCGCAGAACCCCGTGAGGGTTGTCATCGGTCCAGTCGGAAAGAACAACCGTATACTCCCGGTCCGCGGCAACCTGATCTTCTTCTCCTTCGATAACGATAGCTCCGTAAACGCCGCGCTGCTCCTGGAGACGGGTATGGGAGTGATACCAGTACGTCCCGCTCTGGCGGAGCGGAAACTCGTAGGTGAAGGTGGAATGAGGCTTGATGGGCGGGAAACTGACATAAGGCACCCCGTCCATATCCGGCGGAACCAGCAGGCCGTGCCAATGGATGGAGGTGTCCACATCCATAGTGTTGTGGACCCGGATCCGGGCCCGGTCGCCTTCCTGAAAACGAAGGGTGGGACCGGGGATCCGGCCGTTGACGGTCATCGCCTCGGTTTTTTTCCCGGTGATATCGACCTCCTCCCGGGCGATGGTCAAATCGTATTCAACTGTTTCGGCCGCTGCGGGAGAAGCCGCCATAATCAGGATAAAGCCGAAGATAACCCGGATGAGCCCGGATGGTCCGGTCCGAATCAATCCGGTGATTTTCAGATTCCTTGTGATTGTTATTTCTTCCCTCCCCTGTTGGTAAGGAACTTGTTCCGAAACCCGGCGCCCCCTCACCCCTTTGAAAAGGGCAGAGGATTGGGGTGAGGGGGCGCCCGTTCCCGGCGCGGGATTCAGGGTTTTGCCGATTTCCCCATCCCGCAGTTGGGTTTTTCCGTCGTCATTTGGCCTCTCCGGCGCATCGGACATTGCTTCATCAACCGGTCCGATTGGTCTTGCATCTTCCGGCATTGTTCCGCCATTTCCGAGTTGTTTTGGGCCAGCGCGCACTGTTCCATCATTCCGGACATATCCTTCATCATCCCGCACATCTCGTTCATCATCCCCGGTCCGGGCATCATCATTCCCGGCTTTTCCATCATCCCCCGGCACATCGCCGTGATCTCGTCGGACTTTTCGGCGAGCTTTCGGCATTTTTCCCTCAGGACGGGATCATTTTCGGCCGGGCCGCACACCTCCATCATCCCGGACATCTTCTTCATCAACCCGGCCATCTCCATCATCATTTTCGGGCAGTGAGACGGCATATCCGACTCTTCCATCATCGTCTCGCCCTCACCCATCTTTTCCCTTTGCATCCCGCCCATCATTCCCCGTCCACCGCCCATCATTGCTCCTCCCTCCTCCTCTCCGAAAAGAAGAGAAGCGGGGGCGATCAAGACGAGGGCGGTCAGGACCGTCAGTACGGATCCAAACAGCTTCATCATCAACCTCCCGGTTGTTTCTGGCCCGAATCTTTTAAAAATCGGGCTGGTTAGCGTTCCCCCTCCAGGTTTTCCACCACCTCTTGGTACTTGTCGTGGACCATCTTCCGGTTAAACCTCCCCGCCCTTCCGGACCGGGCCGCCGAGGTTGCAAGAGAGATGGGCCAATAAAACCCGGGGCTCCTCCGTCTGAAGCCGGACAGGTCCCTGGGCTATAATGTGGGACGCCTTTGGCGTCCTTACTTTCCCCCCGAATCAGATGCCGAAACTTTCCCAGAGCTTGACCAGCCGCTCCCGGTCGAATTTTCTCCGGTAGAGCGGTTCGGCCCCCCCCGGCAGATGTTCGCCCAGGGCTGCTTCGAAAGGCTCTCTCTCCGGTCCGCGGTAAAAGACCCCCAGGGGGTATTTTTCGGTTTCCAGCGCCCGGGCAAAGGCCGCCGCGCGGTCGGTGGGGTCGTGATCGTCCTTGAGGTAGTAGGTGTTTTCCTGGAACCAGTCGTAGGTGTTGAGCTGATTGAAGGTGACGCAGGGCTGGAAGATATCGACCAGGGCGAAGCCGCGGTGCCCGATGGCCTGTTTCAGGGTCTCTTGGGTTTGTTCGGTGTTCTTGACGTAGGCCCGGGCCACGAAGGAAGCGTTGAGGGCGATCGCCACCGCCAGGGGGTTGAAGGGCTCCGAGATCACCCCGTTCACCTGGACCGGGGTCCGAAAACCGGTCAGGCTGGTCGGGGAGGCCTGGCCCTTGGTCAGGCCGTAGATCATATTGTTATGGACCAGGCAGGTGATGTCGGGGTCTCGGCGGATGCTGTGAATGAAGTGGTTCCCTCCCTCCCCGTACATACAGCCGTCGCCGCTCTCGGCGATCACGGTCAGCTCCGGGTTGGCCGCCTTGATCGCGGAAGCCGCCGGAAGGGAGCGGCCGTGGAGGCCGTTGAAAAAATTACATTTCAGGTACTGGGGGATCTTGGCCGCCTGGCCGATCCCCGAGACCATCACCAGTTTTTCCGGGGCGATCTCCAGCTCGGCCAGGGAATTTTTCAAGACGTTGAGGATCCCGAAATTTCCGCAGCCGGGGCACCAGGCGATCGCGGCGTCTTTTAAATCGAAGGGGGTCTCACTCATTGTCGGCCTCCTGGTCCAGGGCTTGGCTGATCTCTTCCCGGCTGAAGGGAAGTCCGTTGTATTTTCTCAACCCGCCCCCGGTCTCCACACCGAAAGTCATCTTCAGCAGGCGGGCGAACTGGCCGGAGGGGTTGTTCTCGATGACTATGGTCTTCTCCGCCCGCCGGAGATAGTCCGCGGTCTTCGGGTGGAGGGGATAGACCTGGCGGAAGTGGAGGCCGCCGATCCCTTTCTCCCCCGCTTTCTCCAGGCTCTCCCGGATGGCGGGATAAGTGGAGCCCCAGCCCACCACCAGGGTCCGGTAGTTTTCGTCGCCGAAGAATTCCGGCTCCAGCGCCTCCCGGGTCAGGCCGGTGAGCTTTTTTGCCCGCTTGTCGACCATCTCCACCCGGACCCCGAAGTCCTCGGTGATCCGGCCGTGCCGGTCGTGCTCGTCGCTGTCGGCCAGGACCAGGCCCTTGCCGTGGCCGGGGATGCCCCGGGGGGAGACACCGTCCTCTCCCGGGTCGTAACGGCGGTAATCTTTCTCGGTCTCGATTATCCGGTTTTCGATCTTCTCTTCGGGAATTTCGGGGAGAGGGAAGTTGTAGGCGGAGTCGAGGAGGTACTGGTCGGTGAGGACGATCACCGGGACCTGCCATCGGTCGGCGAGGAGAAAGGCCCGGCGGGTGAGGTCAAAACATTCCTCGATCGTCCCCGGGGACAGGATCGCCCGGGGGAACTCGCCGTGGCCGGCGAAGAGGGTGAAGAGGAGATCGCCCTGCTCGGTCCGGGTGGGGAGCCCGGTGGCCGGGCCGGGGCGCTGGGCGAGATGGATGACCAGCGGCGATTCGATCATCCCGGCCAGGCTCAGCCCCTCGTTCATCAGGGCGAAGCCCCCGCCCGAGGTGGTGACCAGCCCCCGGCCGCCGGCGTACCAGGCGCCCAGGGCCATATTGACGGCGGAGATCTCATCCTCGGCCTGGATCACCTCGATGCCGAACTCTTCGGATTTCCCGGCGAGGAAGACCCCGACCCCGGTGGCCGGGGACATCGGGTAAAAGGAGAGGAAATTGCAGCCCCCGGCGATCGCACCCAGGGCCACTCCCTGGGTGCCGTTTAAAAAGACCTCGCCTGCCTTCTTCTTCGAGCTTTTCAGGGGGAAGGAAAGCTCTTTCTCCCCGGCGATCTCCCGGCCCCTTTTTTGCCCGCGGCGGAAGGCCCGGAGGTTCTTCTCCCGGATCTCTTCGTCGCGACGGGAAAAATAGCTCTCGACGACCTTTTCCGCCGCCTCCCCGTCCAATCCCAGGACCCCGGAGATCGCCCCCACCGAGACGGTGTTGGCGTAAACCGCCCCGCCCAGTTCCTTGGCGATCTCCTTCCCGGCCACGGAGGCGAAGTTCCTCCCTTTCTTTTCCCCGTCGCTGACCGTTCCCTCGTCGCCGAGGATCAGGGTTTCGGCTCCCACCCGGTCGCCGAGGTGGGCCACCCCGCCGATATGGAGCGAGACCAGGATATCCACCCGGCGGCTGTAACATTGCACCGGGGAGGAGGAAACTCGGATCGCGGTCGAGTTCATCCCGCCCCGGATCCGGGACATAAACTCCCGGGTGGTGAAGATATTGAACCCGGCGGTGGAAAATATTTTCGCCAGCAGACCTTCCAGGGTCTTGATCCCCTGGCCGGCCTGGCCGCAGATCACTATCGAGACGTCTTCGCGCATAATTGTTCCTCCGGTTAGGAAAACTTGTCGGTCGAAACACCTCCCATTAAAGGGGAGGGGGAGGAAAAACCCAATTGGTTCCCTCCCCTTTCTATTGACTTTTTTCTACTTGCTATGACTTTCCCGGTTGAGATAAGCTTGGAATCAGGTCATTGTCGCATTTTTTCACCGTAAAGTCGCCCGCCGAATTTCGGGCCGGGCGTTTTTCAACCGGGAGCGATCGAGATGCCCTACAACATACTGATGGTCGATGACGACCGCGATTTCCGCGAGGAGTTCAAGGATTACTTCCGGGGCTACCGGGTAATCGGGGTGGGCCGGGGAGAGGAAGCCCTGGCCGAACTGAAAAAGCCCAACGAGATCGACCTGGTTATCCTCGACGTCCGTCTCCCGGGCACCCCGGGGACCGAGATCCTGAAGCGGATCAAGCGGGATTGGCCGGATCTGGGGGTGATCATCCTCACCGGGTTCGGTTCGAAGAAGGTGGTGATCGAGGCCCTCCACGGGGAAGCCGACGAGTACCTGGAAAAACCCCTAAATATCGAAAAGACCGAGGCGGCGATCAAGAAGATCCTCCGGGAGTCGCGCTGGCCGGCGGGGATCGAGGGGGAGGATATCGAGGGAAAGATGGAGCGGGTCCAGGTCTTCCTGCGCAGGAATGTCCACAAGAAGGTCTCCCTGCAGGAAGCGTCCCGGGTGGTCGCTCTCAGCCCCAAGTACTTGAGCCGGGTCTTCAAGGAAGTCACCGGCCGGAAGTTCAACCAGTACAAGCTGGAGTGCAAGATCGAACAGGCGAAAGAATGGCTGGCCGAAACCGGCCACAGCGTCGATATGATTGCCTACTCCCTGGGCTACCTCAACGCGGAATCCTTAATCCGGATCTTCAAGAAGTTCACCGGCCTGACCCCCACCGCCTACCGGGCCGACCCTCAAGGGGATCAGACAAACCGCGGGAGAAGCAGCCGCCGATGAAGCAGCGGAAAGAGCAAGATCGGGATCTCTCCCCGGGAACACGGCGGGGGGCGGGTCCCCGGTTGGAACGGGACCGTCTCCGCCAGATCCTCGACTCGATGGAGGACCTGGTCTATATCACCGGCGCCGACCACCGGGTTGAGTACGTCAACCCCCCGATGAGGAAGATTTTCGGACCGGTCCGGGGGAGGAGATGCTTCGACTATCTCCATCACCATCAGACCATATGTTCCTGGTGTCGGAAGTCCGAGATATTGGGAGGAAAGGTGGTCCACTGGGAATGGTCTTCCGCCCGCACCGGCCGGACTTATGATGTTATCGAGAGTCCCCTGGCCAACCCCGACGGGACGGTCTCCAAGCTGAAATTAATGCGGGATATCACCGAGCGCAAGCAGCTGGCCAGTCGTCTGGAGAAGTTTAACGAGCAACTCGAAGAGATCGTCATCAGCCGAACCCGGGAGCTCTCCTCGGCCAACGAACTGCTGGAACGGCTCTTCTCCAGCGTGCACTTCCTCCTCGCCTACCTCGATGCCGACTTCAACTTCCGCCGGGTCAACCGGGCTTACGCCGAGGCTTATCGGCAGGAGCCGGAGTACTTCGTCGGGAAGAATCACTTTCGGCTCTTCCCCCACCCGGAGCACGAGCGGATCTTCCGGAAGGTGGTCCGGACCGGCCGGCCCTTTGTCGTCTTCTCCCGGCCCTTTGTTTACCCCGATCACCCGAAATGGGGAACCACCTACTGGGACTGGTCGCTCCGCCCGGTCCTGGATAGCGAGGGCGAGGTGGAAGGGCTGATCCTGATCCTGGTCGACGTGCCCGAGCGCAAGCGGGCGCAGGGGAAGCTGATCCGGGCGGAGAAGAAGATGGCCGAACTGGAACGGCTGGCCGAACTCGGCACCCTCTCCTCGATGGTGGCCCACGAGATGCGCAACCCCCTGGCCACCATCGCCCTGGCCGCCGCCAACCTCCGGCGGAAGACCTCGGACCCCGCCCTGCTCAAGCATATCCGTTCGATCGAGGGAAAAGTCAAATCCGGCGAACGGGTTATCGGGAGTTTGCTCGGCTATTCCCGGGTCCAGCTGCCCCGCTACCGGAATATCTTTATCCTCCCTTTCCTGCGGAGCTGTATCTCCGACTCCCTCAAGTCCCATCGAGATATCCGGCCCGAGGTGGCGCTGGACCTGGCGGCCCTGAAAAGAAAGAAAATCTCCGTCGATCCTGACCAGCTGCGGGAGGTCTTCGTCAATATCCTGGATAACGCCCTGGAAGCCGTCCCGGCCGAGGGGGGGAGGATCGAGGCGGCCGGCGGTTTCACGAAAGACGGCGCCGCCCTCTTTCGGTTTCGGGACAACGGTCCGCCGATCAGCCCCGCGGACCGGAAAGAGATTTTCACCCCCTTCTTCACCCGCAAACCATCCGGAAACGGACTGGGCCTGGCCATCTGCCGGCAGCTGGTCCGTCTCCACAACGGCACCATTAAACTGACCAGCGGCCCGAAGCGGGGGACGGAGGTCACCGTCCGGATACCCCCGCTGCCCCGGCAATAAGACTTCTCCGCCGGGGGTTCCCGTCTGTCCGCCCCCCGGCCGGCGGCCCTTTTTACCTCGGCAGATCCCCCCGGCAAGTGGAAAATAGTCAGGAAAAAGGCGAAAGCGCACATTGCCGGCTGACGTCCCGGGGGAGAAGATGTTCCTTAAAACCAAATCAGGTCAGCGGAGAGGGGATTTGAGTAGACGATACCGAGTTTTACTGGTGGACGACGACGCCGAACTGGTGGAGGAACTGGCCGAGGCGCTGGAGGCCGCCGGCTACCGGGTTGATCCCTTCACCGACGCCGGGGAGGCCCTGGCGGTCGCGCCCGCCCAGCGGCCGGATATCGCCCTGATCGATCTGAAGATGCGGGTAAAAAACGGCTTCCAGCTGGCCCGGGAACTCCTGGCGGCGGAAGCGCTGTCCGGGATCCCGATTATCGCGATGACCGGTTACTATACCCGCCGGGAGGACGAGAAGCTGATGAAATCCAGCGGTATCAGGGCCTGTCTCTTCAAACCCTTCACCCCGGAAGTGGCGGCCCGGAAGCTGGACTCGCTGCTCCGGGATAAATCTTCGGATTGAAAGATGAGGGTAAAAATCCTATGCGCCTGACCAGTCCCGCGTTTTCCGAAGGGGAATCCATCCCCGCTCTCTATACCTGCGACGGGGCGGCAATCAACCCCCCGCTGGTGATCGACGATATCCCCCCCCGGGCCGTCTCCCTGGCCCTGGTAATGGACGACCCCGATTCCCCGGGCCGGACTTTTGTCCACTGGGTCGCCTACGACCTGGACGTCACCGGACGGATCGAAGAGGGGTCTCACCCCGGCACCGGGGGCCTCAACGATTTCGGGAGAACCGATTACGTCGGCCCCTGTCCCCATTCCGGGACCCACCGCTATGTCTTTAAATTTTACGCCCTCGACCAAAAAATCGGCCGGGAAAAGGGACTGAACAAGGACGAGCTGCTGACGGCGATCGAGGGCCATATCATCGCCCGCGGAGAGCTGATCGGCCGCTATAGCCGGGAAGACTCCGCGGGAGACGACCGGTGAGCAGAATCGTGACTGCTTGTGATTGCTCCGTCCCCGTCACTGCGTTCGGGGGTCTCCCAATGACTTCTCTCCCGATTTGTTGTCGGCGAAAACATAGAATTCGGTCACCAATAGCACCCGGGTCGAGGTGGAGAAAAGTCAGGCTAAAGGGGAAATACCCCATTGACACCGATCCTTGCGAGAAGTACCTTAAATTCAATATTAATTCCGTTAACCTTTGAACTTTGTCCCGGAGGTCCCGATGAGGACGCCCAAAACCGCGTTGTTGTCTCTCTTTTTATCGGCGGCGATTATCCTGCCCGCCGCCGGTCTGGCCCAGAGCCAATACTTTTACTTTATAGCCGATACCGGCGGCGGACCTCCCGGAAACGATCTCCTTACTCTGCTGGATACCTCGACCGGCATCGAGTCCGCGATCGGAACCGGGACCGGCACCTCCTCGATGGAGGGGATGACGACCTATCACGGCGGCAGTTTCAGCACCCAAACTATGTACGGCTCCACCGCGGCGCGCCTTTATATAGTCAACAAGACTACCGGTGTCGCCTCCGCTCTCTCCTCGACCTACGGGACCGGGACCGGCGCCCTGGGCTCCATAACCTTCGATGATGTCGATGGGGTTGACTTCGATGAGACCACCGCTCCGGCGATTATGTACGCCAATGTCCGCCGGGGCGCCGACGACCTTCTTATCCAGCTCAACTACGCCACCGGCGCCCACGTGGCATCCGCCTGGGGCGCGAACACCGATTATATCGTAATTCAGAACCAGGGACCGTCGCTTGACGATATCGATGACATCGCCATCCGCTCGGACGGCGTGATGTACGGTATCAATAACAACAGCGGGACCGAGGACCGCCTGGTTATCATCGATAAGACGAACGGCAGTACCACCGATGTCGGCCGCCTCCGCCGGAGCGACGATTCGGAAGACGTGGAGGATATGGAAGGACTCTCCTTCGACTGCGGCGACTCTCTCTGGGGTGCTACCGGCCAGAATGCCTCCGATCCCGACCAGCGCAACCGCCTCTGGATCTTCCAGACCGATATAGCCGGTGACCCGACCCGTTACGTGACTGAAGTGGAGCAAATGACCGAGGGGTCGGACTATGAATCGCTGGAAGCCTGTGTTCAGATCGATCCGACTCCCACCCCATCACCATCCCCCGAAGTCCCTACACCTTCGGTCACACCCAGCCCGGCTCCTTCCGCCACCCCCGAATTGAGCACCGTCTGCTTAAGGACGGAGCACGGGACATTATCAGTCGGTTCAACCAGCGCCACCACCTTCGTCAATACCGGCCTCGACCTTACCCTCTGGGCCCCGGACACCACCGCGATCGCGGTCTTTGCCTCCCTCGAGTGCGATACCGGAACTTCCACCGAAGCCCAGAACGGTTACTGGGATCTGAGGATGGATAATACCTGGTCCAGCCAGACCCTGGGCCGCTATCTCAGCGGCACCGAGGATCAGGGACTGGCCGGAGTAGTCAATATTTTCGAGAATGTCAGTCCCGGTAACCATACCATCCGTCTCCGGCAGAAGACCGACGGGGCGGTCGATCCCCAGATCTCCACCCGTAATGCCGATCTGGTCGCCTATGACCTGACGATCGAGGACGGCTCGGCGAGTTTCAGTTACGGAACCAGCATTCTTGATGCCACCGGGGACACGACCAGCAGCACCTCCTTCGAAGATGTGGACGGTTTAAGCTGCACCGTAACCCTCGACATCCCTGGCAAGATCCTGGTCTCTTGCGCCCTGAACGGCGAATCGTCCGGCGGGGCCGGGGAACGGACCGGTTACTGGCGGCTACAGGTTGACGGGACGACGGTCGGTGTCGCGGAGCAGCACCGGAAGATGGGTGGTTCCAACGACCTGGGAGCCGTCCTCCTCCAGGGGCTGAGCGAAAATCTTTGCGAGGGGACCTACACCGTCACCGTTCAGCACCGGACCAACGACGGCGCCGAACCCATCCGGACCCTGAACGCGACACTGCTCGGCATCGCCCTCAGCACCGCCGATGCCGGCGGACTGGAGCTGCCGGCCGCACTGGCGGCTTCCACCGACTTCAACAACACCACCTCGACCACCCTGGTAAACGTGCCGACCAGTATGGTGGAGCTGAATCTCCAGACCGACAGCGACATCTTCGTCGCCTCCAACTTCGGCTCCCACGGCATCTATGCCGGCGCTCCGGGAGACCGCTATGGATTTTTTGATCTTACCTTGGACGCGGGCCCCGTTTCCGAGACGGTAAGCCGCTTCTTCGAGGAGACCGGGGATCACGGCGCCGGGGGCATATTCGGCCTGGGCGTTGATTTCTCGGCCGATACCCATACCGGATATATCCGTTTCGCGACCAATAACCCCAACCGGGGTATCACTACCCACGAACTGACGCTCGTGCTTTTGGGTTCCTGCGCCAATCTGGGCCAGCCGCCCTGCCCGACCGCGACCCCCTCGGTGACCCCGACTCCGACCCTTACCCCCACGCCCACTCCGACCGTCACCCCGACCCCGACCGTTCCCCCGACGCCGCCGCCGACCGCGACCCCCACCGTGACGCCCACTCCGTCCGTGCCGCCCACCCCGCCGCCGACCGCCACACCATCAGTCACGCCGACACCGTCGATAACTCCGACGCCGTCCGTAACTCCGACACCCTCGGCAACTCCGACTCCCTCGGTAACGCCAACACCGTCGGCAACTCCGACACCGTCGGCAACTCCGACACCGTCGATAACGCCGACTCCCTCGATAACGCCGACTCCCTCGATAACGCCGACTCCCTCGATAACGCCGACTCCCTCGATAACTCCGACGCCATCGGTTACGCCGACACCATCGGCAACTCCGACGCCATCGGTCACGCCGACACCTTCGGTAACTCCGACGCCATCGGTCACGCCGACACCTTCGGTCACGCCGACCCCGTCGGTGACCCCGACGCCGAGCGTGACGCCGACACCGTCAGCAACCCCGACCCCGTCGGTGACCCCGACGCCGAGCGTGACGCCGACACCATCGGTCACGCCGACGCCATCGGTTACGCCGACCGCGTCGATTACCCCGACGCCCAGTATTACTCCGACGCCATCAACCACCCCCACTCCGGCGTACTGCGAGGAACTCCTGGTGATCAACGACCTGGAAGACCTCCAGATCTCCGTTCCCCGGGCAGGCTCCGGGACCGGATGGCGCTGGAGCATCACCCGGGCGGAAGCGCCCTCGACGGATATCTACGGCTGGGTTGACGACAATGCCAACACCTTTGCCGATTGGACCGATTACCCGCTCCAGCCGGCGGCCGTTCTCTTTACCAGCCTGAGCGAACCTCTCGCCATCCTGGAGGGCGACTACATCACGGTTACCTATGACGGCGGCCAGACGGTTAACGTGTACCCGCCGCCGCTGAGCGGGACATTCGACACCTACTATTTCATCGGATTGGACGGAGCGACCTACGCCGACCGGTGGCTCTGCGAACCGGTTGAAGAGGTCCCGACGCCCACTGCCACACCCACGGCATCGGTTACCCCGACTCCCAGCGCGACGCCCAGTCCGTCGGTTACGCCTTCCCCCGCCCCGACCGCGACACCTTCCATCGCCCCGACCCCGCCGCCCACGTCCACGCCGTCTCCCGCCCCCACCGCGACGCCGGATTGCCGTTGTTACGTGGTGCCTCAGTCCGGCTACGGCAGCGGGGGAGAGAACCTGCTGATCCTGGTCGATCCCTATGACTTCAACCCCGCCACCAACGAGACCGACATTGGAACCACGACCGGAACCAACGGGATCGAGACCATCGCCTACCACAATCCTTCCGGCCAACTTTATACTTTTGATTATAACCGTCTGGGGATTCTCGACCAGGTGACCGGCCTCTTCTCTCCGGTGTCGGCGAATACCGTAGGTTTCGGCTTCGGAGCTCACGGTTGGCAGGATTTTATCGACCTTGACGGGATGTCATTTCATCCCGATACCGGCGGGCTTTACGCCACGGTCCGCAAGAGTTCTTCCAACGACCTCTTAATTCTCGTCGACCTCACGACGGGAGAGCATATCCCCGGAGCTTTCAATGGCGACGACTACGCGGTGATCGAGGCCCTGATCGACGACGGAAACCCGCTGAACGATGTCGATGATATCGCCTTCGACCCGGCGGACGGGGCCCTCTATGCCGTGGTCAATGACAGCCACTACGAAGACCACCTGGTGATCATCGATCCCGCCGACGGTTCGCTGATCACCAATATCGGCGATTTCTACTGCGTTATCGCCGGGGAAAATATTCAGGATATCGAGGGTATGGGTTTCGGCTGCGACGGCACCCTCTGGGCGGTGACCGGAAACAAGACCCTGATCGACCAGAACGATAAACTCTGGGAGGTCGACAAAACCAACGCCTATCTCTGTACCCCGAGGACGCTGACTCACGGCACCGACTATGAAGCGGTGACCTGCGGGTTCTTCAGCCTTCCCGCGCCCAGTCCGACGCCGTTCCTCTCCAGCGTGGATTCGGGAGATTACGACGGTGACGGGACCAGCGACATCGCGATCTTCCGTCAGGCTAACGGGTTATGGGCCATCAAGGGTATGACCCGGGTTTACTTCGGCGCTGCCGGCGACTGGCCGGTCTCCGCCGATTATACCGGGGATGGGACATCGAATATCGGGATCTTCCGGTCCGGTTCCGGTCTCTGGGCCCTGCGCGCTCTCAGCCGGATCTACTTCGGCCGGGCCGGCGATATTCCGATCCCCGGCGATTATGATGGGGACGGTTCGGCCGACGTGACCGTTTTCCGCCCGGATACCGGCTTATGGGCCAGCCGCGCGTTGCCCCGGATTTATTACGGCCGCGCCGGCGATCGTCCGGTTCCGGGAGATTACGACGGCAACGGCACCGTCGATCGGGGGATATTCCGGCCCAATCGGAGCTTGTGGGCGATCCGGGGGATTACCCGGGCCTACTTCGGAACCGGCAGCGACCAGACCGTGCCCGGCGATTATAACGGTGACGGCTCCGCCGCGATCGCGATCTTCAGGCCGGCTACCGGCTTGTGGGCGATCCGGGGGTTGACCCGGGCCTATTACGGCAGGAGTTCCGACTGGGCGGTTCCGGCCGACTATACCGGGAACCTGATGGACAGTATCGGGATTTTCCGGACTACCCAGGGGCTCTGGGCGGTGAGGGGAACCCCGATCAAGATGTATTTTGGCGCCAGCGGGGATCAACCGGCCACCAGGTAAAGGTGCCGGGATAATTTGCCTCACCCCGCCGGGGGCGGCGGCGTTGGTGGTGGACGATAACTTCGTCTCCAGCCGCGGGCCTTCCGACCTCGACGCCTTCATCCGTGAATCCCTCCGCTTAATAGACAAAAGAGGTATGACTTGATATGTCTATTAACCCGAAAGTCTCGATTATCGGGGCGGGCAACGTCGGCTTGCGCTACGCTTACGCCCTGATGATCCGGGGCGGGGCCCGCCGGATCGTCCTGGTCGATCTCGACCGGGAGCGGCTGGAGGGCGAGGTGATGGACTTAAACCACGGCGCGCCCTACATCTCCCCGGTCGAAGTCACCGCCGGGGATTATCCGGATATCGAGGGCTCCGCCCTGGTGGTGGTGACCGCCGGGAAGGGCCAGCAGCCCGGCCAGTCCCGCCTCGACCTGATCCGGGCCAATGTCGAGCTCTACCGGAAGATCATCCCGAAGATCGTCGAATCCGCTCCGGAGGCCCTCCTGCTGATCGTCTCCAACCCGGTCGACGTCCTCGCCTACGCGGCCTACCGGATCTCGGGGATGTCCCCCAAACGGGTGATCGGCGCCGGGACCGTCCTCGACTCCGCCCGGCTCCGTTTTCTCCTCGGGCGCCACTGCCGGGTCGATCCCCGCAACGTCCACGCCTATATCCTCGGCGAGCACGGCGACAGCGAGTTTGCGGCCTGGTCCCGGGCCCTGATCGGGGGGGCGCTGCTCGACGCTTACTGCCCGACCTGCGAGTTCAACTGTTCCTGCGACCGGGAGCGGGAACTCGAGGAGATCTTCGTCCGGGTGAGGGACTCCGCCTACCGGATCATCGAGCGCAAGGGCGAGACCTCCTACGGGATCGGCCTGGCCCTGGCGAGGATCACCCGGGCGATCCTCAACGACGAGAACGCCGTCCTCCCGGTCTCCTCGCTCTTTACCGATTACCCGGGGGGAGAGGAGGTTTACTTAAGCCTCCCGGCGGTAGTCAACCGGGAGGGGGTGCGACAGGTGATCCGGCTGGAACTGGCAAAGGAGGAGGAAAAATCCCTCCGCCGCAGCGCCGGCGTCATCCGGGAGGTAATCGACCAGCTGGATCTGAATTAGTGTTTGGGAAATATCAGGCAATAGACGTCATTGCGATCCGGCTTTTTTATCCGGCTTTAGACGGAAGACGGAAGACAGAAGACGGAGAAGCAATCTCAACCTGTCTCGGGTCAAGAGATTGCTTCGTCGCCTTCGGCTCCTCGCAATGACAGATGGATGTTTAAAAATCAGTAGGGACTTTTATAGAGTTAAAGTGTTACGTCGATTGCAAGTTTTCGGGTTCCGCCGGGAATCCGGCCGGAACCTATCCCCAGATTAACAGCCGGGCGCCGACCAGGGCCAGGAATATCGCCACGAAGATCCGGAAGTGCCTTTTCGGGATCCGGTCCAGCAGCCGCTTGGCCAGGTAGGCGCCGAGCAGGGAGACGGGGATGGAGATCAGCAGCGCGGTCAGCAGGTCCGGCCCCAGCCGAGTCCCTCCCTGGAGATAGCGCCCGATCCGGGTGATGTCGATGAAGAGGGCGATCATCCCGGAGGTGAAGATGTAAACCTCCGGCGGCAGATCGAAGGCGGTGAGAAACGCCCCCCGGACCGCCCCCCCGACCCCGAAAAACCCGGCGAAGAGCCCGGAGAGGAGGCCGCCGGAGGCCGCCGTGGCGGTGGTCTTCGGCAGCTTCCAGCGGCGGTGAAAGAAGAGGAAGATTACGTAGAGGATGAGGAAACCCCCGAGAATCCGTTCCAGGGGCAGGGCCGCGGCCGAAAAGGAGAGGGCGGCGCCCAGGTAGCCGGCGGCGATCCCGGTGATCCCGAACCCCAGGATCAGCTTCCAGTCCGCCCCCCGCCGGAAGAGCAGGATCTTCCAGAGATCGCCGGCCAGGTGGACGATCCCGACGAAGAGGAGGGCGACCGGCAGGGGGACGAAGAGGACCATCACCGGGACCATCACCGTCGAGGTTCCGAAGCCGGTCGCCGTCCCGATGGCGGAAGCGAACAGCGTCAGCAGTCCGAGGAGCAGCGCCTGGTGCATAAGGTTATAGTTATAGCAGTTGCCGGCCGGGGGTGATTAACTTATCTGTGGATTATTTCACGGGTGGGATATTATTTCAACCCCCCGCCGCCGTTCTTGCCTCCGGCCCACCGGTTATGTATAATAGTTGGAGTAGCGGCCTGCGGCCCGCCGGATACCGAAATTCTAACCTGGAGGATATGCTTATGAAACCGAGAGAGATCGTGAGCGGGGTGAAGTGGATGGGGGTGATCGACTGGCACCGGCAGCTCTTTGACGCCCTGATCCCGCTCCCCGACGGGACCAGCTACAACTCCTACCTGGTCGAGGGGAGCGAAAAGACCGCCCTGATCGATACCGTCGACCCCCCCTTCGTCGGCGAACTGCTGGAAAACCTCTCCGGGGTGAAGAAGCTCGACTACATCGTCGCCAACCACGCCGAGCAGGACCACTCCGGGTCGCTCCCCGAATTCCTGGCCCGCTGGCCGGAGGCGAAGGTGGTCTGCTCGGAGAAGTGCCGGGGGATGCTGATCGACCTCCTGGCCCTCCCCGAGGACCGCTTCCTGACCGTGGCCGACGGGGAGACCCTTTCGCTCGGCGACCGGACGCTGCGATTCATCTTCACCCCCTGGGTCCACTGGCCGGAGACGATCTCCACTTACCTGGAAGAGGAGAAGATCCTCTTCTCCTGCGACTTCTTCGGTTCCCACCTCGCCACCACCGACCTCTACGCCACCGACTGGTGCCGGATCCACGAGGCGGCCAAGCGCTACTACGGCGAGATTATGATGCCCTTCCGGATGATCATCGGAAAGAACCTGGAGAAGATCAAGGACCTGGAGATGGAGCTGATCTGCCCCAGCCACGGCCCGATCTACGACCGGCCGGAGCTGATCGTCAAGGCTTACCGGGACTGGGTCTCTGGCCCCTTGAAGAAGTCGGTGGTCCTCCCCTTCGTCTCGATGCACGGCTCCACCGCGAAGATGACCGATCACCTCCTGACCGCCCTGGTCGAGCGGGGGCTCTCCGTCCATCCCTTCGATTTGACCGTGGCCGATCCCGGGAAGCTGGTGATCGCCCTGGTCGACGCCTCCGCCCTCGCCCTGGGGACCCCGACCGTGCTCGCCGGGCCCCACCCCCTGGCGGCCAACGCCGCCGTGCTGGTCAACGCGCTCAAGCCCCGGCTGGAGTGCGCGGCGATCTTCGGTTCCTACGGCTGGGGCGGCAAGACGGTGGAGACGCTCACCTCCCTGCTCGCCAACCTCAAGGCCGAGATGCTCGAACCGGTGCTCGGCAAAGGCCTCCCCGGCCCGGAAGACTTCTCCGCTCTCGACCGGATGGCGGAAGAACTGGCCGGGCGGATCAACGGCTGATTCCGGCCCGCCTCCGCCGGGACCGCCCCTATGGACAGGAAGATCTTAATTATCTTCTTCGCCGCCCTGCTCGCCGCCGGGGGTCCGGCCCGGGGGGAGCGGGTCGAACCCTACTCGGTCTCCATCCACCTCCACGGGGAGAAGACCGACCGCCTGGAAGGGCTCCTCCGGGACGTCTCCACCGCCGCCGCCCACCGCGATACCCCCCCGCCCTCCTTCACCCTCCTGGAGGCGATCGCCCGCGACGATGCGAAAAAGATGAAGAAGATCCTCAGGGCGGAGAGTTTCTACACCGCCGCGATCGAGATCGATCTCAAGGACCGGGACCGCTCCCCCCGGCTCTACTTTTCCGTCACCACCGGCCCCCCCTTCCTGATCGGGGCGGTCAAGGTCGAGATCGCCGGTCCGCCTCTCCCGCCCGATCTTCTCCCGCCCGGCCAGGTGGAGATCCTCCTCCCCCCCGGGTCCCGGGGAACCTCGACCGCGATCCTGAACGCCGAAACCGCCATCCTCAACTACTTCCGCCGCCGGGGCTACCCCGCCGTCAAGACGGCCGGCCGGGAGGTGGTGGTGGATTACGCCGCCAATTCGGTCTCCGTCACCTACCGGGTCGAGCCCGGTCCCCGCTGCCGCTTTGCCGCCACGAAATTTATCGGGCTCGAGGAGGTCCGGGAGAAGTTCGTCCGCCGCCAGATCCCCTACCGGCCCGGCCGGATCTACAGCCCGGTCCTGGTCCAGACCCTCCGCAACCGGCTGGCCCGGACCGGCCTCTTCACCACCTTATTGATCTCCACCGAGGAAGCTGGCGAGCCGGAAGGGGAGGGGGATCCCCTCCAGCCCCTCGACGTCCTGGTCACCCTCCGGGAGCGGGACCCGAACACCGTCGGCCTCGAGGCCGGCTACAGCACCGACATCGGTTTCGGGGGCGCCGTCTCCTGGGAGGATCGCAACCTCTTCGGCCGGGGGGAGCTCTTCCGGCTCCGGGTCTTCGGGAGCGAGGAACTCTACTACGCTGAGGGTCTCTTCCGGATCCCGACCTTTCTCCACCCCGACCAGTCCCTGAGCCTGACCATCCAGCCGGTCTACGACCGGCCGAAAGCCTACGACAGCGACCGGATCCGGGCTTCGGCCGTCCTCCGCCGGGAGTTCGGCGACACCTTTGTCTTCTCCGCCGGGACCGCCCTGACCTTCGACCGGGTCGAGCAGTTCAACGATCAGCGGGAATTCTACCTCTTCTCCATCCCGCTCAACGTCCAGCTCAAGGTCGGGGGGGACCAGCCCTTCCGCCGGGCGGGGGCGCTCTTCCTCTTCCAGGCTGAGCCCTACTTCGATATCCAGCGCGATACCTCCTTCATCAAGACGATGGCCACCGGGAACTTTCTCTGCCGCCTCCCCGGCCTCGACTTTCTCACCGCCCTGGCCCGGGTCACCGTGGGGAGCATCCGGGAGGCCGACCTGGAGGAGGTCCCGGCCGACCTCCGGTTTTACGCCGGCGGGGCCAACTCGATCCGGGGTTACTCCTACCAGATGGTCGGCCCGCTGGTCGGCCGGGACCCGGTGGGGGGCCTCTCCCTCTTCACCACCAGCTTCGAGCTCAACTGCCAGGTGATCGGGGACTTCGGCGTCGCCGCCTTTCTCGACGGTGGCGCGGCCTTTGCCGAGCGCCAGCCCAGCTGGGGGGACGAGATCCGCTGGGGGGCCGGTCCGGGGCTGCGCTACTTCACCCCGATCGGCCCGATCGGCCTCGACGTCGGCTTCCCGATTGAGCCCCGGGAGGTCGACAGCGATTTCCAGGTCTATGTCAGTATCGCCCAAATATACTAAGTCCCAGAATATTTTAATCGCTATCGGGATCGCTATCGGGATCGCTATCGATTCCGGCCAGTACGAGTACGGAATGGCGCTCTTGATCGTTACCGGATTTCAAGCCTGAAACAGATGAAAGAGCAAAAAACCAGATCCCTGCCCGTCCGGATTATCCGGCGCGTAATCAAGTACGCCGTCCGGCTGGTGCTGGCGGTGATTATTTTATCCGCGGTCATCCTGGCGACGATCCAGACCCCGCCCGGGAAGAGGCTCCTGGCCCGGGCTTTGACCCGGATCGCCTCCACCCCGGAGACGACCATCCGCTTCGGCCGGATCTCCGGGATCCTCCCCTTCCGGGTCCGGCTAAGCGAGCTCCGGCTCGGCGACCCCGAGGGCGACTGGATGGTGATCGAGGACTCCCGGGTCCGTCTCGACCCCTTCGAGCTCCTCTCCCTGCGCCTCCACGCCACCAGCGTGACGGTGGAACGGGTCACCTGGTACCGGATCCCGGAGGCCGGAGAAGAAGACGACTCCGGGGACGAGGAACAATCGAGCTTCACCCCGGCCGAGATCCCCTCCCTGACCGTCGACCGGCTGACGGTGAAGAAGGCGACGGCGGCCGAGTCGCTGGTCGGCCGCCGGGTCGAAGTTTCGCTGGAGGGCGAGGTTTCCAACAGCGTCTCTCTCGGCCCCCGGGCCCAGCTGCGCCTCGCCCCCCTCTGGCGGGAAGGCGAGGTGATGACCGTCTCCGCCAACTCGGCCGCCGATCTCTCCCGCCTGGAAGTCGAGCTGAAACTCGATGAAGCCGGGGGAGGGGAGCTGGGCGGATTTTTCTTTCCCGGCGATCCCGGCCCGCTCGCCTTCCGGTTCCGGGCCGAGGGACCCTGGGAGGGGGTGAAGACCGAACTCTCCCTGGGGCTCCCGGACCGGCTCGAGGTGAAGGGGGATTTAACCCTCGATCTCTCCCGGATCCTCCTCGAGGGGGAATTGACCGCCTCCGTCGGTCGGCCGCCATTTCCCGGCTGGGCCGGCCGCGGCGATCTCTCCGCCCGTTTCACCGTCGAGGACGGGGGCCAGAACCTCTCCGCCCGGATTGAGGGCCGGGACCTGGCCTGCCCGATCATTGGCTTGGAGCGGTTCCGGGTCGAGGCCGAACTGGCCGATCTCTTCCGGGCCGTCCGGGGAGAGGTCAACCTGCAAGCCGCCGCCGCGTCCCTCCCCACGCCGGAAGACGATCCCGATCCCGGCGACCTCTTCGGCGAGGTGACCGGCCGGCTCGTCCTCCATAACGGGGGCCGGGCCCCGGGGGCCGACCTCGAGCTCCAGATCCGGGGGTACACCATCCCCGGGCTCCTTCTCCAGCCGGGGGAGATCCGGGTCCTCGATCTGACCGGCCGGCTGGGGGCCGACCGGCTGGAGTTGACAGTTCAAGGGACGGGGGAGCGGGGATTCCGCCTCGAGTCCCGCCTCTCGGCCGCCTCCCGCCTCCCGGCCGGCCTCTTCTCGGTCGAGTTCCCCGAAGACGGGGATCTGAAAGGTTCCCTCTCCGCGGGGATCGACCTCTCCTTTCTCAACAACTACCTCGCCCTTACCCGGCAGACCCTGGGGGGCCGGGCGGAGATTGAGTTCGGACTCGGCGGTACCTGGTCCCGGCCCGTTCCCCGGGGCCGGATCGCCATCTCCGGGGGGGAATACCAGAATCTCAACACCGGGACCGTCCTCCACGACCTGACCGGAAGGCTGGAGGTCGAGGAGGACCGGCTGGTCCTGGAGGAACTCACCGCCCGAACCCCCCGGCCCTCCCGGCCCCTTTTCTTCAGCTGGACCAGGTTCATCCCCGGGATCCGGTTCACTCCCCTGGCCGACCAGGACCGGGAGATCACCAAATCGGGCCGGATCTCCCTGACCGGCTCCACCCGGCTCTCCCCGGCCGAAGGCTACCCCTCCTCCTACACCCTGCTCCTCGAAGACGCCCTCCTGGCGGATATGGAGCTGGTCACCGCCATCGTGGCCGGGAAGATCGAATTTCAAGGCTCCCTAAAAGAGAGCCGCCTGGCCGGGAAGCTGCGGCTCCGCCGCCTTGAGGGGAGGATCCCCACCCGGGTGGCGTCCTCCGTCCCCGAGATCGAGGTGACCGAGATCAATAAGCCGGGCGAGGAAGCGCCCCGGCCGCCGACCCGCCCCGAGCCCTTCCTCGAGAAGATGGCCCTCGACCTGAAGCTGACCGCGCCGAATAACGTGGTTGTCCAGGGCCGGGGCCTCGACTCGGAGTGGAAGGCCGATATCTCGGTCTCCGGCACCGCCGCCGCCCCCGAGATCCGCGGTGGCCTGACCCTGCTCTCCGGGATCTTTATCTTTATGGGGGAGGAGATGACGCTCGGGGACTGTACCGTGATGATGGACGGCGAGTATCCCCCCGTCCCCCAGCTGAAGATCAACGCCCGGATCGTCAAGCCCGATATCGTGATGGACCTCCAGGTGGTCGGCCCGGTCACCAAGCCCGAGGTTTTGATCTCCTCCCAGCCCCCCTACCCGAACGACGAGATCCTCGCCCGCCTCCTCTTTGGCCGGCCCGCCTCCCAGCTCTCCGGCCTCCAGGCGCTGCAGATCGCCAACGGCCTGCGGACCCTCCAGGGTCAGGCCGGCTTCTTCGACCTCCTGACCAGCTGGACCTCCTTTCTCGGCAACATCCAGGTCGACTTCACCGACCTCGAGGGGACCGAGGACCAGACCGCGGTCCGGGTCCGCTGGTCTTTAAGCCGCAACTTCTACATCGAGAACCAGCGCTCGATCGAATCCCCCAACAACCTCTTCCTCGCCCGCTGGGAGATCATCCGCAACTTCCAGCTCCGGGTCCAGTCCGGCTACGGCATCCTCGGCGACTCCGCCTTCCTCCACTGGCAGATGGACTATTAATCCCCGATTCAGTTCGCCCCCCTTTAATCGCTATCGGGATCGCTATCGGGATCGCTATCGAAGCCCGGGGAAAATCCCGTTGTTTCCCGGGGTGGTGGTGATATAATGCCTGAATCAAGCGGCTCAATTACATAACCAGGAGATCAGCCCGATGAAGATTCCGCCCCCGGTCAAGGTATCCCAGGATAAAGTCACCTTCGATGTCAGCGAAATCGAGCCCATCCTCCAGGGCCCGGCGCTGGACGTGAAGCCCTTCGCCCCCCGCTCGGTGGTCTTGACCAACCGGGCCGGCGAGAAGAAGACGATGGTGATCCGCCCGGCCCGGCGGGAGGAGGCCCCGGCCCTGCTCAAGTACATCTCCGCGGAATTCCTCGGAGCCGAGGACCTCGACGAAGTTCCCGACTTCTACGACATCGTCGGGGCCCGGGTCTACGCCGAGATCCTCGGCTGGTACCGTTCCCGGCTGAAAGACCCCTACAACCTTCTCGGGCTCTGCGGTGGGGAGCTGACCGGGTTCGCCAACGGGCGCCTGATGAACGAGGAGATCAACATCAGCCTCCACACCCTGGCCTTCGATCGCGGTTTCCGGGCCGGGGCGGCGATGTACTACGCCAAGTGCCAGTACTGCTTCGAGGACCTCGGCCAGGAGGAGTTCTGGTCGACCTTCGAGAGCTACAACGGCTGGAAGCGCTGGGGGGTGGGGATGGCCCAGCCTACCTACCCCTGGCCCGACCTCCAGCACGAGCTCGGCGGCGGGCGGGTCTACTACCTGACCCGGAAGTACTGGGAATCAACCGTCCGCGAATACCTGGCCGAAAATTACGGGATCCGGATCGAGCGGGAAGTCTCCCCGGAACTGCTGGCGGAGAATCAGGGCCTGGGCTTCCCCCGCCCCCCGGAACCGGAACCCGTCCCGGAACCGGCCCCGGCCCCGGGACCATCTCCGCCTCGGTGATCGTCGGCCAGCGCCACGACATCCCCAGCGCCTGTCTCATCGTCCTGGCCGCGGTGGCCGCGACCGTGCTGACGATGCTCGCGCTGAAATTGATCCACGACTACGTCCGCCCCCGCCGCGAGCCCCTGATCCAGCGTTATATCGAGATCGCCGGCCGGGTCACCGCCCTCTTCATCGGCACCGTCTCGGTGGAGATGATTATGCGCGGCATCCGGATCTGGGTGGGGAAATTCTGATCCCCACTCCCCGCCTTCCCCGGCCCGGGGGAGGGGAAATTTTTCTTGACCCCGCTCCCGTCACCGCCTATTATAGTAATCATTATCATTATTAATAAGATGCCCCCCGGAAGGAACCGGCGGGGCCAACCGCAAGGAGGTTGAAGATGGAAACCGTCAGCGAAAAATTCGGCACCCCGATGCCCCGGATCGGGGATCAGGCCCCGTCCTTCAAGGCCGTCACCACCCAGGGGGATATCGACTTTCCCAAGCAGTACGCCGGGAAGTGGATCATCCTCTTCAGCCACCCGGCCGACTTTACCCCGGTCTGCACCTCGGAGTTTATGACCTTCGCCTCGATGGCCAAAGACTTCGAACGGGCCAACTGCCAGCTGGTCGGCCTCTCGGTCGACGGGCTCTACAGCCACATCGCCTGGCTGCGGACGATCAAGGAGAAGATCGAGTACCGGGGGATGAAGAACGTCGAGGTCAAGTTCCCCCTGATCGAGGACATCAAGATGGATGTCTCCTCCCTCTACGGGATGATCCAGCCGGGCGAGAGCTCGACCAAGGCGGTCCGGGCGGTCTTTTACATCGACCCCAAGGGGACCATCCGGACCATCCTTTACTATCCGCTCTCCACCGGCCGCAACTTTGAAGAAATCTACCGGGTCCTGATTGCCCTCCAGACCGCCGACGCCTTCTCCGTCGCCACCCCGGCCGACTGGCGCCCGGGCGACGAGGTGATCGTCCCCCCGCCCGGTTCCTGCGGCGTGGCCAAGGATCGGATGGCGGGCGGCAAGGGGATCAAGTGTTACGACTGGTTCTTCTGCACGAAGAAGATCACCAAGCAGAAGATCTTCGACACCATCCAGAAGAAGAAAAAAACCCGGAAGAAAAAGTAGTCGCCCCGCCCCCGGCCCTTCTCCTGCAGGGAGAGGGGCCGGCGGTTGCTCTGCTCTTCCGGGAGTTGGGGCAAAAAAACTTGGCCGGAGGAGAAAAAGCAGGGTATAATATATACACCGGCGGCTTTCCGGATAACCCGGCCGCCGCCGGCATAACGGAGCACAGAGAAGATGATGAAAGCGGGTTTAATCGTACATTCGGGACCGGGCCGCGTTTTTTCGTTCCTGGCCCTGGGGGTATTTCTTTGCGCCGCCGCCCCGGCGGCGGAGCCGGTCGTCCCCGTCTCCTCGGGGACCAGCCTGACCATCTTCGAGCAGACCGGGGGGATATTTGAAACCACCTTCGCCGTCGCCGAAATCCTCGACGGGGGCCGCGAGTTCCTGACTTCCGCCGGGGAGAAGTACACCGTCGTCTCCGACGGCGACTACCTGACCGTTTCCTGCCTCCACGACCGGTCGCTCTCCGAGGGAGCACCGGAAGCCGAGGCCGGCCGGACCGTACCCACGGAGCTGGTCTTCCCCGAGCTCCGGGGACATTCCGTGGGCAACAATATCGTCGCCGTCCGGCTCGACGGGAACCCCGACTATCCTCTGGGCCTCTGGGCCTCTATGGTCGTCGATTACTCCCTCGGTGGCCGCGGCCTCGCCGCTTCCCGTTTCAACGCCCTCGGGGATCCCTTGGCCCCGGGACCCTGGGGTGAACGCCATTACACCGTACTCGGGACCGGCCCCAGCGCGATTACCCTGGGCTTTTCCCCCCTGATCGTTGCCGCGGCCGGGATCCTCGATACCCCGGACTGGAATGACGACCTGGCCCTCTATATCCGGCTGCCGGAAGGTTACTCCCCCGCCGGGATCGACTTTTACTCGCTGGAACTGGTCCGGGTGGCCGGGGTTGAGACCGCGATCCGGCCGCTGGGCTGGTGGAATCTCGAAGATTATGCCGGCGGCCTTGTCCTCCGGATCGAGTTCAGCCGGGCCGGGATCGAACCCTACCTCCTCCCCGGCGACAATCTCCTCCTCCTCCGGGGCAGCCTGGACGGCGGCGACCCCCTCGAGGCCCGGGTAATCCTTCCCCTCGAGTAACCCTTCCTCCGGTCCGTCTCCGCTGCCCCCCCGGCCGCCGTCAATCTCTTCGGGATGGTTTCCAACCTTGCCTTCGGCGGATATCGATATATACTGACCGATTACTTCCTTATGAACTCGCGCGATTTTTTTCACCGCCTGCGGGCTGTCCTGACGGCGGCGCTGGCGGGACTCCTGGCCGCCATCCCGGCCGCCCCGGCCCGGGCCGCGGAGACGCTCCTGGATGCCGCCCGCCGGATAGGGTTCGAGCAGGCCGAGGAGTATGTCCCGGCCGAGGTCCTGGAAAGCTTCACCCTCCCCTCCGAGGAAGACTGGCGGCGTTTCTGGACCGGCGTCCAGTCCGCCCTGCAGTCGGGCGACCTCGAACAGCTCTCCTGGATGTATCCGGAAGCGGTCCGGGGACTCGAGATCCTGGACACGATCCCGGGCGCCGAGTCCTACGCCGACTGGTTCCGCCAGCGGCTCGATTACTTCGACGTCGCCGACCGGGTCGCCCGGCGGTACCCGGCCCCCCTCCCGCCGCCGGCCCGGCCGCCGGCCCCCCCGGGGGCGATCGTCCCTCCCCCGCCGCCGAAGACGGCCCCGCCCCCGCCCGCGGTCTCCCGGAAGAGAGAGGAGAGCGTGACCAGCCTGGAACTCTGGAAGGCGAAGCTCAAGGGCCGCCCGGCCCCCGCCCGGGCGGGCGAGTTCGTCCCCGGCCTCAAACGGATCTTCGCCGCCGAGGGCGTCCCCCCCGAACTGGTCTGGCTGGCCGAGGTCGAGTCCTCCTTCAACCCGGAAGCGAGGAGCCCGGTCGGCGCCCGCGGTCTCTACCAGTTTATGCCCGCCACCGCCCGCGGTCTCGGCCTGGCCGAGGGCCCCCCGACGATCGCCTCGATCCGGGGAAAAGCGGCCGGGCCGCCGCCAACTACCTGAAGGACCTCCATCGGCGGTTCGAATCCTGGCCCCTGGCCCTGGCCGCCTATAACGCCGGGCAGGGGAGGGTGGGGGGTCTCCTCAAGCGGCACGGGGCGGCAACCTTCTCCGGGATCGCCGGCTATCTTCCCTCGGAGACCCGGATGTACGTCCCCAAGGTTCTGGCCACCGTCTTTCACCGCGAGGGGATCGACCCGGAAAAGCTCCCGCCCCCCTCCGCCCCCTGACCCCCCGGCAAAAAACCTGGATATTCAATCCTTGCCGCTTTTCTACCCGGTCCGCCTGTGATACCCTCGGGAGTCTTTTGACGATAACTCGGGATCGATCGTTGGGTTGATGAAATCAATAAGAGCCAAGATGCTGCTCTGGTTCGGGGTGCCCGTCGCCCTCCTCTTCCTGGTCCTGGGCGCGGTCAATTACCTCCAGGTCCGGGAGACCGTCTTCCCCCTCAACGAGGAGCTGAGCCGGGAAGTCCTGGCCGCCCGGGCGGCGGAGATCGGCCGGCTGATGCACGGCTACGTCAGCGAGATCAAAACGATGGCGCGGGACGATATCCTCCGCGAGGGAACCCGGGTGGAGATAAAAGCCGATATCCTCGGCCGGGACGCGGCCCGCAACCCCGACTACGAGATGATCTTCTACGCCGATCCGGCGGGTCACTTCATCGCCTCCAACGACACCGAGGGCAACGTCGCCGACCGCGATTACTTCCGGGCGATCGTCCACGGAGGCGCCGAATATTACGTGAGCAACCCCCTGGTCTCCCGGTCCACCGGGGAGAACGTCTTTGTCGTCGCCTGCCCGTTGATCGACAGCCGGGGGGAGAGCAAGGGCGTGATCGCCGCCACGGTGCTCCTGAAGACCCTGACCTCGATCGCCGGCTCGATCAAGATGGGGGAGAGGGGCTTCGGCTACGTGGTCGACTCCACCGGCCTCCTGATCGCCCACCCTTCCCAGGAGTGGCGGCTGAAGCTCAACCTCCTGACTTCACGGGAGCAGGGTTTCGAGGGCCTCGGCGAGGCCGGGAGGATGATCGTCGCCGGCGAGCCGGGGCTGATTCGCTACCGCCGCCCGGACGGCTCGAAGATGATCGCCATCTTCGATCTCATCCCCGAGACCCCCGGCTGGTTTCTCGGCCTCGCCATCTCCGAGGGCGAGCTGATGGGCCGGGTGACCGCCCTGGTCCGCCGGATCTTTTCCCTTCTCTTGGCCACCCTGGCGGTGCTCCTTTTGATCGTGATTGTCATCTCCGGCCGGCTCGCCGGACCGATCGGCCTGCTGAGACGCGGGGTAAATAAGGTCAGCGCGGGCGACCTCGACCACCGCCTGGATATCCGCACCGGCGACGAGATCGAGGAACTGGCCTCCGCCTTCAACAAGATGACGGTTGATCTCAAAGAGCAGATCAAAAATCTCCAGGCCGAGACCGCCAAAAGGCAGGCGGTGGAGAGCGAGCTGCAGATCGCCAAGGAGATCCAGGAGAGCATCCTCCCCCGGGTCTTCCCCCCCTTCCCCGGGCGGGGAGAGTTCGACCTCTACTCCGTGATGCACCCGGCCAAGGAAGTCGGCGGGGACTTTTACGACTTCTTCTTCTACGACAAGAACACCTTCGTGATGATCATCGGCGACGTCTCCGGCAAGGGGGTCCCGGCCGCCCTCTTTATGATGCTCAGCCGGACGCTGATCCACACCGTGGCCTCGGAAGAGAAGGACCCGGCCCGGGTGTTAGAGAAGGTCAACGACATCGTCTCCGAAGACAACGAGACCTGTATGTTCGTCACCGTCTTCCTCGCCTCTTACGACGTGCCGACCGGGAGGTTGACCTACTCCAACGCCGGCCACACCCCGGCCTTGAAGATCACCGCGGGAAAAACGGTCCAGGAGCTGACCACGGAAAACAGCGTCGCCCTCGGGGTGATGCCCGGCGTCGACTACCGCCCGGGGGAGACCGTCCTCGAGACCGGCGACCGGTTCGTCTTCTATACCGACGGCGTCAACGAAGCGTTCAGCCCCGCCGGCGAATTCTACGGGACCCAGAGGTTCATCGACCACTTCCTGAAGGCCGGCGACCCCTCTGCCCGGGAAGAAGCCGCCGCCATCCTCAAAGACGTGATGGATTTCCAGGAAGAGAACCAGCACGACGACATCACCATCACCGTCTTTAAAAGGCTGGAATAAGAAACCCCCTCCGGAGCGAAAGTTCAGAAGCTGCCCGACCTCGCCCTCCGCCTCGAAAAATGTCAAAAGTATATGACTGACCCCTTTTTCACCCCTTTTTCAGCAGCAGGCGGGCCCCGATCCCGATGAAGACGATCCCGATCAGGGCCACCACCGCCCCCGCCCCCCAGAGGAGCGCCCGGTAGATATCGTCCGTCAGCCAGCCCCGCCCGGCGGTCAGCGCTGCCGCCACCAGCAGATACCAGCTGAAGTCCCCCAGCTCGTGCCCGAGGAGGAAGAGGGTGAACTCCCCCCGGCCCCGGAGGTTGAGCGTCGCCATCTGGCCGGTCCCCACCGTGGCCCACCAGCCGGTGAAGTAGGGGTTGGAGAGCGAGGCGCCGATCCCGGCCAGAAAGAGGGTCAGCGCCGACATCGCGCTTCCCCGGCTCCCCGCCAGCGAGGCCTCCCCGGCCGCGGCGGCGATCGACCAGCCCATCCAGATCAGAACCCCGCCCCCGACGATGCCCAGCCCCGAGCGGACCGCCGCCCGCTTCAGCCACCGCCCCAGACCCCGGGCCAGACCGGCCACCAGGACCGCCTCCAGAAAGGCGTGCCCGAGCAGGAGGTAGACCACCGCCAGCGGCCCCCGGGCCAGCACCTGCCCGACCACCACCGCCAGCAGCGGCCCCGGGGACATCGCCCCGGTCAGCGCCACGATGAATGCCAGTCCGAATATCTTCATATCCAGGAAATCTCGTTAGAGCGATCGCCAAACGCTGCCTCGATCCATTCAGATGAGCGTAATCGTCTTCCGGGAGTTCGTCAACCGTCTCTCTCTGCGGCCAATCGTTCCCGGAGCGAAAGTTCAGAAGCTGCCGGCAGGGGTTTTGGGGGGAGTGCGGCCGGAGTTAGCTTGTGAACTGATTCACCTGCCGGATAAACCGGCAGGGGTCTTTTGGGAAAGCGCGGCCGGAGTTACGCCCCCGGTGGGTTTACCCCACCGGAGCGAAAGTTCCGAAGCTACCCGGCCGGTCCCCCCGCCCCCGGTGGGCTTGCCCCACCGGAGCGAAAGTTCAAAAGCTATCCGGCTGCCCCTCCGCCCCCCTGCCCCGATTGCCGACAATCGCTATCCCCTTCCCCCCCCAAAAAATGACAAAAAAAAATGACTGACCCCTTTTTCCCAACTTTTCTAAGCATCTTTCTGCAATTTATCCGTCAAAACGACCAGGGCCGTCCAGATCCTGTTTAAATCAAACCGCTCGAAGTCGCGGGAACGCAGGACCGGCCTCAAGTCTGTTTCCTTCTGGCGTTCCAGTTCCGCGAAACGGGCGTCATCAAGCTGCGGGGGAATATTCCCGGGCACCTTTATCTTCCGCCCGGCCAAAGCGATAAATTTCGGGTCGGTAAAATCCAACTGCCGGGCCCCGCGGGCAAAATCCAGGTCGAAGAAATCGCGAATCGCCGGTGTTCGTCGGCAAAGAGCCGCGCGCGTCTTTTCGCTCCACAGTTCCTTGATCGCCATCACCCGGACAGGAAACGGTGGAAACAGCGCTCTTCCGGTTAAGGGGTTGGCCAATAACGTCCCCGCCGGCTTGATCTTCGGCGGGAGGAGGAGCGGTTCACGGAGTCCGAATTCTATCCGGATTTGCGCAGTCCGGCCTGTTGTCGGAGATTGATATTCCAGTCCCTGAAAGTAATGGGTCGATTGATTCGCCCCCCTCAGAGCTTCGATAATCTTCAGTGGCGGACAGTGCTCCTCGATGCCGCCGCATAGCTCCTTGACCGGTTTTATTACACGCCTCCGCTCGGATCGGGATGAGCCAACCGGCACGGAGACGGCAAAATCCAAATCTTCACTCAGGCGATAAAAGTCGGCGTATACTTTGCTTAGACAGGTCCCGCCCTTGAAGACCACCGGTTCGGGCATATCTTCCGCTATCAACGCCAGCGCCAGGGAGCAGAAGAAATCTTTTTCAATCAGCTCTCCGGGATAGCCTCGATCCCGCGCCGTCCGTTCGACGGCTTCCCGAAAAAATTCCCCGTCATTTAGCCACTTCATCGCCGCCTGGAGAATGTTATTCATTATCCACTATCCCCCAGTCAGTGTTCACGCTTCCCCGTGCCTGCCGGCCCGGCACCAGCGGGATGACCGATTTTTTGCTCCGGAGGGATGCTTTCAGCCGTTGGCCGGCCTCTCCGGAGAAACCTGCTTTTTCCAGGACGTACCCGATCCGCCGGATTGTCCCCTGGTTGCCGAACCGGCCGGTCGCTTCCGCGATCCTTCCGGCCAGGCCGGGATCTCCTTTGACCTCCTCGCGGATCCATTCCAGGGCCCTGGGCAGGGTCCCGAACCGGGACCACTCGAATACCGCGTCCACCAGCGCCCGCGCCCGGGTCGGCATAATGCTAGCCGGGCTGTCAGGCCTGGCAGACTCTTCCGTTCCCCCCAGCCGCCGGTCGGGGACCTTGATGAAGGTGAATTCCCGTCCGGCGATCACCCGGGCTCCGTAGATCCGGTTATTGTAAGCGTAAATTCGGGCGGAGACCTGGTCTGTGAAGCCCAGCCGGTTGAAGACCGGCCAGCCGCAGAGCTGGCACCGCCCGTAGTCGTAGACCCGCATCAGCTCCCGGAGGATGAATTCCTCTCCGGGATTCCAGACCCCCCCCAGCGGCAACCGAGGCGGCACCAGGTAGACGCCTCTCTTGAGGCGGATGATTGTTCCACCCCGGGCGAGGCGCCAGAGAAGTTTTCGCTCCTGCTCGGCTGTCAGCTCCAGGTCATCCCTCAATTGACCGGTCCTGACCAGTGAGATCTCCCTGAACTGGGTATAGGAAAGGAACCTCTGCTCCAATCCCCCCAACCGTTCCTTCCCCGGTTTATTTATTCCTGTATTCATAAATGCCTCCAAACGACATTATCTTATATAATACTATAGATCACCCCGCAAGTTTAAAATCCCCCATTTTTTTTTCATTCTTTCCGCGCTCCAAACGCAAGCCATCTCGAGCCCCCCTCCTCCCGGAAGCAAACCCGCCCCCCGGCCATTCCCCATTCCCCAAACAGCAATGACTTTTTTCCGTTATTTATTCCGGATTGAATGCTAACATATCTGAAACTGAGAATTCGGAGCCCGTCCCGGTCCGACCGGAGCCGGGACGGGGAGATTGCGAAAAACGGAAAGCCCGATCGGGGATTACCGAGAGATGAACACCTGGTATGCCGATTTAAATAAGCCCCCACTCACCCCGCCGAACTGGGTATTTTCCCCGGTCTGGATCGTGCTCTACGTGATGATCGCGGTCGCGATCTTCCTCTATTACCGTTCCCCGGATAAACGTCAGGTCGCCCTGACCTCGGCCCTGCTCGCGCTCCACCTGGCCGCGAATTTCGCCTGGACCTACCTCTTCTTCGGGTTGCGCTCCCCGGCGCTGGCCCTGGCCGACATCGTCGTGCTCGACGTGACCCTGGTCCTGCTCATCGTCCGGTTCTGGAGAGCGAGCCCGCCGGCCGGGGCGCTGCTCATCCCTTACCTGCTCTGGGTCCTCTTCGCGACCTACTTGAACATTGGCATCTTCAGTCTGAACTGAAAACCGGTCCGGACATCCCGCCTTACCCGGGGACAACGCTGCCGTCCCCCCCGCCCCTCGCCCCCGGTGGGCTTGTCCCACCGGAGCGAAAGTTCCCCGGCTACACCGGGCGAATTTCAGACTTTCCCCTACCCGCCGGGGAGGGGGACCAAGGGGGATATTCCCGGAAATTCTTCAGAACAGGTTCCCACCCCCGAAAAAGCATTAGCCCTGTCCCCTCGGGGGGGGTAATTACTTGACAAAATGGGCATTCCCGCGGTAGGAATACCCATTTTGTCAAGCAATTTTACCTTTTATCTTGAAACCGTTCGAAGAGGTTGATCTTCTCCTTGACCGGGGCGGAGAGGGTGTTCAGCTTGTAGAGGAGGTCGTGGGGACCCTCGACCTCCAGGGTGATCTTCAAGCCCTTCCGGGAGCGGCGGACCTCGATCCCCTGGTTCCATAACGACCGGATTGTCGGGTCTTCCTCGCAGATGTCCTCGATGATATCGAGCTGGAGTTCCTGGTCGTTCTTCTCCTCGTCCGGCTTCTGACGATAGACCTCGTACTTCAGGTCGTTGAGATCCACTTCCCCGTCCACAACCATCTGGAAGAGCCGCTGCCTCCGCTCCCGGTTTTCGATCCGGAGCAGCCACTCGCCGTGGCCGGATGTCATCTTCCCCTCGATGATCGCCCGCCGCATCTCCGCGGTCAGGTTCTTGACCAGGCTGATCAGGGCGTAGATCCGGGTCTGGGACTTCCCGCAGGGCTTGACCAGTTCGTCCGGGGCGTACCCGTAGTCCTTCACCAGTTTCTGGTAGGCGTACCCTTCTTCCAGCCGGGTAAAATCTTTCCGGTTGATGTTTTCCACGAATCCCATCAGGGCCGCTTCCCGATCTTCGATCCCCTCCCAGATTTCCGCCCGGACCGTCTGATGCCCCAGCTCCCGGGCGCTCTGGAGCCGCCGGTGCCCGGCGAAGAGCAGGTAGCCGTCCCCCGCCTTCTTGACTTTGATCGGGTCCATCACCCCCCGGTCGGCAATCGAGGCCAGCATCTCCTCCGCCTCGTAGTCCTTTTCCAGTCTCATCTTGCAGAGGCTCCCGGTGATCTTCGAGATCGGTATCGCCTTTATCTCCATAGCCGGCTCCTTTTATAGCTGTCCCGTTATCCCGAACCGCTCCCGCACTATACTTATCCCCCGGTCATAATTGATGGCTATATCCGGATTTCCCAAAGCCTATTGGTTGCCTTAATCAATGCTGGTGGGGCGTTAGAGGCGGCTTTGAAAGTTCAGAAATAAACAGAAATTTGCTCAAGGTTATCATGCACACTCCTGATACGGGACATCTATCATTATCCGACCTGGAATTGTGCCGCCCCCTGCGGGGGCTCTGAGATATTTTTGCTTCTCCGGTTCCACGGGCTGACGCCCGTGGCTAATAGTGTATCGCCCGCTGCGCGGGCTTCTATTAGGCAAAGTAATATCCGTATGGAA
>JAVCCZ010000071.1 GCA_030765265.1 Candidatus Erginobacter occultus
AGTTGGGGATGTTCCACATCGGGTTCCCGCCGGTTAATGGCGTGTCATTAGCCACGCCGAAACCGAAACGGGTGATTCCCCTGATCATCCACCTTCCGGCAGTCGCCCCGGCAGTGGGCCGAAAGATTGCGATGTCGGATTTCCCGTCTTGGTCATAATCGGCCGGCACGGGGATATCGCCCGTCTGCCCGAAGGCGCACGAGGTTACCCCCTTGACCCGCCACTGTCCCGTGTTGGGACGGTAGATGCCGAAGTCACTCTGTCCGTCGCCGTCAAAATCGGCGGCGAGCAGTCCGGCGGTCCCCGTCAGCAGGAAAACCGACGCCACCAAAACCAGCTTTTTCATACATCCCCTCCCTTGTTTGTTCTCCCGGAGGAAAACGTTTATGCCCGTGAACCCGGGTACACGATAAGTTAAAGTTATCATTCCAATGCGAAAAGTCAAGAGACTTTGTAGATATTCTACTCAAATTTCAGGGGATCAATGTCAAGTAATATCTGTGCCTGTTCCCGGCCGGGGCCGAAAAAGTGTTGTTAAGGTACTCGCGGGATCTCCGCCGCCGCTTATCTCCCCGAGATCAGTCGTTGCACGCCGCCGTATGGGTGCAGTTAAACCAATCGATCCCGTTGCTGGCCGCGTAACTGGCCGAGACATAACTGCAGTTGGCAAAACCGTAATTCGTATTGCCGATGGATTCGGAGGCGGCGATCTGGTGACAGTCGTCGACGCCGTTGACGGAGCCGGAGGCACTGCAGTTGGCCATCTGATTGCACCGGTAAAAGCCGCCGCTCCCCGTCCCGCCCCCGTCCGCCAGGCAGTTGGCCAGGTTGTCGCAGGTGTGAAAGCCGATCCCCCCGCAACCCTGGGCGATGCAGTTGACGAAACCGCTGTTGCCGGGGAAGCGGTAGAAGCCGTGGCCGGCGGCGGAAATCGCCTGGCAGTTGACGAAGCTTGCCTCATCCGCCCCGCCGCTTCCGGCAAACCCGTGTCCGGCGCTGTTCTGAACGTTGACATTGGAGAAACCGGTTTGGGCCGCCGCGGCGCCCACCTGGATCTGGCCGTCTCCCTCCCCTCCGTTCCAGATAGAGATATTTTCCAGAGTTACTCCCCCGGCGGTTTCCAGAAAAATATGGCAGTCAACGCCGAGCATAATCCGGGTATTCTCCCGGCCGGCGCCGCTGATTAATTTCACCCCGTTGACGCGGATGTCGCTCTGAACCGCGTAATCGCCCCGGGGGATAAAGACGCTGCCGTAAACCGGGCTTTGCAGGCCGGCCTCCAGGTCGTCTCCGTCGCCGGACTTAATCACGTAATCATAGAGTCTCTGTCCTACCCCGCCCTGGATCGGCAGATCGCCGGGCAGCCCGTAATAAATCCTGGTCATACCCCTCACCGCCCAGAGCCCCGTCGCCGCCCGATAGACGGCGATCTCGGCGCTGCCGCCTCCGCTGTAGTCACCGGGACGGGGAATGTCGCCGCTTCTGCCGAAATATACCCGGGTCAGACCCCGGACCGCCCAGAGTCCGGAGGAAGCCCGGAAGATCGCGGCCTCAATTCCATTGCCGCCGGAATAATAATCGGGCTGGGGCAGATCCCCGTCTCTTCCAAAGAAAAACCGGGTTACCCCGCGCACCGCCCAGAGCCCGCTGGCGGGACGGAAGACGGCGATATCTTCCCGGCCATCGCCGTCGAAGTCAGCGGCGCCGGCGAAGGCCGGCAGAAGAAACAGAACCGCCAGCCGGAATAAGGCGGACATCTTCATCGCTTCTCCTCGGTTAATGTTCATAGTAGCACAGGCATTCTTGCCTGTGGACAAGGGGCCACAGACAGGAATGTCTGTGCTACTTTCCCGCCCCTGGTTTGTTGGACGAAATTCAGGTTCTAACTGCTGTTCAGATGTGCAGGGCGCGGTTGAGGGCAGCGTCGGCGGCTTCTCCGACGGCCTCGGAGAGGGTGGGGTGGGAGTGGATGTTGGCGGCGATATCTTCCAGGGTCAGGCCGGCCCGCCGGGCCAGGGTCAGTTCGCCGAGGAGTTCGGTGACCTCGGGACCGGCCAGGGCGGCGCCGAGGATCTTCCCGGAATCTTTCTCGGCGACGATCTTGACGAAACCCTCCCGTTCGCCCAGGCCGAGGGCCTTGCCGTTGGCCAGGAAGGGAAATTTCCCGACCGCGACTACAAATCCGGCCGCCCGGGCTCCCTCCTCGGTGAAACCGAACGAGGCGGCCTGGGGTTGAGTGTAGACGCAGCGGGGGATCATCCGGTAATCGAGCGGTTCCGGGTTTTCCCCGGCGGCGGCCTCGGCGGCGGCCACGCCCATCGCGGTGGCGGCGTGGGCGAGCATCAGCTTCCCGGTCACGTCGCCGGCGGCGAAGATCCCGGCAACGGAGGTCTCCATCTTCTCGTCGACCGCGATGAATCCGCCCTTCTCCGTTCTGGATACTCCCAGGTCTTCCAATCCCAACCCCTCCACGTTGGGTTGGAAACCGGCCGCCACCATCAGCCAGTCGGTTTCCAGGTTCCGCTCTCCCTTCGGCGCGGCGAGCCGGACCCTGACCCCGGAGGGGGTCTTCTCCGTTTGCTCCACCCGGCTGGCGGTATGGAGGGAGATCCCGGATTTTTTCGCCGCCCGCTCAATAGCGGCCGAGACTTCCGGGTCCTCGGCGGGGAGGAGCCGGTCGAGGATCTCGACGATCGTCACCTCGACCCCGTAACTTCTCCAGATGGCGGCGAACTCGACGCCGATCGGGCCGCCGCCGATAATGACCGCCCGCTTCGGGAGGGCGGGGGAGAGGATGGCCTCGGTATAGGTAATGATCTTCTCCCCGTCGGTCTCCAAACCGGGGAGGGCGCGGGGCCGTGCGCCGGTGGCGACGATGATCTTCTCCGTCTCCAGGATGGAGGTTTCTCCCCCGCCGGTTTCAATCCGGACCCGGCGGGGGGATTCCAGGTAAGCCCGGCCCCGGCAGCTGTCAACGCCGTTCTTCTTCAGCAGGAGGTTGACCCCCTTGACCAGCCGCTCCGAGACCTGGCGGCTGCGGCGGAAGGCAGCTCCGTAATCGAGGGTCAGGTTGTCGAATCCCAGTCCGAACTCCTTCGCCCGCCGGGAGACGATCCCGGCCAGCTCGGCGTTTCTCAGCAGCGCCTTGGTGGGGATACAGCCGACGTTGAGGCAGACCCCGCCCCAGTATTCTTTTTCGATAATGGCCGTCTTCAAGCCGAGCCGGGAGGCCCGGATGGCCGCCGGATACCCGGCCGGCCCGGCCCCGATCACGATCAGGTCGTAGGATTGTTTCATAGCTCTTCCGGCTCCGTTCTTTCTGAAGGTTCTTCCCCGGCCTCCGCTTCCTCCCCTGGTCGCGCCAGGTCATCCGGGATCGCTTTTCTCACCTTGGCCCCGAGCCGGCGGAGTTCCTCCACCCGGCCGACCAGGTTGCCCCGTCCCTCGCCCAGCCGCTTGAGCGCCAGGTCGAACGACTCCGAGACCCCGGCCAGCCGTCTTTTCGCCTCGACCATCGTCTCCGCGATCCGGGCCACCTGGTCGTAGAGCCTCCCCGCCCGGTCGGCGATCTCGGCGGCGTTGCGGTTCTCGTTTTCCCGCCGCCAGATCTGGGAGATCAGCTTCAGGGTGATCATCAAGGTGGCCGGCCCGGTGATGACGACGTCGGTCCGGGCCAGGTCGTAAAAGAGGTTCTGGTCGGCCCCCACGGCCGCCCCGTAGGCCGGTTCCAGGGGGATGCACATCACCACGAAGTCCAGGGTCCGGTTGCCGAGCAGGGAGGTGTAATCCTTCTCCCGCAGTTCCTCGATATGGTTCCGGACCGACTTCAGGTGGTCGGCGAGATGGGCCTGGCGCTCCTCGGGGTCGGCGGCGGACCAGTACCGCTCGAAGGCGGTCAGCGAGACCTTGGAGTCGACGATCACGGCTTTCTCCCCGGGGAGGTAAACCAGGAAATCCGGTCGCTTCAGCCTGCCGTCGTCGTCCCGCAGCGCGGTCTGGGCGTCGTACTCCCGGCCCTTTTCCAGTCCCGAGGCCTCGAAGATCCGCTCGACGATCAGCTCTCCCCAGTCGCCCTGGGCCTTGGCGTCGCCCTTGATCGCCCGGGCCAGGCGGTTGGCCTCATCGCTGACCCGGTTGCTCAGTTCCGACAGCTGACGGACCTGCTCCACCAGCCGGGCCGAGCGCGCGGTGTCGTCGCGGTGGACCTCGTCGACCCGGTTGCGGAAGGAGGCGAGCTGTTCCTTGAAGGGCTGCAGCAGGTCGGCGAGCCGCTCCCGGTTCTGTTCGGTCAGAACCCGGCCCCGGTCCTCGAAGATCCGGTGGGCGAGGTTCTCGAACTCCTGCTTCAGGCGGACCTCGGCGTCCTGGAGGAGGGCGATCTTTTCCCCCGAGGCCGCTCTTTCGTTGTCGAGGACGGTTTCGAGGCGGACTTTCTCCACCCGGCTGTCTTCCAGTTCACCGGCTTTTTTTCTCAACCCGGCGGCCAGGGAGGCGGACAGGGCGATCGCGGCCAGAAGGGCGGCCGCTAAAATGATCAGGACGATCTCCATTATTCCTCGGGGCCGGGGGGGTCCCGATGTTCCACCTTGACGGTCAGGTTCGGTTTCACCCCGGCCAGGGCGGGAAGGAGGTGATTCAGGACTTGCTCGGCGGTCATCCGGAAGGTCCGGTCGCGTGCCGACACCTTGAACCATCCGTTCTTGTCCCGGCAGTACTGCTCGGTGAAATTATCGGTCCCGATCCGGATCAGGTAGCTGTCATTGGTCAATTTCATATCTGCCAGCCCTCTCTGCCGCCCTGCGTCTCGACGCGCGGTCATTCAGCTTTGGTGAGATTAAATCTTTTCCGGTAATTTATCAAGTCCGCCCACTGTTCCCGGGCCCGGTGGGAGCTGCGGACGAAGACCCCGGACCGGACGCTGGGGAAACCCAGGGCCTGGGCCCGGCGACGGTACTGGGCGAATTTCTCTTCCGGGCGGGGACGGACCAGGGGAAGATGCCGGGCGGTGGGGGGGAGGTAGTGGCCGATGGTGAGCATCCGCGCCCCGGCGGTAAAGATATCGGACATCAATTCTTCGATCTCCTCCTCGGTCTCGCCGAGGCCGACCATAAATCCGGACTTGACCGGGATCTTTCCCGACCGGGCGGCCGAGGAGAGGACCTTCAGGCTGCGCCGGTAGTCGCTGTCTCTCCGGGCCTGGGGGTAGAGGCGGCGGACGGTCTCCAGGTTGTGGCCGATGACGTCGGGGCCGGCTTCCAAAACGGTATTCAGGGCGGCCGGGTTGCCTCCGAAGTCAGGGACCAGGACCTCCACCCCGGATTCAGGCAGTTCTTCTTTGACCCGGCGGATAACGGCGGCCAGGTGGGCGGCCCCGCCGTCAACCAGGTCATCCCGGGTGACCGAGGTGATGACCACGAAATTCAGCTTCAGTTCCCTTGCGGCCCGGGCGATCTTCTCCGGTTCCTCCGGGTCAAGGGGGAGGGGCCGGCCCCGGTTGACCCCGCAGAAGCGGCAGGACCGGGTGCAGATCTCCCCCATCGCCATAAAGGTCAGCTCCCCCGCCGTGAAGCACTCGGAGATGTTGGGGCAGAGGGCCTGTTCGCAGACCGTGGCCACGCCGAGGGAGCGGAGGCGTTGTTTCAATCGAAAGGTTTTCCCGCCGAGGCGGACTTTCTTCAAGAGATAGGGAGGGCAGCGCATAATCGGGTGGGCGGAAATCGCTGTTATTTTCCAGTATCTTAGCATAGTCTGAACGGCCGGATAAAGAAACAAATCCGAAGATCGGCATCCATTTGGGCCAGGAGATAGATCAGGGAGATGGAAGAACCAACGAACAGGGAAGAGCCGGAACCGGCGGCGGGTTTTTTTGCCGAGGGGGGGGCGCTCTCGGGATCCCATCCCCGCTACGACCACCGTCCCCAGCAGGAGGCGATGGCGGCGGCGGTGGCGGAGGCGATCGAGGAGAAGGCCACCCTCCTGGTCGAGGCCGGGACCGGGGTGGGGAAGAGTTTGGCCTACCTCCACCCCTTCGTCGCGGCGGGGAGGGAGAACGGAAAGGTGGCGGTCTCCACCGGGACCAAGACCCTCCAGACCCAGCTGATCGAAAACGATATTCCCTTTCTCGCCCGGGTCCTGAATATCCCGATCCGGGCTGAACTCTGCCTGGGAGCGGCCAACTACCTCTGCCTTTACCGGATGAACCGGGCCTCCGAGCGGGGGACATTTTCCAGCCGGGCTGCGGCGAAACAGTTTCCCCGGATCGAGGAGTGGTCGCTGGAGACCCCGACCGGGGTCAGGCTTGATCTCGATTTTCTCCCCCGGCCCGATGTCTGGTCGGCGGTCTCGGTGGAGCACGACTTCTGCCTCAGGCAGATCTGCCCCTGCTTCGAGGAGTGTTTCTACTTCCGGGCCCGGGCCCGGCGGGAGAAGGCCGATATCCTGGTGATGAACCACCACCTCTTCTTCGCCAATCTCGGCGCCGGAGGGGGGATCCTTCCCCAGTTCAAGGCGGTGGTCTTCGACGAGGCCCACCAGATCGAGGAGATCGCCACCGAGTTTATGGGTTACGAGGTCTCCAACTACCGTCTCCCCAACCTGCTTGGCTACCTCTACAGCCACCGCTCGAGTAAGGGCTTCCTCCCTTCCCGGATCGAGGACGAGGACTGCCTGGAGAAGTGGCGGGAACTGATCGAGAAACTGTCCGACCTCAACCGGGAGTTTTTCGCCTCGCTGGAGGAGAAGTGGCCCGACGCCTTCCGGACCGTCCGTCTTAAAGAGCCGGGTTTCGCCGAGGATATCCTCTCCGGGCCCCTGGCCGAGCTGGAGGAGCGGCTGGAGGAGATGGAGGCTACGATCACCGACGAGGAGGGCCAGACCGAACTCAAGACCTATCTCTCCCGGACCCGGAAGATCCGGGAAGAGCTGTCGGCGATCGTGAATATGGAGGACCGGGAGTATGTTTACTGGTACAGCCGTTCCAACCCCGGACCCCGGATACGACAGACCCTCCAGATGGCCCCGATCGAGGTCGGGGAGTACCTGAATAAATCCCTCTGGGAGAAGTTCGGGCCGATCGTCCTCACCTCGGCCACCCTCAGCGTGGGGGGGGAGTTCGGCTACCTGAAAAAGCGGTTGGGGATCGATGAGTGCCGGGAGTTGATCCTCACCTCCCCCTTCGACTATGCCGGCCGGGTGATGATCTACGCCGACGGCGGGATCCCCGATCCCGGCCGGGAGCGGGAAGAATACGAGGAGAGAGTGATCCAGGATACCGGCCGGCTGATCATCCTCTCCGGGGGCGGGGTCTTCGCCCTCTTCACCAGTTACCGGATGCTGGACAAGGCTTACCGGAGGCTCTCCGGCCCGCTGGCCGAGTACGGCTGCCTGAAGCAGGGGGAGATGGAACGCTACCAGCTATTAGAGGAGTTTCGCTCCCGGCCGGGCTCGGTTCTCTTCGGGACGACCAGTTTCTGGCAGGGGGTGGATGTCCCGGGGGAGGCCTTGAAGTGCGTGATCATCACCAAGCTCCCCTTCGCCGTCCCCGACGACCCGGTGACCGAGGCCCGGATCGACTTCATTCGGGAGTCGGGAGGAGATCCCTTCCGGGAGTACCAGGTCCCCCGGGCGGCGATTATGCTCCGGCAGGGCTTCGGGCGGCTGATGCGCCACCGGGAGGACTATGGGATCGTGGCCATCCTCGACCCCCGGTTGCGGACCCGCTCCTACGGGAAGACCTTCCTCGCCTCCCTCCCCCCCTGCCCGGTGACCGCGGAGATGGCCGACCTCGACCGGTTCCTGAAGCGGATTCGGGGAAGGGAAAATGGAGAGGGTGAGGAGTGCGGTCCCCAGGCCAGGTAAAGAATTCCCGCTTGATTAACCAGCCGGCCGGAAATACTATCTGGCCGAGAGTTGATCGTTTTAACTAACAGGGAGGAAGGCTGATGAAGAAAGCGGGAATCTGTTCGGTTGTATTCCTGGCGGTGTTAATTTGGGGGTGGAATTCCCTTCAGGGAGGAGTGGGGGACTGGACCATTCAGACGGTGGATGATTATCAGGTCGGCGGGGGGCTGGGTCAATATTCCTCTCTGGCCCTGGACGGATCCGGCAACCCCCGGATCAGTTACTACCGCGAGCAACTGGGCCGGCTCGGCTACGCTTCCTGGAACGCGGGGACCTGGACCCTGGAAAGTCTCGATACCGGGGAAGACGACATTGGAACATTTACCTCCCTGGCCCTCGATCAGTCCGGTTATCCCCGGATCAGTTTTCGGGCCCAGTCCCCGGGATATAATCTGCGCTACTGCTCCTGGGACGGGAGCCAGTGGAACTTTCAGACCGTGTTCACCGCTAAATATTCCGGCGAGGGAAATTCGCTGGCCCTGGACACACTCGACCAGCCGCGCATCAGCTTCATCGTCAGTTCATCCTACGGTGCCTCGGGGAATCTGCGGTATGCCGTTTGGAACGGCGCCCAGTGGAATATCCAGACCGTGGACGCCGGAGGCGCCGTCAGCGGATACACATCCCTGGCCCTGGATAGCGCCGGCCACCCCCACATCAGTTACTTCCGCCAGGGCTCGCCCGACGCCCTGATCTACGCGTCCATCGGAGACGGGACGGCCTGGACACTGGAGACGGTGGACCAGGGATCCGCCGTGGGGATGTATTGCTCCCTGGCTCTCGACAGCGCCGGCCGGCCCCGGATCGGCTATTATCACGGGTCGCAGCCCTGCCTCAAGTACGCCGCTTTCGACGGGGCGGCCTGGTCGATCGAGACCGTGGACGCCGGGGGGGACGTGGGAAGGGGGGTCTCCCTCGCCCTGGACTCTTCCGGTTGCCCCCATCTGAGCTATCAGGATCACCTGGGCGAGTATTCCGGCAATCTCAAGTACGCCCGGCAACGCGGCGGCAGCTGGATTATTCAGACCGCGGATGCCGGGGGGGACGCGGTATACAAGACCACGTCCCTGGCGCTCGACCCCGACGGCAACCCCCGGATCAGCTATGCCACGATCAATGAGCCGCAAAAACTGAAGCTGGCCGAGTACGACTTCCCTCCCCCCTCCGCGTCCTGGATTTACGACTATGAAGGCGACGGGACCTCCGACATCGCGATCTTCCGGGCTGCCACCGGCCTCTGGGCGGTCCGGGGTCTGACCCGGGTCTACTTCGGGGGAACTTACGACCAGCCGGCGCCCGGGGACTACGACGGCGACGGAACGACCGAGATCGCCGTCTTCCGGGGTTCTTCCGGCCTCTGGGCGGTCCGGGGTCTGACCCGGGCCTACTTCGGCGGCATCTATGACCTCCCCCAGGCCGGGGACTACACCGGCGACGGCACCTGGGAAGCGGCGGTCTTCCGTTCCCAATCCGGCCTCTGGGCAATCCGGGGGTTGACCCGCTGTTACTTCGGGGGGGCCTCCGACCTCCCGGCGGCCGGTTTCTATGGTGGGGATAATCTCAAGAAGATTGGGATTTTCCGGCCCGGTTCCGGCCTCTGGGCGGTCCGGGGGGTCACCCGGTTGTATTTCGGCGGCTCGTCCGACACCCCGCGCCCGGGGGACTATGACGGGGATGGGACCTTCGAGGCCGCCATCTTTCGTCCCGTCTCCGGTCTCTGGGCGGTGAGGGGGGTAACCAGGAGATACTTCGGGACGTCCACCGACTCCCCGGTGCCGGCCGACTACGACGGCGACGGGACCGACGGGATCGGGATCTTCCGGTTCAACTCCGGCCTCTGGGCCGTGGCCGGCCTGACCCGGGTCTATTTCGGCGGAAATAACGACCTGCCGATTACCCGGTAACCGCGGCCACTCGAGAAAAGGCGTTATTAGTAAATGATCCGGGGAAGAGAAATTCCGCGAGATTCGGACCGGGAAGGCTTCGGCCCCGGCGTTGATGCTTATGAGAAGGGCGCCCGCGCGGCCTGGGTCGGGATCGCCGGGAATATCTTCCTCTCCCTGATCAAGTTCCTGTCCGGCATTCTCGGCCATTCGGCGGCGATGGTGGCCGACGGGGTCCACAGCCTCTCCGATATCTTGAGCTCGGGGATCGTCCTGGCCGGGATGAAGATGGCCCGGAAGTCCCCCGACCATGAGCATCCCTACGGCCACGGGAAGGCCGAGTCGGTGGCGGCCCAGGCCGTCTCCCTCTTCCTGATCTTTCTCGGGGGGATGATCTTCTACAACTCGGTCCGGGGCCTCTCCCGGCCCACCCCGCCGGCCCCGGCGAATTATGTCCTGGTCATCGCCGCGGTTTCGATCCTGGTCAAGGAAGGGCTCTTCCGGTACAAGATCCGGCTGGGGAAAAGGCTCGGCTCCAGTTCCCTGATCGCCGATGCTTGGCACCACCGCTCCGACGCCTTCTCCTCGATCGCGGTTCTGGTCGGGGTGGCCCTGGCCATTCTCGGCGGACCCCGGTTTCATATCGCCGACCACCTGGCGGCGATGGCGGTGGCCGGGATCATCTGCTATACCGGAATCAAGCTGCTCCTGAAGACCAGTTCGGAGTTGTTGGACCGGGTGGTGGACGGCGAGGCGGCCGAAGAGATCGGGCGGCTGGCCGCGCAGACGGCCGGGGTGGAGAGGGTGGAGAAGCTGCTGGTCCGGAAGTCGGGGCTGGAGTTAATGATCGACATCCACATCGAGGTCGATCCTGCTCTCTCCGTGGTCGAGGGGCATCGGATCGCCGGGCGGGTGAAGGGGGAGTTGATGGGAAGGGTGCCGGCCCTGAAGAGCGTCCTGGTCCACGTCGAGCCCCACCGGCCGGCTCTGGAATAAGAAAACCCAATAACCAACAAGGAATAACCAATGAAGAAGGAAAGACGATACTTGGAAGTTGGATATTCCTTGTTGGTTATTGGATATTGAAGAAAATTATTCCCATCCCACGGGTCTCCCCGGTCCCGGCGTCCCTCAACCGAGGGTCGAGAGCAGCCCTTCGATCGACTCCGGGGTCTCCACCGGGATGCAGGCCACGTCCCGGTTGGTCTTCTTCATCAGGCCGGTCAGGACCTTGCCCGGTCCGACTTCGACGAAGGTGTCGATCCCCTGTGCGATCATATACTCCACGGTCTCCGTCCAGCGGACCGGCCCGTTGACCTGGGCGATCAGGTTCTTCCGGATCTCCTCGGCCGAGGTCTCCGGGGCGGCAGTGACGTTGGCGATCACCTCTACGGCGGCGGCGTTGACCGCGGCCGCCTCCAGTTCCGGCCGGAACTGCCCGGCCACCGGGTCCATCAGGCTGGAGTGGAAGGGGGCGCTGACCGGGAGCATCATCGCCCGCTTGGCCCCTTTCGCGGTGGCCAGCTCGATGGCCTTTTCCAGCCCGGCTTTGTCTCCCGAGATCGCCGTCTGCGCGGGCGAGTTGTAGTTGGCCGCCTGGACGATCCCGGCCGCCGAGGCTTCCCGGCAGATCTCCTCCACTTCGGCCGGGGTCAGGCCGATGATGGCGGCCATCCCCCCGGAGACCGATTTGGTGGCGTCGTGCATCAGCTGCCCCCGGGTCCGGACCAGGCGGACAGCGTCGATAAAGCTCAGCGATCCGGCGGCGGCCAGGGCGCTGTATTCGCCCAGGCTGTGGCCGGCCACCATCTCCGGCTTGATCCCCTTCTCGGCCAGGAGCTGGAAGGCGATCAGGCTGACGGTGACAATCGCCGGCTGGGTGTTGTAGGTCAGGGTGAGTTCTTCGGCCGGCCCCTCGAAGCAAAGGGTGCTGAGCGGGAAACCGAGGGCTTCGTCGGCTTGGAAGAAGAGTTTCTCCCCGACCGGGGTTTGGGCGATCTCCCGGCCCATCCCCACGTACTGCGAGGCCTGGCCCGGGAAGATTAAGGCGATTCTGGCCATTACTTTCCTCCTTGTTGTTGCGCCCCGGCGCCGAAAATACGGCCGGGATAATTTTGATTCCGGTTACTGCCGGTCGAGGATGACGAAAGCCCGCAGGGCGGTGCGGATGGCGTTTTCCGGGTCGACCGACTTGATGATCGGTTTGCCGGCCCAGGTCTGGCCGATGATGGTGGCCAACGCCCCCACCCGGACCTTGCGCAGCGAGCCGACCACGAAGAGGGCGGCTTCCTCCATTGAGGTGGAGATGACGTTGGCTCTCAGCCAGGTCTTCCAGAGATGCTGGTTAAACTCCTCCTGGGCGGCGTAGCCCTCGTGCTCGGAGTAGAAGGCGTCCTTGCAGTGGGTGATCCCCAGGTGGTTGGGGTAACCGAGTTCGCCCGCCGCCTGCTTGAGGGCGAAGAGGACCTCGGGGTCGGAGACGGCGGGGTAGGAGAGGGGGATGTACTGCCGGGTGGTCCCCTCTTCCCGGATCACCCCGGTGGCGATCGCCAGGTGGCCGACATCGACCTCCTCCTGGAGCGAGCCGGCGGTCCCGACCCGGATGAAAGTATCCGCCCCGATCGCGACCAGTTCCTCGAGGGCGATCGCCGCCGAGGGGCAGCCGATCCCGGTCGAGGTGACCGAGACCTTGATCCCCTCCACCGTGCCGGTGAAAGTCCTGAACTCCCGCTTGAAGGCGACCTCCCGGGGGTCGTCGAAGTAGGCCGAGATTTTCTCCGCCCGGGCGGGGTCGCCGGGAAGCAGGACGTAACGCCCCACGTCGCCGGGGGCGAGATCGATGTGATATTGTTTTTCCGCCATAATGTTCCTCCTGTTTATTTAGCCCGGCGTCGATTTGCCGGGAGACCGATAATAACTGATTCGAGGATTAAATCAAGCTTCAGTCCGCCGGGATCAGTTCGAGGTTGCGGCGGAGTCCGGGTTGGCGGGGATCGATCTCCAGCGCCCGCTCCCAGTAATATCGGGCCTCATCCCATTCCCCGAGCCGGTAATGGCAGTAGCCGAGGCCGGAGAGGGCGGAAAACGACCGGGGGTGGAGGGCGAGGGCTTGCCGGAAAGAGTCGGCGGCGGCGGAGAAGTCACTCTGGGCGAGCAGGATTTCACCCCGGTTGAGGTAACCGTCGGGCTCGAAGGGCCGGGCGGCGATGAAGCCGTCGATCTCCTCGAGGGCCCGGCCGATATCCCCGGTCCGGAGAAAGAGGGTGGAGAGATTGAGCCGGACCAGGGGATCGCCCGGGTTGAGGGCGGCCGAGCGCTGGAACTGGAGCAGCGACTCCTCGAATCTTCCCTCTTCTCCGTAGGCGACGCCGAGGGAGTTGTAGTAGAGCGGTTCGCGGGGAAAGATGGCGATCGCCCGCTGGAATTCCTCGATTGCCGCCGCGGTCCGGCCGAGCCGGAAATACTCGTTGCCCAAACCGTGGCGGGCCTTGGAACTGCCGGGGCTGACCTCGACCGCCCGCTTGAAGAGGGTATAATTATCCGCCCAGTCCCGGTTGCGGCTGACCGTTCCCGCCCCCAGGGCAATGAGGAAGACCAAGGCGGCCGGGATGACCACCTTCCGGCGGCCGACCGACAACTGCCCCAGGGTTTCGGCCGCCCAGACCGCGAAGCCCATAAGCGGCAGGTAGATAAACCGCTCGGCGCCGAGCCGGGCGGTCGGGACCAGGTTGAGGACCGGGAGCAGGGCGAGGAAGAAGAAGGCCAGGCCGAACTTCCCGATCGGGTTCTTCCCCCGGATCCCCGCCGCCAGGAGAAAGGCGGCGGTGAGCAAGGCGGGAAGAACCAGGTAACTGGACCAGATGACCGGGGAAAAGGGGTCGGGATATTCCACGGTGAGGCGGACGGGGAGAAAGGCCAGTCGTCCATAGAGTCCGAGGCTTTTCAGGGCGAGGACCAATCGGGCGAACGGGTCGCCGAACTCGGGGGCGGCGGGCAGTGTCCCGGCCTGGAAGAGGAAGAGCAGGCGGGCGGCTCCGTAAAGGGCGGCGATCAGGAAGAAGACCAGGATGGAAGGGCGGAGCAGTTCGGTCCACCGCCGCCTCTGGATTATCCGGAGATAGGCGGCGATGACCACCGGCAGGGCGACCGCCATCTCCTTGGCGAGCAGGGCCAGGATGAAGAAGAGGAGCGAGAGGGCGTAGGACTTTGTATCCATCTTCCCCTTCCACCCGGTTTTAACGAAAGAGAGGAGCGAGAGGAAGCAAAAAATAGCGCAGAGGAGGTCCTCCCGGAAGGAGATGCCGTTCACCGCCTCGGTCTGGGCGGGATGAACGAGGAAGATTAAGGCGGTTAGGAAACCGAGTCCCGGGGCGGAGCAGATTTTCCGGGCCAAAGCATAGACGGCCAGGCCGGCCAGGAGGTGGAGGAGGAGGTTGGTCAGGTGGTAGCCCCGGGGGTCTTCCCGGAAGAGGGCCCAGTCGGAGAAGTAGGTCAGAGTGACCAGGGGGCGGAAAGAGTACTCCTCGGAGCGGGCGTAATAATCCCGGGAGAAGAATTTCCCCAGGTTGCTCCAGTCCCGGATGAAGAAGTTTTCCTCCACCGTGACCAGGTCGTCATAGACGAAGCCGTTGTCCAGGGAGTTGAGGTAGACCCCGGTTCCGACCAGAAGGAGGAGCAGGATCGGGGCGAGATTTCGGGGCCTGATGCGCATAGATCATAGGGCAAAGCGCATAGGAGCGTAGCGCATAGAGCCCGGGTCCTGACGCTATGCGCTATGCCCTATGCGCTATGCGAACTACGGAGCCATCGCGATGATCCGGCAGCCGGAGGATTCCATCTCCACCGCCCGCCAGGGGAAGGCGCCGATCCAGCAGCGCTGGTTGCTCAGCCGATCGATATCGCCGCCCAGGCACTCGGCGTGGACGATCTTTTTCGGGAAGAGCTTGAGGTGCATCACCTGGTAGTAGTAGTCGGGGGGGAAAAGCTCGTCCCATTTCTTCCCGAATTCCTTCTCCAGCTTGGCCTCGGCCCGGGCAAAGTGATCGGGCTGCCATTTCCGGATGATGGTGTTCATCGGGTGGTCGGCGCTGCCGCAGTCGACTCCGATCCACTTGAACTTCATCTTCCGGCACCATTTGTCGAAGCCGGGTCCGGGTCCGGGATGCATCACCATATAGCGGACCTCGTCGGCGGTCTTGTGGGTCCAGTCGAAGCGGTGGTAGCCGGTGTTGATGATCAGGATATCGCCTTCGCGGATATCGGCTTTGCTCATCAGCAGCTCCGGGGAGTAGAGGCTGTAGTCGGAGACCTCTTTCGAGATATCGACCACCACTCCGCTCCCGATCCATTCCTGGATCGGGACCGTCCCGATCGGCCGGCCGGCGCCGTAGAAATGGATCTCTCCGTCCATATGGGTCCCGATGTGGTTGCTGAGCTTGATCACCTGGCCGTTGGCCCCCGGTCCGCCGCCGTGGCAGCCCGCGATCCGTTTGAAATACTGGATCTGCAGCGGCATATAGCTCGGCCAGGGCGGGGTGTGGATGGAGAGGGGCATCGTCAGGTCGTAAACCTCAACCCCGTCCATAAAGTTCAAGAAATCTTCCATCTTCATCTTCTTCATTCTTCCCTCCTGGTTCTGGTCCGCTGATTACTGTCTTCTCTCCCCCGTCCCGGCCTCTTTTTGGAACCACGAATCCTCGCCAATCTTCGCGCACGTTGCGGGGGATTAATCGCTATCGGGATCGCTATCGCTATCGGGATCGAATTCTTTGGTTCCTCCCCCCGCCTCGGCCCCTTTTATCCACTAATTCCACCAATTACCACGAATTTAATATACCATTCCCTATTCCCCATCCCCCCCTCAATCTTCCCCGATATGCCGGGAGATGACAAGGTATTTAGCTCCCCCTCCCTCACTCCCCGGCCGGGGTGGGGGAGAGATGGATCCGGTCAAAGACGGTCTCCCAGAAATGTTCCTGCTTCCCGGTTGCTTCGGCCGGGGTCGGTCCCCCGACTCCTTCCAGTCGATCCAGTTCCTGGCGGGCGCTGAGGCCGGCTTCGCCTTCCGGGTCGAGGGCGATTGCCTGCTCCAGGACCTCGCGTCCCCGGTCGGGCTGACGGATCCGGAGGTAGAGCCGGCCCAGGTCGAGAAGAATTTCCGGGTTCTCCGGGTCGATCTCCCCCGCCCGGGAGAGGGCGTTTTCCGCCTCCCGCCAGCGGTCCCGGGCCAGGAAGAGTTCGGCGGCCTGGCGGTAATAATCCGGGTTGTCGGGGTCGAGGTTGAGGGACCAGAGGATGGCGGTCCCGGCCTGTTCGTATTCCCCGCGCTTCAGCCGGGCCCGGCTCAAAAGCGCGTAGGACGCCGGTTCCCGGGGGGCAAGTTCGATGGCTTTTTCCAACAATTTCACCGCTTCCCCGGTCTCCTCGAGCCGGAGAGCCACCTCGCCCAGCCGGATGTAGGCGGGGGCGAAATCGGGGGCGCGTTCGAGGATCGCCGCGTAGGCTTCGCGGGCTTCCGGGAAACGCCCGTTTTCGTAATGGACCGTTCCGGCCAGGACGTAGGCCGGGATCAGGTCCGGGTCGAGCCGGATGGCTTCCGCAAAGCTCTGCAGGGCCAGGTCGTTCTCGCCTCGATCCCGGCGGATCAGCCCCCGGTTGAGGTGGGCCTTGGGGTAATCGGGGCTGACTTCCAGGGCCCGGTCGAGTAATTCTTCCGCCCGGTCCGGCTCGCCGGCCTGGAAGCGGGCCATCGCCAGGTTATTCAGCGCTTCGGGAAAATCCGGGTCGAGTTCGACGGCATCGGCCAGGGCGGTGATCGCTTCCTGGTAGAGTCCGACCTTGCCCAGGGTCACCCCGAGTTCGTTGAGATAGTTGACGTTTCCGGGTTCGATCTGGACGGCCTTCCGCAGCGACCAGACCGCGTCTTCCAGCCGTCCCTCCCGGGTTTGGGCTCGGCCCAGGTCCTCCCAGGCCGCCGCCCGAAGGGGATCGAGCCGGACCGCGTTCTTCCCGCTCCGGATCGCCTCGGCGGTCCGGCCGGTCAGCAGGTAAACCCGGGCCAGCCCGGCGGCGGCGTCGGCGGAGTCCGGATCGGATCGGAGGACCTCCCGGAAGAGGGATTCGGCGCCGCCGACCCGCCCGGATTCCAGGTACTCCCCGGCCAGGCGGAGCTTGCCCTCCAGGACGGCTTTGCCCTCGGGGCTCTCCCTCCCCGGGTCCGGCCCGACCTCGGTGCCGCAGCTGGCCGCCAGGAGGAGAAGAACCGGGAACAGGATCCGATATTTCATAATTACCGTTGCCCTTATTAGACAATTCAAGTCATACCTGAATTGTATATTAAGGGGCTAGTGTCGCGTCTTGCAAATAACTTGAATAAGTATGTCATTGCGAGGAGCAGAGCGACGAAGCAATCTATTCCCTGACAACGGATTGAGATTGCTTCGTTATCGCTCGCAAATGACAATTTAATGGACGTTATTTTTGAAACACTACACTAATCGCGGAGGGCATCGAGGTCGACCTGGTTGCCGTGGCTGACTAGGTACTTGACCTCCCGGTGGTTGCGGAAGGCCTCGAGGACGGAGTCATCCTGGAGGACGACCAGGTTGGCGGACTTGCCGACTTCCAGCCCGAAATCCTCCACCCCCATCGCCCGGGCGGCGTCGACGGAGATCATATCGTAGAGGATCTCCATATCGGCGGCGGTGGTCATCCAGAGGAGATGGGAGTTGAGGAAGGCGACTTCGAGCATATTGTTCCGGCCGTAAGGATAGTAGGCGTCGGAGACGTCGTCCTGGCCCAGGCAGACCAGGGCGCCCTCCGCCAGCAGGTCCTTCACCCGAGCGTGGAGCGGGCCGGTGTGGGGATCGCTGACCACGCCCAGCCGGGCCCGCTTGAGCAGGGCGACCAGCTTCATAAAGTAGGGGTCGGGATAGAGGCACATCGCCCGGGCGTGGTGGGCCAGCACCCTCCCTTCCCAGCCTTTCTCCAGGGTCTTCAAGGCCAGCATCTCCAGGGTCCGCAGTCCCGGGTCGCCGGCGTCGTCGACCAGCATCGAGACGTTCCGGTCGAACTCCACGGCCAGGTCGACCATCTGGTCGATATGGGACTGCTCGTCGGCGTCGGTGAACTCGATCCAGGGGATCCCCCCGACCACGTCGGCCCCCATCTCCAGGGCCTCCCGCACCAGCCCGGCGGCCTCAGGTTCCCGGACCACCCCGTCCTGAGGAAAAGCGACGACCTGGAGGTCGACGATCCCCTTGAACTCTTCTTTGAGCTTGAGCAGCGCCTTGATCCCTTCCAGCTTCGCCTTGCTGTCGACGTCGGCCAGGGCCCGGATGTGGGTGGTCCCGTTGAGGGCGGCCAGCTTGACCGCCTTTCTCGCGTTGGGGAGGATCCACTTCTCGTCGTAGTTCTCCTTGATTTTGGCCGCCGCCTCGATGGCGGTCATCGCCTTTCCCATCCCCCCCTCGTGGTAATCCTTGAGCGCGTCCTCGCTCATCATCTGCAGGGTGTAAACCTTGCAGAGATGGAGGTGGGCGTTGAGGAACGACTCCGTGACCAGGCAGCCGCCGGCGTCGATCTCGGTGCCGGCCTCCCCCTCGATCCGCTCGGCGATCTTTTCGATCTTCCCGCCGGTGATGGCGATATCCCGGGTTCCTTCCGTCTTCCTAAGTTGAGCATTCTTGATCAGCAGATCCATAATGGTTCCCTCCCTTAAGTTATGCTTCCCGGTTGACTCGCTGAAACAGCCCAGTATAAATTATTCCGGGAGAAAGTAAAGGCTTCCCGGGAATTTTTCCTGTCGCCGGCCCGGGGATATGATATATTTTATCATTATCGGCAAAGCAATATTCAGGAGACACCCCTTATGAACTGGATCCAAAGGTTTTCCCGCTCCCCGCTGCCCCTGGTTGCCCTGTCGTTTTTCTTGTCCGCCCCCCTGATTTTCGCGGCCGAGACGGAGATCACGCCCCTGGTTGTCAACTTCGTCGATGTCGGCCACGGCGACTGCATCTGGATCCAGACCCCCGACGACGGGATCAAAGGCAACGGGATCTATGAGGGCTACAACATCATCATCGACGGCGGTCCCAGTTCCCAGCGGATCCAGGATATTATGCTCGATCTTGGGTTGAGATGGGGATCCGAGATCGAATGGATGATCAATACCCACGCCCATAACGATCATTACCGGGGACTGATCGGGATGCTGGAGATGTACCGGGCGAAATGGATTATCGATCCCGGCTACCAATCTTCGAGCACATTTTTCGGGGCGTTCTGCTGGATCGCCCTGATCGAGCCTCACAGTATCTTTTACTTCCCCGCCATCGGGATCCCCGCCATTCCGGGGACGAAGTCGCTCGGCCAGAGCGTGCCCCTGAAGCTGGAATGGGGGGAGGAACTGGACGTGGAGATCCTCTACAGCAACCCGGCGGTCTCCGACAGCACCGTCAACGACAGCTCGCTGGTGATCCGGATGGAATACGGCGATGTCAGCTTTCTCTTTACCGGCGACCTCGAGGGGAAGACCCGTCCCGACTCCTACGGTTATCACGATCCCGACCATCCGATCGGGGCGGAGCGGTATCTTCTGGATAACTACGTCGGCGAGGACGAGAATCGGCTCCGTTCCACCATCCTCAAGATCCCCCACCACGGCAGCGAAACTTCCAGCACCAACCCGTATATCGAGGCGGTGGCCCCGAAAGAAGGGATCATAATGGCCGGCAACCGCCACGGGCTTCCCGACGCTTCCCTGATCAAGAGATACGAATCCCACGGGGTCAGGATCTGGCGGACCGACCGGCTGGACAGGGGAAAGTCGGGATCGGAGTGCCACGGCGACGATCACATCCGGGTCACCACCGACGGGAAGGAATACGAGATCCGTTACCTGAAACCCGATCCGGTGGAGTCCGCGGAGCAGGCCCGGATCCGGCGGGAAGCCGCCCGGAAGGAGAAAGCCGTCGCGCCGGAGCCCGGAGAAGGGGAAGAAGACTGACCCAATCCCTATTCCCCACCCTTCGACAAGCTCAGGGCAAGTTTCCCCATTCTCTAATCTTCACTCCGTTCGATCAGCGGGGTGGGGGAGAGGTCTTCCGGGAGGCCCAGTTCCTTGTAAATTCTTTTGAAGAGGGTCTCTTCGAGGCCGTTTCTCTCCTCGGTCGACATCCCGGCGAGTTCGACTTGGCCTCCGGCGATCATCTCGTGTCCCCCGGCGTTCCCCCGTTTACCGATCACCTTCCGTAAAAGTTTTCCCGCCCGGGCTCGGGGATGGGTGGTCCGAAGCGAGATATGGAGAGAATCCCGGTAACGGCCGGTGACGAAGCACCAGGTGGCCCGCCGCAGCGAGACCAGGAAATCGGCCAACTGGGCGACGAAGCTCGGGTAGTAAACATCATCGAGCCGGGCCCCGATGAAGGTTTTGTAGGTGAAGGTCTGGCCCAGGGCCCGGTGGAGCTGCTGGAAATATTCCCGGTTCTGGGCCGGATGCTCGATCCGGGAGATCAGCCGGTGCCGGGCGAGAGGGAAGAGGAAGGTTGAGGCCTGGATGTCCCGGTCGGTGACATCCCTGCCCAGGTGCTGGGTTTCGGAGATCAGGGCGTAGTAAAGGGCGGTGGCCAGCAACGTGGGCGGGGCGATCCCAGCTTCCCGGAGGTACTCGATCAAAATGGTGGCGGTCGCCCCGCAATCGGGCTGAATGTCGGTGAAGGGGGCTTTGGTGGTCTTCAGCCGGGGATGGTGATCGATCACGATCAAAGGATCGACCTCCGGGGGGAGGCTGACGTTTCCCCCCCGCGGCTGGCAGTCAACCAGGGCGACCGAGGAGTATTTTTTGAAGTGAGAGGATCGCAAACCCACCGCCTTGATCTTCAGCTGGCTCTTGAAGGTCCGGTTCTCCTCCCGGCCGAGAATCCCCCCGTAGGCGACGGTGGATGCGATCCCGGACTTTTGCTCCAGGAGGTACTGGAGGGCCCAACCGCTGGCCAGGGAATCGGGGTCGGGATGGTTGTGAGGCAGGATCAGCAAGGAGGACTTTGGCTCGCAAACCTTGAGGAGTTCGTTAAGTTTATTGTTTTTGGCCATAATCGACGACGAGGATTAGGTTGTGGTTGGTTGCGGCCGGCTGGATTTCTGCTTAAGTTGATGATTCAGTATCGCATAAGGCCGGCCGATCGGACAAGGGGGCATTTCGGCCAAAGAGCACAGACAGGGATGTCCGTGCTACCGGAGCGGGCGATTGAGGACGTCGAGGAGTTTTTTCAGGGGATAGGTATTGATCACGTCATCTTTCTCCAGCCAGGCCCGCCGGGCGGTAAAGACCCCGTATTCCATCAGCCCGAGCTGGAGGGAGGAGTGGGCGTCGGTATCGATGACCAGGCGGGCCCCCAGTTCCTTCGCCCTCCGGGCCAGGACGTCGTTCAAGTCGAGGCGGGCCGGGTGGGCGTTGATTTCCAGGGTCACGCCCTCCCCGACCGCGGCCTTCACTACCTCCTCGAAGTCGAAGGAGTAAGGTTCCCGCTGGAGAAGCAGCCGGCCGGTGGGATGGCCGAAGATATTGACCTGGGGGTTTTTCAGCCCCCGGACGATCCGCCGGGTCATCTCCTTCTCCGGGAGGTTGAAGTTGTAATGGATCGAGGCCACCACCACCTCGCACTCCCGGAGGATCTCGTCTTGGAGATCGAGAGTTCCGTCGGCCAGGATGTCGACCTCGACTCCCTTTAAGATCCGGATCCCCGGGCATTTTTTCCCGGCCTTATCGATCTCCTTGAGATGCTCGGCCAGTTCCTTCTCGTTGAGGCCGCCGGCCACCCGGACCGCCTGGGAATGGTCGGTGATCGCGATATAACGGTAGCCCCGCTTTTCCGCCGCCCGGGCCATCTCGAGGACGCTCTCCTTCCCGTCGGAAGCGGTCGAGTGCATCTGGAGGTCGCCCCGGATCGCTTCCGGTTCGATCAGCCGGGGGAGCCGATTTTGTTCCGCCGCCTCGATCTCGCCCCGGTTTTCCCGCAGTTCGGGCGGGATCCAGGGGAGGCCGAGCGCCCGGTAGCACTCCTCCTCGGTTTCCCCGGCGATCCTTTTCTCTCCCCGGAAAATCCCATATTCACTCACCTTCAAACCCCGCTCCCGACCCCGACGCCGCAGGGCGATGTTGTGAGCTTTCGACCCGGTAAAGTAGAGGAGGGCGGAGCCGAACTCTTCGCGGGCCATCACCCTTAAGTCAACCTGGAGTCCGTTCTCCACCCGGACGGCGGACCGGGTCGAGCCTTGGGCCAGAACGGCGGTGGTCTCCGGTTGGCCGACGAACCGCTCCATCAGGCCGGGTCCATCCCGGGTGACGGCCAGGATATCGAGGTCGCCGACCGTCTCCCGGCGGCGGCGCAGGCTCCCGGCCGGGACGAGATCGTCGGCCGCCGGTTCCAGGTAAGCGGTGATCTCTTCGGCGGCGGCGAACCCGGTATCGAGCCGGAACCGGCCGGCCGTCTTCCGGTAACTCTCGATCGCCCGGACGATCTTCTCTTCCGTCTTCTCCCCCATCCGGTCCAGCCCGCGGAGGCGCCCGGCCCGGGCCGCCCGGTCGAGGCTGTCGATCGAGTCGATCCCGGCCTCTTCGTAGAAGAGCTTGACCTTTTTCGGTCCGACCCCCTCCAGCCGGAGGAGTTCCGGGAGTCCGGGGGGCAGGGTTTTCTTCAGGTCATCGAGGAACTTCAGTCTCCCGGACTGGACGATCTCGGCGATCTTGGCCGCCAGGTCCTTCCCGATCCCCGGCAGGTCGGTCAGGTCTTTCCCCTCGCCCGCCGCCCCGGCCAGGTTCTCCGGAAGGTCTTCGATCGTCCGGGCGGCGGCCCGGTAGGACCGGATCCGGAAGGGGTTATCCCCCCGGATATCGAGGAGGTCGGCGATCCGGTTGAAGATATCGGCGATTTTCTGATTTTCCATAGTTGCTCCGGCAGGTTGGAAGGAGAATATCATACGTTGATATATCGTGACAGAAGAGATAACATACTGAAAAGATCGATACCGAAACCGACCCCGATCCGGGCGCCCCGGCCGGGCATTTTTCGCGGTTGCTATCGGGGCCGGAATCGGAACCAGCTTAAATGAGGGACAGGGAATGAGGACGTCAACCGTCCAACCCTCCCCCCGGCGGCGGCGAAATTTATTCGCCCGCCTGACCCGGAGAGAGTGGGCGATCCTCTCCGTGCTGGCGGCGGCCCTGCTCTGCGGGGCGGTCGGGGGGACGGTGGAGATTATCCGCGGGCAAAGAGAGGCGACCCGCGCCCCGGTCGCTCTCTACCGTGAACTGCGGCAAGCGTTGCCTGATCCGGAATTTGCCGCCCAACCGGTTAACGGCTCAGAAAGGACCACGGAACATCTCCGCCGGTTGGTCTATCTGACCCGGCCGCCTTTTTCCGGGGAAGCGGAAGTGGAGACGGCGGAGGACGGCTGGATCTTCTTTCCCCGGGATTACTATACCACAATCAATATCAACCGGGCCGGGTTCGACGAGCTGGTCTCGCTCCCCGGGATCGGCCCGGTTGCCGCCTGGCGGATAATCAATTACCGGCGGCGGTTCGTCGGGTTCAGCCGGATCAAGGCCCTGATGAGAGTCAAGGGGATCGGGGAGAAGACCCTGAAAAGTCTGGAAGGCGAGATCCGGTTGTATTGAGGAAATGGGGGATATGGACTCGGTAATGGAGACGGCGAACGGGGCCGTTTCGGCCCCGCCGCCGCCTGGTTGCCATCCGCGGTTGCCGGGAAGATTATTCCACCGCCTCCGGTTCGACCGGCCAGCCTCTCCTGGCCGCTTCGCCCCGGGGACCGCCCCGCATTTTTCTCTTCATCCTCTCTCCCATCCGCTGCCGCCCGGTCTGCAGTTCATCCCATTGCTCGGCGGTCAGGATCTGTCGGATGGCGATCATCCGGGCGGTATTTAACCGCGACCGTTCGGCGGCCAGCCCGGCCAGGACCTCGCCCAGCCGGTCCACTTCACCGGTCGAGAATTCTTCCGCGGACATCGCCGCCTGCAGTTCCTCCCGCCCAGCCTGCCAGCGTGCGGATAATTCCCGGTTTTGGGCTTGGAAATCCGCCCCGGTTGTTTCCAGTTTTTCCACCTGCTCCGGGGTCAGGGCCAGTTTCTCCACCACCCGCTCGCTCCGCCAGAAGTCTCTTCCCTCTCTCCCGCGGGGAGAACCTTCTCTCGCGCCGGCGGTGTGGGCCAGGCCCATCACCAACGGCGCTGCCAGTAATCCGATCCATATTCTCATCGTCGTACCTCCCTGATGAGGGTTGAGGGTTTTGGGCTTTAATCTCAACGCCCGCCGTGTTATCTATGAAACGGGAAAAGGAGAAAAAAGTTTAAAAATTTCTCCCGCCGGCCGGGGCTTGACAACCTTGTTCCGCTCGGATATATCTATGGGCCGGAAAATCCCGATCACGGAATTCAGAAGAGGAAAACAAGATGACCGAAGAGAAAAAGCCACATCACCGGAAAAAGTCCGAAAAAGAAGAGAAGCCGTCCCAACCCGGCCCGGTCCCGGAGACCGATTCGGAGCTGGTGGAGATTCCCCGCTCGGAGCTGGAAGAACTCCGCCTCCGCGCCGGCACCGACTCCGAGTACCGGGAGAAGATGCTCAGGACCCTGGCCGATATGGAGAATCTCCGCAAGCGTCTTGACCGGGAGCGGAAGGATTACATCACTTACGCCAACCAGGAGTTGCTGGGGGAGTTTATCCCGGTGCTGGATAACTTTCACCGGGCGCTGAACTCTATCCCCCGGACCGAATCCTCCGGCCCGCTTCTCGACGGAGTCGAGATGATCCGTCGCCAGCTGGAACAGGTCTTGCAGAAGCAGGGACTGGAAGAGGTTGAGGCGGAAGGTCAGCCCTTCAACCCCCATCTCCACGAGGCTGTCCAGGTCGAGGCCACCGACAGCTGTCCCGAGGATACCGTACTTGAAGTTATCCGGAAGGGTTATCTCTTCCGGGGCCGTCTGCTCCGGCCGGCCGAAGTCAAGGTTTCCCGTCCGCTTTCGGTAAATCCTGAGACCGATGAGTAAGCGCGACTATTACCAGGTTCTCGGGATCGGGAGAACGGCCGACGCCGCCGAGATCAAGAAGGCCTACCGGCGCCTGGCGGTCCAGTACCACCCGGACAAGAACCCGGACGATCCGGCGGCCGAGGGACGGTTCAAGGAGGTGGCCGAGGCCTTCGAAGTCCTGAGCGACCCCCGCAAGCGCGAGGTTTACGACACTTACGGCCACGAGGGTCTGAAGGGGAGGGGGTTCGGTTTCCACGACCCCGCCGACATCTTCCAGCAGTTTATGGGCGCGGCCTTCGGTGGGGGAGGAATCTTCGGGGATATCTTCGGCTTCGGCGGCGGCGGCCGGTCCCGTCCCGCGGCGGGTCCCAGTATCGAGTACGAGATGGAGATCAGCCTCGAGGAAGCCGCCGCTGGCGCCGAGAAGAAAATCAAGATCTTCCGCCGGGAGACCTGTCCCCGCTGCCAAGGCGAGGGGGCGGAACCGGGGAGCGAACGCGAGGTCTGCTCCCGCTGCCGCGGCGCGGGCCGGATCCGGCAGGCCCGGCGGACCCTGCTCGGGACCTTCGCCACCGAGAGCGTCTGCCCCGACTGCCGGGGGGAAGGCCGGATCATCAAGGAACCTTGCCGGGACTGCCGGGGACAGGGGACGGTGGAGCGGGAACGGGAGGTCACCGTCCGGATCCCCGCCGGTGTGGGGGACGGCTCGATTCTGAGACAGCGGGGCGGCGGGGAGACCGCTCCCCGGGCGGCGGGCCCCGGCGACCTGATAATCTACCTCCGCGTCCTCGAACATCCGATCTTCACCCGTTCGGGGGACGATATTTTCTGCCCGGCGACGGTCGGTTTCCCCCTGGCCGCCCTGGGCGGCGAGATCAAGGTCCCGACCCTGGAAGGGGAGACCACGTTGAAGATCCCGCCCGGGACCCAGAGCGGGGAGGTCTTCAAGCTCCGCGGGCTCGGCATCCCCCATCTCCACGGCTCCGGCCGGGGCGACGAGCAGGTCACCGTTACCGTGGAGGTTCCTTCCCGCCTGAACAAGAAGCAGAAAGAGCTGCTGCGCCAGTTCGAGGAGACCTATTCCGACAAGAACCGCCCGCTGCATAAGAGTTTCCTCGAGAAGTTCCAGGAGTTTTTAGGGAAGTAGCTATGAAACGCTTCTTTCTCTCCCCCGGTTCGCTCCAGGGCCGCCGGATGGTCTTTACCGGCCCCGACGCCCGTTATATCTCCCGGAGCCTTCGCCTGAAGCGGGGCGCGGAGATTGTCGGTTTCGACGGCGCGGGGATGGAATATACCGGGACGATCGCCATCCTCTCTCCGCGCCGGGTCGAGGCCGTGATCAGCGAAACTTCGGTCTCGGAGGAATTACCCTCCGTCCGGATCGCGCTCGCCCAGTCGCTCCTCAAGGGCCGGGGGCTGGACGGCGTGCTGCGGCAGGCCACCGAACTGGGGATCTCGGAGTTCATCCCCCTGGCCACCCGCTACACGATCCCCCGGCTCTACCAGGAAGGCGAGAAGCGCCGCCAGCGCTGGGCCCGGATCGCCGCCGACGCCTCGCGGCAGTCCGGGCGGAAGATCAACCCGGTGGTTCATCCGGTCGAGCAGTGGAAAAACTTTCTCGCCCGGGCCCAAGAATACGATCTTTCCCTCCTCCCCTGGGAGAAGGAGGGGGAGAAGTCCTTGAAAGCGGTGACGGCCCGCTCGGCCGGGGGCGGCGTCCCGGCCCGGATTTTGGTCGCGATCGGGCCCGAGGGAGGGTTTACCGAGAGCGAGGCCGCCGAGGCGGTCGAGGCCGGATTCCTGGCGGTCAGCCTGGGCCCGCGAATCCTCCGGGCGGCCACCGCCGGCGTGGCCGCCGTCGCTTACCTCCAGCTGGCGCTCGGCGATCGGTAGCCGCCGGCGGTTTTCTTCTTTCGCGATGAAGACGTCCCCCACCACTTTTGCCATCCTCACCCTGGGCTGCAAGGTCAACCAGTACGAAAGCCAGCTGCTGAGAGAGCGGATGTCGCGCTCCGGCTGTCGGGAGGACCGGGCCGACCCGGGATTGCTGATCATCAATACCTGCGCGGTGACCGCCCGGGCGGAGGCCAAGGCGCGAAAGCTGATCCGGCGGAAGCTCGCCGAGTTTCCCCGTGCCGAAATCGTGATCGTCGGCTGCGGGCGGCGCTATTCCCGCCTCCTCGGCCGCGACCTGGAGAACCTCGTTCCTCCGCCCCGCCGGGGCCGGTTTCCCTTCTCCCCGGACGGGGAAGGTCTCCGGGCGACCACCTTCGCCGCCGGGCGCAGCCGTCCCCTGGTCAAGGTCCAGGACGGCTGTGACGCGTTCTGTGCCTACTGCGTGATCCCCCTGGTCCGGGGCCGCCCGTCCAGTCGGCCGGCCGCCGGGGTGCTCGCCGAGATAGCGGGCCTGGTAAAAGCCGGTTACCGGGAGATCGTCCTGACCGGGATCAACCTCGGTCTCTACCGCGACCGGGACCTCGACCTGGCCGGTCTGGTGGAGAGGGCCTGCCGCCTTCCGGGCGATTTTCGCCTCCGCCTGAGTTCGGTGGAACCGGAGGAGAAGACCGCCGCCCTGGGCCGGTTGATCGCTTCGGAGCGCCGTCTCTGCCCTCATCTCCATCTCCCTCTCCAGAGCGGCTCCGACCGGGTGCTGGAGCTGATGAACCGGGGCTATACGATCGGGGGGTACCGCGAGCTGGCCGCCAGCCTGAGGAGCGATTGCCCCGATCTCGCCCTCTCCACCGACTGCCTGGTCGGTTTCCCCGGCGAGAGCGAGGCTGATTTTCAGCTGACCTGCCGGGCGGTGGAGGAACTGGGCTTCAGCCGGGTTCATATCTTTCCCTACAGTTCCCGTCCCCTGACCGAGGCTTCACAAACGCCCGCTCCCCCCCGGGAAACGGTTAAGGCCCGGGCGGCGATTCTGGGAAAAGCCGCTCTCCGGGCGGCCGACCGCTACCGGGAGGGGTTCCGGGGCGAGACGGTTGAGGTGCTGGTCGAGTCCCTCTCCGGGGCAGGGGAGGGGAGCGGACTGGAGAGGCATTACCTCCGGACGGTCATCCGGGGCCCGGGGCTGAAACCGGGGGGGATTTTCCGGGGCCGGGTATCCGGGATTGAGCAGGGGGAACTTCGGGCCGAGCTGATCGGGAAACCGGTTCCTTCTCCCCCCGCCGCCGATTGACATTAATCCAGTTCTATGTTAATAAATAACAATTGCCGGCTGTCTATCCGCCGCGGGCGCGGCCGCCCGGGACGGCCGCCGGCCGGGCAAAGATCATCGATATGGCTCCTCTCTTTTCTCCAGACCAGGTCGATCTCGTCAATTCGTCCAACGATATTGTCGAGGTCGTCTCCCAGTACCTGCCCCTGAAGCGCTCCGGCCGGAACTTCAAGGCCCTCTGTCCCTTCCATAGCGAGAAGACCCCATCCTTCACCGTCAGCCCGGATAAGCAGATCTTTCATTGTTTCGGCTGCGGGGCCGGGGGCGATGTCTTTTCCTTCGTGATGCGCAAGGAGAATATGACCTTCCCGGAGGCGGTCCGTTACCTGGCCCGGCGGGCCAATGTTCAGCTCCCCGAAGCCGACCCCCGGGCCGCTTCCCGAAGGGAGAAGCTCTTCGAACTGCACCGGCTGGCCGCCGATTATTTTCACTGGGGCCTGACCCGCTCCCGGGCCGGCGAGCGGGCCCGGGAGTATCTGAATCGGAGGGAGATCACGAAGGACTCGATCAAGACCTTCGAGATCGGCTACGCCCAGCCGGGTTGGGAGAGCTTGCTCAACCGGGCCCGGAAGAAGGGTTATCCCGAGGAGCTGCTGGTCGAGGCCGGGCTGGTGATCAAGCGGGAGAAGGGAGGAGGCTGTTACGACCGTTTCCGCGACCGGCTGATCGTCCCGGTCCGCGACGGCCGGGGGCGGACGATCGCCTTCGGCGGCCGGGTCCTCGACGACTCGCTCCCCAAGTACATCAATTCCCCGGAGACCCCGCTCTTCCGGAAGGGGGGGATTCTCTTCGGTATCGACCGGGCCCGGGTCCGGATCGGGGAAGCCGGGGAGGCGATCATCGGCGAGGGCTACTTCGACGTCATCCGGGCCCACCAGGAAGGGGTGGAGAATATGGTCTGTTCCCAGGGGACCGCCTTCACCGAGATCCAGGCCCAGGTCTTAAAGCGCTATACCGACAAGGTGGTGGTCGCCTTCGACGCCGACCAGGCGGGGACGGCGGCCGCCCTCCGGGGACTGGCGGTATTTCTGGAGAAAAATTTCGAGGTTCGAATTATTGTTCTTCCCCCCGGGGAAGACCCGGACAGCTTTATCCGGAAACACTCGGGTCCGGCTTTCGAGAAACTGGCCCAGGAGAGCCGACCCCTGCTCGACTTCAAGCTGGACTGGCTCTGTAAGCAGTATGACATTGCCGCCGATCGCGGACGGATGTCGGTGGCCCGCCAGATGCTGGAGAGTATCTCCCTGATCGAAAACGCCGTTCTCCGGGAAACCTACCTGAGGAAACTGGCCGGGCGACTCGGGGTCTCTCCGGAAGCGGTCCAGGAAGAGTTTGGGAAGCGCAAACCGCCGGCCCCCCCGTCCCGGACACCGGCGGCCGTCCCGGAGGGAAAAATTGACAAATATCAGCTCCGCCTCTTGAAATACTTGATGGGAAATGATACCTTTTTCCGAAGAGTGGAAGAAGAACTGTACCCGGACGTTTTCTCCCCGCCGCTGCAACCGGTAGTTACCCTGATGCTCGAGTTGATCCGCCAGGGGCAGGTCCCGCTCTCGAAGACCCTGGTCGGGGCGCTTCGGGATCGCCGGGCGCAGGAGATGGTGTCGGGTTGGCTGCTGGATTCGGACGGGTCCGGTCCGGAGGTCGGCGAGGCGGTCCAGTTGATCATCAACCTGGCCCGGAAGCGGGTTCGTTCCGAACTGCTCCGGGCCCGCCGGGAACTGGCCGCGCGGGAAGGATTGGAAGAGGACAGAGCTTTGATCCTCCGCCGTTGCGCGGCCCTGCAGAAGGAATTACAGTCGTTACCCTCCCGGATCCGGGAGAAAGCCGGTTTATGAAAACATCTGATAAAGACAAAAGAATCAAGAAACTGATCGCCCTGGGTTCCGAGAAAGGTTTTCTCACCGCGATCGATCTCTCCCAGCAGCTCCCCCGGGAGCTGATCAACCCCGAAGAGTACGAATCGATCAAGATCCTGATCCAGGGGTTGGGGGTGGAAATCCTCGAACTCCCGGAGGGCGACTCCCCGAAGTCAGCTACGGACGAGAAGCCGAAAGTCGAACCATCGCGGGCCTACGAGATCCTCGACGATCCCGTCCGGATGTACTTGAGGCAGATGGGCCAGGTCCCGCTGCTGACCCGGGAAGAAGAGGTTTCGATCTCGAAGCGGATCGAGAAGGCGGAGAACCGGGTTTACGCCCTGACCCTCCGCTTCGGGGTTATCCCCCGGGAGATCTGCCTGCTGGCTCGGCGGTTGCTGGCCGGGAAGGAGCGGTTTGACCGGGTGGTGGTGGAGAGGAAGGGCCGGCGTCGGGAAAGGTACTTAACCGATCTGCCGGAATTGATCGCCAAAGTTGAAGAGATTGACAAGCGGATCAAACAGGAATCGAAGGCGATCCGGTCCTGCCGGTACCGGGAGGAGGAGAGACTCAAACACGAGAAGCGCCAGGCCGAGCTGAAACGCGAGATGGGCCGCCAGTTGAAGAGATTCCGCTTCAAGCAGCCTGTGGTCGAGGATTTATTCCCCATCCTCGCCCGGCTCAACGACCGGGTGGTCGAGATCCAGGAAGTCCTGGAGCCCCTGACCGCCAGGTCCCGCAAGACTCCGCAGATCCGGAACCGGATCAAGAACGAGCGGAGGAAATTGCGGCGACTCCAGGTCAACCTGGAGATGGAGATCGAGGAATTCCAGGAATTCTACCGGGAACTGGGCGAAGCCCTGGCCGAGGTCCGCCGGGCCAAGAGCGAGATGGTGGAGGCCAACCTGAGGCTGGTGATCAGCATCGCGAAAAAGTACACCAACCGGGGGCTCTCCTTTCTCGACCTGATCCAGGAAGGGAATATGGGCTTGATGAAGGCGGTGGACAAGTTCGAGTATCGCCGCGGCTTCAAGTTCTCCACCTACGCCACCTGGTGGATCCGCCAGGCGATCACCCGGGCGATCGCCGACCAGGCCCGGACCATCCGGATCCCGGTCCATATGATCGAGACCATCAACAAGCTGATGCGGGTGACCAAGAAGCTCCTCCAGGAACGGGGCAAGGAACCCTCGGCCGAGGAACTCTCCGAGGAGATGGATATCCCGATCGACAAGATCCGCGACATCATCAAGATTGCCCAGCATCCGATCTCGCTCCAGGCCCCGATCGGGGACAAGGACGAGAGCCAGTTCGGCGATTTCATCGAGGACCGCTCCGCCGAATCCCCGGCCACCGCCACCAGTTACTCGTTGCTCCGGGAGCAGATGAAATCGGTCCTCCACACCCTGACCAAGCGGGAAGCCAAGGTCTTGAACCTCCGTTTCGGGATCGCCGACGGCTCGCCGAGGACCCTGGAAGAGGTGGGGAAGATCTTCAACGTTACCCGGGAGCGGGTCCGCCAGATCGAGGCCAAGGCCCTGCGCAAGATGCGCCATCCGACCCGGTCCCGGAAGCTCAAGGGGTTTCTCGACCTGGCCGAGGACGACGGCCGGACCGACACCATCTGGGATCTCTGATCCCCCGCAGTTTGTCATTGCGAGGAGCGGATCTAACCCCCGGCAGTTTGTCATTGCGAGGAGCGGATCTAACCCCCGGCAGTTTGTCATTGCGAGGAGCGGATCTAACCCCCGGCAGTTTGTCATTGCGAGGAGCGGAGCGACGAAGCAATCTCTATCGCCCGGGCTGACAATATTGTTTTTCGTGAATAATCCGGGTTAGTGATTAGACGACCGAGTTTTTACAGGAGGTTGTTTCGATGAACTTTCCTGGTGATGCTCTGTCCTCCGGCTTCGGAATATTTGTCGAAGAAAAGCTTGTGGAGGGCTGTCCCGCCGCGGAAGATCAGGCTTTCGGAGAGCAGGGGGTCGTTGAATATCTCCACCAACATCCGGCTGAGGATCAGGTCCTGCTCAACCATTGACCAGGTCCCCCAGGGGGCCCGGTCGTACCACTCCCTGACATACGATTCCGGGATCATCTCTCGATATCCGGTTGAATCTCCGTATTGACGACTATCTTCCAGCGCCGGTCCTTTTCTCCGTCATCGGCCAATCGGCTATCCAGGGGGCGCCATAACAGCTTCTTTTTTTGCAGGGCCAGGTGCAGCAACCCGGTCTTCTCCCCCCAGTCGGCCCGATCAAGAAGCCACCCGACCCGCTGAAAGACCGGGAGCATACCGCCCCCATCGACCAAGGCGGGCAGTTTCTCCTCTGAGATGGCCTCGCCGAGTTCGACCAGGACCGTGGGAGGCGTAGGTGTGGCGGAGCATATGGACGGTGACGTTCTTCCTGATCCCGGACTTCCTGACAATTCTCTTGCCGCGGACAGAGAAATCCGTATAGTTAATGACGGACGTATTGTTTCCTGATAGTCAGAGCTGATTCTCCGGGCTCTCGATTGAATTGGAAAAGTTTCCGGAGGCATTGGCAGGGGCAGGGGGTGGCCGGGGTTAAAATTTGAATTGGAACATTCCATCGGGTGTGGAGCACAGCGTCTTCCCCGATGCCACCTTTTTTCGCAGAAAAAAGGGCCCGTAGCTCAGCTGGTTAGAGCACCGGACTCATAATCCGATGGTCGTAGGTTCGAGTCCTACCGGGCCCATAAAACAATGCTGATCAACGATTCGACGTTGTTTATCAATCGGCTTTAAGTTGGGAGAGACGAGGCAGGACGAGAACCGGGTGAGCTTGGGCTGAGGGGAGCGAAGCAAGCTCTCCCGGGCCCGGCCGGCGGTCATCAAACATAGCGGTTACGATATGAAGATATTCTACTGGCTGATCGTAATAATGAATATCACACTGCTGCTCCTGCTCTGGCTCTATATCTACAACCTCTACCTTCAGGATCATATCCCGGTTTACGACTATCCCTCCCAGGTCTTTCAGTCCGACACGGCGATCCCGGTCATCGTCCTGGGGGTGATCCTCAATACCGCGGCCATCGTGCTGCTGGTCCGGGACAGTCGGCGGCGCCGGGGCGAAGAGGAATCCCGCCGCCGGAATTTTCCTCCCCCCGACCGGCTCCGGGATATCGCCGAGCAGGACGAGATCAAGGACCTGGAAGATCACCTGGAGCAGGTCGTGGAGAGGCTGGAAGAATTGCGGAAACACCACGGGCGGGGATGACCGTCCCGGCCTCGTTACCCGGCTTTTACCGCCCGTTTCCGGCGGTCAGTTCTCCGTGAAAGCCAACCAGTTCAGACTGATTTTCTTTGCCCTGGGACTTCTTGGCGCCCTGCCGCTCCCGGCCGCCGAGGAGAATTCCCCGATTTTTCTCGATCCCTTCCAGCGGGAGCGGATGCCCTGGCTGGAGGCCGCCGAGGCCGGAAACCGCCTCTGGGAGGAAGGCGACGAAGCGGGAGCGGTCCGGGAATGGGAGAAGGCGGTGGCCGAGGGGTTTACCGACGGGATCGCCTTTTTTTACCTCGGCCGACATTATCTCCTCCGGGAGGATTGGCCGAAAGCCATCCGTTATCTCCGTTCGGCCCGACCCCGGCTGGAAGGTTCCGGCGCGGAGGAAGGGATGATCCTGGCTGCCCGCGAGATGCTGGCCCTGGCCTACCTGCGGGAAGGCGAATACTTCGAGTCTTATCTCCATTATCTCCAGGCCCAGAGGCTGGCCCCCGATTCTCCCTCGATCCATCTCGGCCTGGCCCAGCTCTACCTGCTCCAGGGAAAGTTCGATCAGGCCGAGAGCTCGGCCCGGCGGGTCCTGGAGATCTCCCCGGAAATCGGTCAGGCCGGGCGGATCCTGGCCCGGGTCGCGGAAAAGCGGGGTGACTACCCGGCGGCGGCGGAATATTACCGGATCTTTCTCGCGGATGAGCCTCAAGACTTAAACGCCCGGCTGGCCCGGGGCCTGATCCTTGCCGTTCACCTTGGCCGGGACCGGGAAGCCGAGCGGGAATTGGGTCTGGTAATTGAAGGCGACCCCGACCGGGACCAGGCCCACGCGGTTCTGGGCGAGATCCGCCTGAGGCGGGGCGAGATCGAGGCCGCCGAAAAATCGGCCGAGCGGGCATTGAAGATCAACCCGGAAAATTACCGAGCCCTTACCCTGTTAGGCCGCCTCCGGCTCCAGGCGGGCGACCCGGCGGAGGCCGAAACCCTCTTCCGGAAAGCGCTCCGGGTCGAGCCGGAAGGCGCCCTGGCGCTTTACGGGCTGGGGGTGGTTTATTTCGAGAGCCGGGACTACGAAAAAGCGGAGGTCCATTTCCGCCGGGCCCTGGGGCGGGTGGAAACTTTTCCGGAAGCCGCTCTCAACCGGGGTCTGGCCCTGGAAGCCCTGGGCCGCCGGGAGGAAGCTCTCGAGGTGCTCGGTAAACTGGTCGGCGATTACCCGGATTTCGCTCCCGGCCAGCTCGGGTGGGGCCGGGTCTATTACTATTCCGGGGATATCGACCGGGCCCTCCCCCTTTTTCGCAACGCCCTCGCCCTCGACCCCTCGGCCTGGGAACCGTATTTTTTCATCGGCAAGTGCCTCTGGGAAGCCGGAGCGAAGGCGGAGTCCCGGGAATATTTTCGCGCCGCCCGCGCCCGGGGAGGTGAGGCTCCCGCTCTTTTGACCGATCTGGCCCGGGTTTACGAGAATTCGGGGGAGTTTGACCGGGCGGAAGCGGTTCTGGAACAAGCCTTGGCCGCCGACGCCGCCTATATGCCGGCGCTCTTTGGGCTTGGCCGCTTGAGAGCTCTGAGGAATCAGACCACCGAGGCCGAGCGGCTCTACCGGCAGGCCCTGGTCATCCGGCCCGGGGAAGCGGTCTGGGAGTATGCCGGCGAAGAGCGGGAATTTCTTCTCCGGCTGATCTCCGGGGTGGAAGATCACCTCTCCGGCGGGTTGGACTATCAGAGCCTGCTGGTCCTGATCCGGAATCTTTCCCGGGAGCGGGAGATCCTGACCGGGCTGATCCCGGACCTGCGGGAGAAGGTTGCCTCCCACCCTCTGCGGCCGGAATATTCCCATCTTCTGGGCCTGGCCTACGAGGAGAAGGGCGAGGCGGAGAACGCGGAGAGGTACTTCCGGGGGGCCCTGCGGATCGACCCCGATTTCACCGCCGCCCATCTCAGCCTCGGCCGGCTCTATACCCGTCTCGGTCGGACCGCCGAAGCCCGGCGGCATCTCTCCGCCGTGCTCCTGCTGGCCCCGGATTCGTCGGTGGACCCGGAAGTCCGCGAGTTGCTGAAAGACCTTCCCCAATGACCCTTCCGGCCCGCCAATTTTTACTTTGCGAAAAGGCCCCGGTCGGTTAAATTGGAAGAGGCTGGGCGGCCTGTTCCGGCCGGGGGTTCCTCGATCGAGCAATTCCCCTGCCTGTCAGGACCATCGTACCCGGCGGAGAACGAGCGACCTTAATCGGAATCCATAAACATAAAGGAGGAAGAAAATGAGTTCTGATTTAATCATCGGCAACGGCCTGGTGGCCACTCTCGGCGAAGAAAACCGCCTGATCGAATCCGGCGCGGTCCTGATCCGTGACGGCAAGATCGAAGCGGTGGGAAAGGAAGAGGAGATCAAATCCCTGTCCCCGGAAGCCGAGTACATCGACGCTGACGGCGGGTTGATTATGCCCGGCTTCATCAACGCCCACCATCACCTTTACAGCACCTTCGCCAAGGGGCTCTCCCCCCACGACCCGCCGCCCTATTCATTCGTCGAGATCCTGGAGCGGATGTGGTGGCCGCTGGATAAGGCGTTGGGCAAGGAGGATATCTATTACAGCGGACTGGTCCCCCTGATTGATTGCGTCAAGAAAGGCGCCACCACCATCATCGATCACCACGAGAGCCAGGGGTACCAGATGGGCAGCCTCGAGCAGCTGGCCCGGGCGGCGAGAGAGATCGGGATCCGCTCCTCCTTCTGCCTGGGGATCTCCGACCGCTACGGCAAGGGCGAAGAGGGGATCGAGGAGAATATCCGCTTCGTCAGGGAGGTCCAATCCTCCCCGGACAGCGAGCGGGAGATGGTGACCGGGATGTTCGGTCTCCACGCCGCCTTCACCGTCAACGACGATACCCTCGACCGCGCGGTCTCCGCCGCCTCCGAGCTGGGGGTCGGTTTCCATTTCCACGCCGCCGAAGCCGCCTCCGACCAGGAAGCCAACCTGGAGAAGTACGGGCTGCGGGTCCTCGAACGGCTCCAAAAGAAGGGGGCGATGGGACCGAAGAGCCTGGCCATCCACTGCGTTCATATCAACGAGAAGGAGATGGAGATCCTCAAGGAGACCGGTACCGCCGCCGTCCATAACCCGGAATCGAATATGAACAACGCGGTCGGCGTGGCCCCGATCCTGAAGATGATGGCGCTGGGGATCGAGGTCGGTTTGGGTACAGACGCGATGACCTCGAATATGTGCAAGGAGGTCCAGCTGGCCAATATCCTCCAGCACCTGGCCGAGATGGATCCCCGGGTCGCCTTCTGCGAGTCCTGCCAGCTCCTGCTGGAGAACAACCCCCGGATCGCTTCCCGGCTCTTCGGGTTGGAGGTCGGGGTCCTGAAGCCGGGCGCCGCCGGGGACGTGATCGTGGTTGACTACGCCCCGCCGACCCCGATCAACGAGGCCAACTTCCTCGGACATTTCCTCTTCGGGGTCTGCGAGTCCCCGGTCGACACCACCGTGGTCAACGGGAAAGTCCTGCTGAGAAAGAAGGAGCTGGTCGGGATCGACGAGGAGAGGATCGCCGCCCGCTCCCGGGAACTGGCCGCGGAGTTTCTCAAACGGTTCTAATAAGACGGGATTATCGTCCCCCGCGTTCAGCCCCCGCAGGGGGCGAAACCACACGAGCCACGGGCGTCAGCCCGTGGGCAGCAGGTCTGCAAATAGTTCTCTCAAGCCCCCGCAGGGGGCGACACCGGACTTCGCGCGGGCGTAAGCCCGCGGACCATAAATATCCGCTCGGAGGCTAACTATGATCCCGCAGGAAATTATCCAATCACTGTCCGTCTCCACCCCGAGCAAGATCGTTCTCCTGGTCCTCGACGGGCTGGGGGACATCTCCACGGGGGAGGGGACCCCCCTGGAAGTCGCCGACTCCCCCAATCTCGACCGCCTGGCCGCCGAGGGGATTCTCGGCCGGACCGACCCCATCTCCCCCGGGATCACCCCCGGGTCCGGCCCCGCCCATATCTCCCTCTTCGGCTATGACCCGATCCGTTATCAGATCGGCCGCGGGGTCCTGGAGGCCACCGGGATCAATATGTCCCTCACCCCCTCCGATGTCTGTACCCGGGGCAACTTCGCCTCGATGGACGAAAAGAACCTGATCACCGACCGGCGGGCGGGGCGGATCCCGACCGAGGAGAACCGGCGGCTGATCGATCTTTTGAGCAAGGAGATCAAGGAGATCGACGGGGTGGAGGTGATCCTGGAGACGGTCAAGGAGCACCGTTTCGTCGCGGTCTTCCGCGGCGAAGGGATTGACGGCCGTCTGGCCGAGACCGACCCCCAGGCCCTGGGGGTCAAGAGCCTCGACCCCGCCCCCCTCGACCCGGCGGCCGAGTTCACCTCCTCGGTGGTGCGAAAGTTCATCGACCGGGCCAACCGGGTTCTCGCCGGCGAGCGCCCGGCCAACACATTTTTGCTCCGGGGCTTTTCCAAGCTCCCGGATATCCCCTCCCTGGAGGACCTCTACCGCCTGAAGCCGGCCGCCATCGCCGCCTACCCGATGTACCGGGGGCTGGCCGCCCTGGTCGGGATGGAGATCTTAAAGACCGGCGACTCGATCGCCGACGAGTTCGCCACCCTGGAGGAGAACTGGTCCCTGTTCGACTTCTTCTTCGTCCATATCAAGAAGACCGACAGCTACGGCGAAGACGGGAACTTCCCCAAGAAGGTGGAGATCATCGAGGAGACCGACCGGCTGATCCCGAGGCTGCTCGCGCTTAAGCCCGACGTGATCGCCGTCACCGGCGACCACTCCACCCCCGCAGTTCTCAAAGGCCACAGCTGGCACCCCAACCCGCTCCTGATCCGCGCCGCCACCGTTCGCCGCGACGCCTGTTCGAGCTTCTCGGAAGCCGAGTGCCAGCGGGGCGGCCTGGGCCGACTACCGGCCCTCGAAGTGATGCCCCTGCTGCTGGCCCACGCGCTGAAACTGGAAAAATTCGGTGCCTGAGCAATCCTAAAAGATTGAACCGCGAAGAACGCAGAGGACGCAAAGAGGTTTTTTTATGTTTCTATCCGAAAGAAATTAAGATCCGGCATTACCATAAATATAGAAATGGCCTGATATTCCCTAATTGAAAATCTTAAATTTATCTCTGCGTCCTTTGCGTTCTCTGCGGTTCAAAATTTTTGGTACTTGGTTATGCGAGAGGCTCTGCTTTATGACAGGCTGGATGGGGAAGCGGTTTCCTGCCGCCTCTGCGCCCACCGCTGCCGGATCCCGGAGGGGAAGCGGGGCCTTTGCGGGGTCCGGGAGAATCGTGCCGGGACTCTCTATTCCCTGGTTTACGGGCAGGTGATCGCCCTCAACGCCGACCCGATCGAGAAGAAGCCCCTCTTCCACTTCCTCCCCGGCACCCGGGCCCTCTCGGTAGCCACCGCCGGCTGCAATTTTACCTGCCGGCACTGCCAGAACGCCGACATCTCCCAGTCCCCCCGGGAGAACGGAACCATCCCCGGCCGGGAAATCTCCCCCGCCGAGCTGGTCCGGGCGGCCCGCCGGGAGGGCTGCCGGACGATCGCCTACACCTACACCGAGCCGACGATCTTCTTCGAGTACGCCCTCGATACCGCCCGCCGGGCCGCCGAGGAGGGGATCAAGAACGTCTTCGTCACCAACGGCTATATGACCGGCGAAGCCCTGGAGATGATCGCCCCGGTTCTCGACGCGGCCAACGTGGACCTGAAATCCTTCCGCGACGAATTTTACCGCGAGGTCTGCGGCGCGAAACTGAAGCCGGTTCTGGAGACGATCAAGAAGATGCCGGAGCTGGGTATCTGGATCGAGGTCACCACCCTCCTCATCCCCGGCTACAACGACTCGGAAGAGGAACTGGGAGAGATCGCCGGTTTCCTCTCCGGGATCGACTCCGGAATCCCCTGGCACGTCAGCGGCTTCTATCCCACCTACCGCCTGACCGACGCCCCGCCCACCCCGGCCGCCGCCCTGAGAAAGGCCCGCGAGATCGGAGAAGCGGCCGGGCTCCGCTACGTCTACACCGGCAACCTCCCGGGAGACGACGGCGAGAATACCTACTGCCACAGCTGCCGGAAGAAGATCGTCGAGCGGACCGGATACCGCCTGGGAGAAGTCAATATCCGGGACGGCACCTGCGCCTACTGCTCCACCCCCGCCGCCGGCGTCTGGTAGGGTGGGCAGCGGAATTTAACCGCTGGAATCTCTTGCTCTGGCTTCCCGCCAGAGGGTGGCAGTTTCTCCTCCCGGCCGTTTTCCGCCTCAGGAGGGTTCCGATCGTCTGGAAAAAATTGAATTGTCCCCGGTGGGCTTGGCCAACCGGAGCATAAGTTTCATAGCCAAACCAATCCCTGAAACAATTGCCCCCGGCTGGCTTATCCGGCGCCCCCCGACTTGGAAAGTTGACGTGAAGCCCGGGGGATAGGCGGAATAGGTTGACTCGATAGCTTTCTGGCCGTCCGCCAAGAACCGGGTCGGATTGTTTCTCCTCGGTCAACCAGAAGAATATTTCTTGTGGTTAGACGGGCCTGCTGCTAGCCTTCCTCCGTAAGGTATTCGCCTTGATACGCCTTGATCTTGGCTTCCGCCGGAGAAAAAGCGCTAGCCCAATATGATAGAAAAAATTCTATGTTTGTCAATTTCAAGGCGAAAAATATTCAATATCATAGAACGAGTTCTGCTCAATAAATAGTTAGGCTTTCTATGCCATAATGCAAAGGTTATCAATGTAAAAAGGGAAATGGAATGAAAGATAAATTAGTTGTCCCAGTTGAAAGAATAAGAAACATCATTTTTCTGATCCGGAGGCAAAAGATAATTTTAGATAGTGATCTCGCAGAACTCTATGGTGTGGAAACGGGGGCGCTGAATCGCGCAGTTAAAAGAAATTCTGATCGCTTCCCAAAGGATTTTATGTTTCAGCTTACAGCACGAGAAGTTGAACGTTTGAGATGCCAAATTGGCATCTCAAAGAATGGGCGAGGAGGAAGACGCTATTCACCTTATGCTTTCACTGAACAGGGCGTAGCTATGCTTTCCAGCGTCATTAACAGCCGACGTGCCATAGAGGTAAATATTGAGATAATGCGGACTTTTGTCCAATTACGTAGATTTCTTTCAACTCAGGGTGAACTTAAGCGGAAGCTTGTTGAATTAGACGAACACCTGCGAGATCATGACCAAAAGATTCAAACTATTTTTGAAGCCATTAGACAACTTATGTCCCCTCTTCCTGAACCACCTACAAGAAAAATCGGTTTTCATGTCCAGGAACGTCGAGCCGTTTACACGAAAAAGAAAGCGAAAAAGAAGTAGCTGTAAACTCAATCAGTAAGAATTATAGATAAAAAGCCTAACAAACCGCTCAAGCAGACCGGAAGGGCGAATGCTACTGTCAAACATTTTTATTTCGCCGGTGTTTTTCCGGGTAGCATGGGTTTTTGGTCGGCCCCTTCCGGCAGCTTAGCTCTACGTTCGCTTGCGATCAAGAAACGTCCATTCGCTAAAAACACAAAATATATGTTGCATAATGCAGCGTTATGTAGCATTGTGTCACAAGACTAGAAGATGGAGGTTTAATTATGACTACCGCAGTAAGAATTTCTGATAAATTGGTAAGGGAAGCGAGGCTTGTCA
>JAVCCZ010000113.1 GCA_030765265.1 Candidatus Erginobacter occultus
ACCAGACGATTATCGGACTGGAAGCCAAGAAGCAGCTGGAAAAATTCGGCGAGAAGAAAGTCGATGTTGTGATCGGTTGCTGCGGCGGCGGGAGCAACTTCGCCGGGCTCTCTTTCCCCTTCGTTCTCGATAAGATTAACGGGGCAGATATCGATATCATCCCGGTCGAACCCTATTCCTGTCCGACTCTGACCGCCGCCCCCTTTGTCTACGACCACGGCGACACCGCCAAGATGACCCCGCTGCTCCCGATGCATTCGCTCGGCCACGACTTCATCCCCCCGCCGATTCACGCCGGCGGACTGCGCTACCACGGGATGGCTCCCCTGGTCAGCCAGGCAGTGGTCGAGGGGCTGCTCGCTCCCCGGGCCATCCACCAGATTGAGTGCCACGAGTCGGCGATCCTCTTCGCCCGGACCGAGGGGATCATCATCGCCCCCGAGACCAGTCACGCGGTGGCGGCGGCGATCCAGGAAGCGAAGAAGGCGGACGAGGAAGGCAGGGAGAAGGTGATAATCTTCAACTTGAGCGGCCACGGCCTGATGGATCTGGCCGGCTACCAGAAATACTTTGACGAGGAGCTGTTCGACTACGCCCTCCCAGAGGAGGATCTGGAAAAGTCGCTCAAGGCGCTGGAAGGACTGCCCAAGCCGTCCCTGGCCAAGTCCGGACGCTGGTAGGTCATTAAACAAGAATCCAGAAGCCAGGAGTCGGAATCCAGAATGGCTGATCCTTATGACTCCCGGGAGATCTATTGCCGGAAGCTCGGCCATTACCTGACCTTCCGGTATTGCCGCACGGAGAGAGACGGTCTGCCCTGCGGCAAGATTAAGGATTGTTGGTTCGATAAGATCCCGATTGGGGATTATCTCCGGGATAATTACTCCCCCGGGGAACTGGCCAGGATTATCGGTCCGCCTCCGGCCAAGGCGGCGACGCTGGTCGAACTGATAGAACGGGCCCGGCGCCGGGCGGCGGCTCCTCCGCCGGCAACGGACGGAGATATTAAGGAGAGCATAAACTAAGTTGCGTGTCATTGCGAGGAGGTCCGAAAGCTTTCGGACCGACGAAGCAATCTCAACTTATTGTCAGGAAGAGATTGCTTCGCTGCGCTCGCAATGACATCGTTTGGGAATGCAATCTATTTCCTGCATTGATTAATAACCCGGCGGATAATCACGAATCACGATGATCCTTTTATCCGGAAATGAAGCGGTCGCCCGGGGGGCCTGGGAGGGCGGGGTGATCCTGGGAACCGGTTACCCGGGGACTCCTTCCTCGGAGATCCTGGAGAACCTCTCCGGGTACTCCGGACTCCGGGCCCAGTGGTGCCCCAACGAGAAGGTGGCCCTGGAAGTCGGGTCGGGGGCGAGCTGGGCCGGCGGCCGGGTCCTGGTGACGATGAAGCACGTCGGTTTGAACGTGGCCGCCGATCCTCTCTTTACCCTGGCCTATACCGGGATCCGGGGCGGGTTGGTGATCGCCGTGGCCGACGATCCCGGTTTGCAGAGTTCCCAGAACGAGCAGGACAGCCGCCACTACGGCCGGGCCGCGAGGCTGCCGGTCCTGGAGCCCTCCGACAGCGCCGAAGCCAAAGAGATGACCTTGCTCGGCTTCCGGCTCAGCGAACAGTTCAAAATCCCGGTCATCCTCCGCCTGGTCACCCGGATCTCCCATTCCCGGACCCCGGTGTTCTTGGGCCGCCGGAGCAAACCGGCTTCCTGCCGGATCGTCCGCGACCCCGAACGCCAGGTAATGATCCCCAAGTACGCCGCCGTCCGACACCGGGTCCTGGAGGAGAAGCTGGAGGAACTGGCGCTTTACGCCGAAACCGCCCCCTGCAACCGGGTCGAGCCGGGCCGGTCCGGAGAGAAGATTATCACCTCGGGGATCGCCTACCAGTACTGCCGGGAGGCGGCCCCCGATGCCGCCTATCTGAAGCTGGGCCTGGTCTATCCGCTTCCCCGCAAACTATTGCGGAAGTTCGCCCGGGGCAAGGACAAGCCGTTCCTGGTCGAAGAACTCGATCCTTTTCTCGCCACCGAGATCCGGGCGATGGGGATCGATATACGGTCGAAGCGGAAGGAATACGGCCTCGGCGAACTCAACCCCGACCGGGTCAAAAATCTGCTCGCGAACCGGGCCGAGAAAGTTCCGCCGCCGTCCCCGCTCCCCGGACGTCCCCCGGTGATGTGCGCCGGCTGCCCCCATCGGGGGGTATTTTGGGTTCTCAAGAAGCTGAAGCTCTTCGTCACCGGGGATATCGGCTGCTACACCCTGGGGACACTTCCGCCGCTCTCCGCCCTCGATACCTGCCTCTGTATGGGGGCGGGCGTGGGACAGTCGGAGGGCTATCGGCGGGTTTTGCCTCCGGAAGAGGGGCGGAAGGTGGCGGCGGTGATCGGCGACAGCACCTTTCTCCATTCCGGGGTCACCGGCCTGATCGATATTGTCTATAACGGCAACGGCGGGGTGGTGATCATCCTCGACAACCGGACCACCGCGATGACCGGACACCAGCACCATCCGGCGACCGGGCAGACCTTGATGGAGGAGGCGGTCTTCCCGGTCAGCCTGGAGACGGTCTGCCGGGGGGTGGGGGTGAAGCGGGTGAAAGTCATATCCTCCTACGACCTCCCGGCCCTGGAGGATTTTCTTCAGGACTCCCTCGATCGGCCGGAGCCCTCGGTTTTGATCGCTCGGGCGCCTTGCGTCCTGCTCAAGGGGCTGAAGAAGAAGTCCCCTTATCGGGTCGAAGCCGATAAGTGCGTCGCCTGCGGGCTCTGTCTGAAATCGGGCTGCCCGGCCCTATCCGCCGGAGAGGACGGAAAAGTTTCGATCGACCCCGTCGCCTGCACCGGCTGCGCGGTCTGCGCCGGAATCTGCCCGGTCTCCGCGATTATCCGGTGAATATCTAACCGCGGATTAGGCGGATTATGCGGATTTAATAGAGGAAGATAACGGTGGGGGGGGAGAAAGCAATCGCGGTTATTTGGAAATCTTAATCAACTTCGAGCTGTCCGGGGATTGACAAACAACTAAATCAATAATCCGCTCAATCCGCCTAATCCGCGGTTTAAAATTATGCATCGGTAAGCCAGGTTCAGTAGATGAAAAGGGAAACTACCAGCGTGATCATCGTCGGCGTCGGCGGGCAGGGGACCTTGCTGTCGGCGGGGATTCTCTCCGAGGCCGCGGCCCTGTCCGGGCTGGAGGTAAAAAGCAGCGAGGTCCACGGAATGGCCCAGCGGGGGGGGTCGGTCCTCTCCCAGGTTCGGTTCGGGGAGCGGGTTTATTCGCCTTTGTCCCCGGCCGGGACCGGCGATTACCTGGTCGCCCTCGAGGAACTGGAGGCGCTCCGGTACCGGCAATTGATCCGGCCGAAAGCCACGATATTCCTGCAGAGAAAACGGATTCTCCCGGCCCCGGTCCTGGCCGGGGCGGCGGTCTATCCCCCCGGGATCGAGGAAACCCTGACCGGGGAGGGTTACCGGGTCGAAGGGGTCGACGAAGCCGATCTGGTATCGCGGTTCAACACCGCCAAGCCGGCCAATATCTACCTGCTGGGAAGGCTCTCCCGCCATCTTGATTTTGAGCTCACCGTCTGGAAGAGGGTCATCTACCGGTATATCAAGGAATCGCTGCGGGATCTCAACTGGGCGGCTTTTCGGCTGGGGAGAGAGGATGGGAATATCCGTAAATAAGCAAGGAGGGGAATCGAGGATGATCTGGAATCAAGAGATCGAATGTATGGACCCTCGGGAATTGGGAAAACTCCAGCTGGTACGTTTGCAAAAACTCGTCGATTACCTCGGGGAGCGGTCTTCATTTTACCGGGGAAAATTCACCGCCGGCAAAATCTCCGGGGACGCGATCAAGAACCTGTCCGACCTGAAGAAGCTTCCCTTTACCCGGAAGACCGATCTAAGAGACAGTTATCCCTTCGGGATGTTCTGTGTCGACCTCAAAGATGTCCGGGAGATCCACGCCTCCAGCGGGACCACCGGCAACCCGACCGTAGTCGCCTATACCGGAAACGATATCAAGCTCTGGTCGGAGGTGATGGCCCGTTGCCTGACCATCGCCGGGGCCGGTCCCGAGGATATCGTCCAGAACGCTTATGGCTATGGGCTCTTCACCGGGGGTCTGGGGGTCCATTACGGGGCCCTGGAACTGGGAGCCGCCGTGGTCCCGATGTCATCCGGGGGGACCAAGCGTCAGCTGAAACTGATGCACGATTTCCGGACCACCGTCATTACCTGCACCCCCAGCTACTCCCTCTTTATGGCCGAGGAAGCGAGGGAGATGGGTATCGATCCTTTAAAGTCCCCGATTCGGATCGGGGTTTTAGGGGCGGAGCCCTGGACGGAGGGCTTGAGACGGGAGATCGAGGCGGCCTGGAATATGACCGCTCTCGACATCTACGGCCTCTCCGAGATCATCGGACCCGGGGTGGCTCAGGAATGTCCCGAGAAGAACGGTCTGCATATCTTCAGCGACGTCTTTCTCCCCGAGGTGATCGACCCCGCCACCGGGGAGGATTGTCCGGAAGGGGATGATGGGGAGCTGGTGATCACTACCCTGACCAAGGAGGCGATCCCGCTGCTGCGCTACCGGACAGGGGATATCGTCTCCATAACTTATCAGACCTGTGAATGCGGAAGGACCCTGCCCCGGATCAGCAAGGTCAAGGGCCGGACCGACGATATGCTGATCATCCGGGGGATCAACGTCTTCCCCTCCCAGATCGAGGCGGTCCTGCTCGAGGTGGAAGGGGCCCAGCCCCATTACCAGCTGGTGGTGGAACGGGTCAAGGGGCTCGACACCCTGGAGGTCCAGGTCGAGGTGGACGAGAACGTCTTTTCCGATGAGATCCGCCGCCTCCAGGACCTCCGCCACCGGATCAAGAAGGAGATCGAATCCGTCCTCTCCCTGGTAGTGGAAGTGAAGCTGGTGGAGCCGAAGACGATCGAGCGGTCGATGGGCAAGGCCAAGCGGGTGATCGACCGCCGCCGCGGCTGATTAACAATTTTATTTAACCACAGAGGCACAGAGAACACAGAGAGTTGATTCTTCGCGATTCCCATATCTCTGTGACCTCTGTGCCTCTGTGGTGATAATTTTTTGTTAAGGAGTGTGATTTATGCGCGTGAAACAGATATCGGTTTTTTTGGAGAACAAGGCCGGACGACTCTGGGAACTGACGGAGACGCTGCGGGAAAAGGAGTTGAATATCCGGGCCCTTTCTTTGGCCGATACCTCCGATTTTGGGATTTTGCGGATGATCGTCAACCGGCCCGAAGAAGCTTTTGACGCCCTGAAGGAGAAGGGGTTTGCCGCCGCCGTGACCGAGGTCCTGGCCGTCGAGGTCCCCGATCGTCCGGGCGGCCTGGCCGGAGTCCTCAAGGCCTTGAACGATGATGGGGTGAACGTGGAGTATATGTACGCCTTTGTCGAGAAGAAGGCGGGCAACGCGGCGGTGGTGATCCGGGTCGAGGAGGTCGAGCGGTCGGTTTCCGTGCTTGCCGCCGCCGGGGTGACGATCCTGCCGGCCGACGAGGTCTACAACTTGTAGAATAATGAACTATTGGGACCGGAATATTGAGACGATCGGGCGGGAAGAGCTGGCCGCCCTCCAGCTTCAGCGGCTGAAAGAGACGGTGGCCCGGGCGCTCAACTCCCCGTACTACCGGAAGGTCCTGGGGGATAACAACCTGAGTCCGGACTCCATCCGTTCTCTTGACGACCTGAGACGTTTCCCCTTCACCGCCAAGGATGACCTGCGGGCGTCCTATCCCCGGGCGCTGCTGGCGGTGGATCGGGAGGAGGTGGTCCGGATGCACGCGTCTTCGGGCACCACCGGGCAGTCGACGGTGGTCTATCATAACCTCCAGGATCTGGAGAACTGGACCGGCCTGGTCGCCCGCTGCCTGGTAATGGCTGGGGCGACCCGGGGCGATGTCTTCCAGAATATGATGAGCTACGGTCTCTTCACCGGGGGGATCGGCCTCCACTACGGGGCGGAACGGGTCGGGATGATGGTGATCCCGATCGGGGGCGGGAACACTCACCGGCAGATTCAGTTCTTTCAGGATTTCGGGACCACCATCATCCATATCACGCCCAGCTACGCCCTCCACGTCAGCGACGTGATCCGGGATCTGGGACTCTCCCCCGACGACTTCCGGCTCCGGGTATTAATTTTCGGCGCCGAGCCCTACTCGGAAGCGACCCGAGAGAAGCTGGAGCAACTCTACCGGGTGCGGGCCCTCAACTGCTACGGCCTCAGCGAGATGAACGGGCCCGGCGTCGCTTTCGAATGCGGGATGAACGAGGGGATGCACGTCTGGGAAGACAGCTATATCGTCGAGGTCATCGATCCGGAAAGCGGCGATCTGCTGCCCCCGGGCGATGAAGGGGAGATAGTCTTTACCACCCTGACCCGGGAGGCGATGCCCCTGATCCGCTACCGTTCCCGCGACCTGGCCCGGCTCTATGAACGGACCGACTGTTCCTGCGGGAGGAATTTCCGGAGGTTGTCGCGGATTATCGGCCGGACCGACGATATGCTGATCGTCCGGGGGGTAAACGTCTTCCCCAGCCAGATCGAGCACGAGCTGATGCGGATCCCCGAGGTGGGGACCAACTACCAGATTCTCCTCGACCGGGTGGAGAACCTCGACCGGATGACGGTCCGGGTGGAGATCACCGGCCGGACCTTCCACGGGGAGGTGGGGGAACTGAGGCTGCTGAAGAAAAAGATCGAGCACGCGCTCAAGGAAGAGATCTTGATCACCACCGAGATCGAACTGATGGAACCGGGGGCGCTTCCCCCCAGCCAGGGGAAGGCCAAGCGGGTGATCGACAACCGGGAGATGTAATCAACATTTTATCATCATCCGGCTTGGAATTGTGTCGCCCCCTGCGGGGGCTTTTAAATGCTTTCGATATTTTTATACCCACGGGCTAACGCCCGTGGCTAATAGAAGTAACGCCCCCTGCGGGGGCTACTTAATATGATTCCACGCAGGTATTCCTAATAAAAGCCCGCGCAGCGGGCGACACATTCTTAGCCACGGGCGTCAGCCCGTGGTACTGGATCAGCAAAAATAACTTAGAGCCCCCGCAGGGGGCGACACAATCCGGATTTGGTTGGACGATGATAATATTCTATCCACTGACAATTGCTCGATTATCAAATTCATCGATCTGAGGAGAATTATGATGCCTCATCACGTGGCCGTTTTTTCGGAAAACAAGCCGGGGAAGCTGGAAGGGGTGACTACCCTGCTGGCGGGGGAGGGGGTCAACATCCGGGCGATCACCATCGCCGACAGCGGGGATTTTGGGGTGATCAAGCTGTTGGTTGATGATCCGGAAAAAGCCGTGGCCATCCTCACCGATTACGGGATGGTGGCGGCGCTCAAGGAGGTGGTGGCGGCGCGGGTCCCCGACCGGCCCGGGGGGTTGCTCCAGATCGCCCGGACCTTGAACAAGCATCAGATCAACGTTGACGACGCCTATGGGTTCGTACTCCGTTCCGGCCACACCGGGGTCTTCGTGATCCAGGTCAGGAACCCCAAGGAAGCCTCCCGCCTCCTCCGGGAAACGGGGATTGAACTCCTCGACGAAAACGACCTTTACTATCTCTGATTCTTTTCCTGTAAGCAGCCGGGAATTTTTCTTGTTATAAATATCAATATTCTGTATATATGCCCTCCTCGGAACAAGATGAATTTTCTCCTTCCGAGCAGGAAATGAGAATTCCTCTGAAAAAAATTGGTTGACAATTATGGGTTTCCACTCAACCGCGAGGCGACAAGGCAATGAACGAAAGTAAAATTGGCAATAAAATCTTGTTCTCCTTTGTGTTTTGCGGTACAAACCAGCCCCCCGAAAGGGCTGAATCAGGAGGTAATGGTTATGTTCGGAATAGAATCGACGTCAATTGCTCTGGCTTATCTCCTCTGCATCCTCAGCACTATCCTCTGCGTGGTCTACGGAATAGTCACCTGGAATAAAGGTGGGCTGAAGAAGCTGGATGAAGAAGACCGGCTATGGCTGGAAGAGGAAAAAGAACTGGAAAAAGAGTTGTAACCGGCCCGATTGAAGAGGAATCTCGATCGTAAACAGCCGGAGAAACGGGAGGAAAATTTATGGGCACATACATTATCGTGGTAATTTATTTCGCGGTGATCGGTTTCCTGGGATGGAAGGGGTACCGGGGGACCAAAACCGATCTCGACTATATGGTGGCCGGCCGGAACGTTCACCCTTACGTGATGGCTATGAGCTACGGCGCCACCTTTATCAGCACTTCGGCCATCGTCGGATTTGGGGGCGCGGCCGGAGTTTTCGGGATGGGGCTGCTCTGGCTCACCTTCCTCAATATCTTCGTCGGGATTTTCCTGGCTTTCGTGGTCTTCGGCGGCCGGACCCGTCAGATGGGCCACCATCTCGACGCCCACACCTTTCCGGAACTGATGGGACTCCGCTACCGTTCCCGCTTCATTCAGGGCTTCAGCGGCCTGGTCATCTTCCTCTTTATGCCTCTCTACACCGCCGCCGTCCTGATCGGAGCGGCTCAGTTCATCGCCACCAAATTCGCGATCAATTATGAAGTCGCCCTCTTCGGTTTCGCTACCATCGTGGCGATCTACGTGATTATGGGGGGACTCAAAGGGGTTATGTATACCGACGCTCTGCAGGGGTCGATTATGCTGATCGGAATGGCCATCCTTTTAATCATAACTTACAGGCTTCTCGGAGGCGTGACCGAAGCTCATACATCACTGGCGGAACTGAGCGACAAGGTTCCGCCCCCCTTGAAGGCCGGAGGGCATCAGGGCTGGACCTCGATGCCGGCTTTCGGAACCCCTTTCTGGTGGATGCTGGTCTCGACCATCATTATGGGGGTGGGGATCGGGGTGCTGGCTATGCCCCAGCTGGCCGTGCGCTATATGACGGTCCGGAGCAAGCGGGAATTGAACCGTGCGGTCCTGGTCGGCGGGATCTTCGTTCTGGCTATGACCGGGGTCGCTTTCGTGGTCGGGTCCCTCTCCAACGTTTATTTTTTCCGGACCACCGGGAAGATCTCGATCGCCGCCGCTCAGGGCGACGTCAGCAGGATCATCCCGGAATATATTAAGGCGGCTATGCCTTCCTGGTTCGGGCTTCTTTTCCTGCTCACCCTTCTGGCGGCGGCGATGTCTACAATCAGTTCCCAGTTCCACGCGATGGGAACCTCGATCGGGCGCGATTTTTACGAGAAGGGATTGCGGGGAGGCAAAAATACCAGCGGTTCGATCGGGGTGACCCGGATCGGGATCCTGGCGGCAATCATACTCAGTGTCTTTCTCGGTTACTGGCTCCAGCAGAACTATGGAAAGCAGGGTATGTCGATCATCGCCCGGGGTACCGCGATCTTCTTCGGTCTCTGCGCTTCCACCTTCCTGCCGATGTATTTCGGGGGGCTCTTCACCCGGAGGATCACCCGGGCGGGCGCGATTGCCGGGATGCTGGTGGGATTTGCCAGCAGTGTTTTCTGGCTGGGTTTTGTCTTGAAAATCAAGGGAAAGATGCCGGCGCTGCTGGCTCAGGCCTGCTTCGGGAAAGATTCGATTCTCGACGGCTCCCAGACCGGCTTTATCCTCTGGGACCAGGTCGATCCTTTATTTATTGCCTTTCCTCTGGCGGTGATCGTGACCATCCTGGTCTCGTTCCTGACTAAACCGATGCCGAAGGAACACATCGACCATTGCTTTCAGGATATCAACAATTGAACCTGTCCTCAGGGAAATTAACCCGCGGATATGTATCCCGCCGCGGCTATCGATAGATCCAGCGATAATTGAGGCCGGGGTTCCCCGGCGGAAAGGAGGCCAAAGATGGCTAAGAAGGTATTACTGGTAATGGCGGCCCTGCTCCTGGCGGCCGGCTCGCTCCAGGCGGGTTTCCTGGACGATACGGTTAAATCGGAATGGTTCCAGGTCGGCGGCGATTTCCGGATCCGGGAAGTCGGGTTCAACAACATTATCACCTGGGATGCCGACAACGATGCCGACCAGCAGCATTTCTGGAGGTTGAGATCCCGGCTCTACTTCCAGGCCGAGCCGATCGAGCAGATCACGGCATACACCCGTTTGGCCAACGAGTGGCGCTACTACGCCAAGCCGAAGAACCGCGTCCATCCACTCCGGGACGAAGTGGTCCTCGATAACGCTTACCTGAATTTTTCTGGGTTCGAGGATATCCCTCTTTCCCTGAAGGTCGGGCGGCAGGACCTGATCTACGGGGAGGGTTTTCTGATCCTGGATGGGACCCCGCTCGACGGCTCCCGGACCATCTTCTCCGACGCCGTCAAGCTGACCCTCGACCTCGAGGGGACCAAGATCGACTTCCTGGCCATCTGGAATACCGGCAAGCAGTGGTTTTCGGTCAATAAGAACTCCGAGCCGCTGGGCGCGGGTGATCCTCCGGGGCGGCTGGACAGCCAGACGATCGGGGTCTTCGGGGCCTACCTGACCAACACCGACCTGATCGAGAAACAGAAGGTCGAAGCCTATTACCTGTTGAAACGGGGGTTGACCAGCGATTATGCCCCGGATAAGTGGCCCGACAATACCATCAATGTTATCGGCAGCCGGTTTTCCGGCGCCCTTACCGATCAACTCTCTTACGGCGCCGAGGCCACTCTCCAGGTCGGGGAATACGGCGATCACTCGATGACCGCCTTCGGCGGTTACGGCCGGGGAACCTATACCCTGACCGACTGCGAAATCAAGCCCGCCTTCTCCCTGGAGTATGTCTATCTCTCCGGGGACGATCCGGACGATCGGAATTACGGCGGCTGGGACCCGATCCTGGCCCGGTGGCCGAAATGGAGCGAACTCTACATCTACTCCCAGGTCCCGGAAAAGGACATCGCCTACTGGACCAATATGCAGATTTACCGGGCCAAGCTCTCCCTGGTTCCGATCGAGAAGATGACGGTCGACCTGGTCTACCAGTACCTCCGGGCCAACGAGGCCGGTTCGGGGACCGGTGTTTTCGGGACCGGCAAGGACCGGGGCCAGAACCCCCAGTTCATCCTCAAGTACGCCTTCAACGACTGGCTCTCCGGCCACCTCTGGGGCGAGTACTTTATACCCGGCAACTTCTACGCCGGGGATGACGACGGTTTCTTCGCCCGCTGGCAGCTGCTGGCCAAGTTCTAAAGCCAAAGCTCGGAGTTGAAGAAAGCAGCCCGGAGTGGTGGAGTGATGGAGTGATGGGGAAGGGCAGACTCCCGACCCGCTCTCCATTACTCCATTACTCCATTATCTTGGGAGAAAAAGTATGAGAAAGATATCCGCGGTACTGACTCTCCTCGCTTTGGTCGTCTTCCCGGCATCAATACTCGCCGGGGATTCCTCGGCCATCTTGGGGACGGAGGATTATTTTGTCGGCGCGCTTCCGCCCCCAGGTTTCCATTTCATCAACTACCTGGCCTACTACTATGCCGACGAATTTCGTAATTCGGATGGTGATAAGATTCCGGAAGATTTCAAGGCCGACGTTGCGGCGGAGGTCCTCCGGGGGATATACGTATCCGACATCGAAGTCCTGGGGGCCAACCTCGGCTGGCACGTGGTTGTTCCTCTGGTCTACAAGGATATGAAAATGCGGATGGGAGATTTTACAATTTTCGACGAATCCCGGGCCAGTCTCGGCGATATCTACTTTTCGCCCTTCCTCCTTGGCTGGCATTCCGATGTCCTCCATTGGGTGGTTGGTCTCGACATCATCGCCCCCACCGGGCAGTACAACAATGATTACGCGGTAAACATCGGCTCCAATCACTGGACCTTTGAGCCGGCGGTGGCCGTCTCCCTGATCCTTCCCGAGGGTTTGAGCGTCGATCTCAAGCTGATGTACGACTTCCATACCGAGAACACCGACTACATTGGAATGGCCGGGGTCGGCGATTATCGCACGGGCCAGCAGTTCCACCTCGATTACAACGTCGGCTATGCCGTCCTCGATAACTTCCGTCTCGGCGTTGGCGGCTACTATTTGAAAGGGCTCCAGGACGACGAGCTGGACGGAAACAAGATCGCCAATACCAAGGAACAGGTCCTGGCGGTCGGTCCCACCGCCCTCTACAGTTTCAACCCCGGTCTCCACCTGGTGGCCAAGGTCCAGTTCGAGACTGAGGTCGAGAACCGCCCGCAGGGGATTTTCAGCTGGCTGAAACTGATCTACAGCTTTTAAATCCCGGGCGGGATTTAAAAGCGGCCCGCAAGGAAAAAAGAGCCCCCGGCCGGGGGCTCTTTTTTTTACTTGACGGGGGGGGGAGAGATGAATTAGTCTCTGCCCTTGAATTTGAGAGGGCGAGGTGGGGAAAAACAAAATAATTCATCGAAAAAAGGAGGATGAATGAAGACCAACGGTTTTTATGGACGCGACTGGATCGACGCCGAGCTGGATTACAGCCGGGAAGAATGGCTGACCCTGATCGATATCGCGCTGGAGCTGAAACGGCGCTATGCCCTGGGAGAGGATATGACCCATCTCCTGCGGGGGAAGACGCTCTTCAGTATGTTCTTCAACCAGTCGCTGCGGACCCGTTCCACCTTTGCCGCCGGGATCCAGCAGCTGGGCGGCAACTACCTCGAGCTGGAGCCCGGCAAGACCTACACCCCGGCCCGGAAGGGATTCGATATCCCCTACAAGACCGAGCGGATCAAGGATGTCGCCGAGATGCTCGACCGGGTCGGCGACGCGATCTCGATCCGGATGTACGGACCCCCGGCCGGCTGGAACTACGGTTTCGCCAACGCCACGATGAAGGAATTCGCCGATTACGCTGCTATTCCGATCCTGAATATGGAGTGCGATAAGTACCATCCCTGCCAGGCCCTGGCCGATATGATCACGGTCAAGGAGAAGTTCGGCGGGTTCAAGGGCGTCAACCTGACGATGTCCTTCGCTTACTCCGGTTCGATCGAGAAGCCCCGGGCGGTGCCCCAGTCGGTGATCCTGGCCGCCACCTTGATGGGGATGAACGTCACCCTGGCCCATCCGGAAGGGTACGACCTCGACCCCGAGGTGATCTCCCAGTGTGAGAAGAACGCCCAGAATCAGCAGGGTTCGTTCCGGGTGATCGACGATTTTGACGAGGGCTTCAAGGGTGCCCACGTCGTCTACCCCAAGGCCTGGGGCGCCCATACCTGTTTCAACTACTTCGACCCGGAAACCGGGAAGAAGATCAAGGACCAGGACCACGAGGAAGCCACCCGGGTCAACGAACTGGCCAAGGGCTGGATGACCACCCAGAAACAGATGGATCTGGTCGACCAGCAGGGCGTGTATATGCACTGCCTCCCGGCCGACCGCGGGCAGGAAGTCACCGACGAGGTGATCGACGGCCCCCGCTCGGTGGTGATCGACGAGGCCGAGAACCGGCTCCACGCCCACAAGGCGATTATGGCCCTGACGATGGGCGGCCGGCTTTAAGCAGTCCGTCGAGAAAGTCCGGGAAGAGAGACCGGGGTCCTTCGGGGCCCCGGTCTTTTTCTTGGGAAACCGGCCGAAGTTACCGCCCCTCCGGAGCGCGGCCTTTTTTCCGGCTGGCGCTCTCCCGATTATCTGCTATTATAAAACAACTGTGAAAATTGGGGAAATTGGTTATGACTGAGAAAAAAAGAGCGTTGGTTACCGGGGGGGCCGGCTTTCTCGGTTCCCATCTCTGCGGCTATCTGCTGGAGCGCGGGTTCCGGGTTGTCTGTATGGACAACCTGATTACCGGGGCGGTCCGGAACATCGAGGCTTTCGCCGGCAACGACGACTTCAAATTCATCAAGCAGGATGTCACCGAGTATCTATTCCTCCCCGGCCCGATTGATTTCATCTTTCACTTCGCCTCCCCGGCCAGCCCGATCGATTACCTGGAACTGCCGATCCAGACCCTCAAGGTCGGCTCCCTGGGGACCCACAAGGCCCTCGGCCTGGCCAAGGCCAAAGAGGCGACCTTTCTCCTCGCCTCGACCTCCGAGGTTTACGGCGACCCGCTGGTCCATCCCCAGAAAGAGGATTACTGGGGCAACGTCAACCCGATCGGGCCCCGGGGGGTTTACGACGAGGCGAAACGCTTCGCCGAGGCACTGACAATGGCCTACCACCGATTTCACGGGGTCGATACCCGGATCGTGAGGATCTTCAACACCTTCGGTCCCCGGATGCGGGCCCGGGACGGCCGGGTGGTACCGGCTTTTATCGGCCAGGCCCTCGCCGGCCGCCCCCTGACCGTCTTCGGCGACGGCTCCCAGACCCGGAGTTTCTGTTACGTCGCCGACCTGATCGCGGGCATCTACCAACTCGCCCTCTCCGGGGAGAACGGACCGGTGAATATCGGCAACCCCCGGGAGATGACGGTTCTCCAGTTCGCGGAGTTGATTATCCGCTTAACCGGGAGTTCCAGTTCGATCGAGCATCGCGCCCTCCCGGTCGACGACCCCAAGATCCGTCAGCCGGATATCTCCAAGGCCAAAGCGGTCCTGGGCTGGGAACCCCGGGTGGAGCTGGAGACCGGCTTGCGGGAGACGATTGAATATTTCCAGGGTTTGGAATTGGAGTAGCGATTCTGTCACTGCTTACTGCTCACTGCTTACTGTTTACTGATCTCGAAAGGAGGAATTACAGATGAATAAGGTTTTACGAAAGCTGATGATCCTCTTCTTCCTGCTCCCCGGTATTTTGATTCCGGTAACTGCCGCACAGGCTGAGCCGGACGCTGCCCTTCCGGCGGAGATCGTGGAGGAAGAACCGCACCGTTCGGTTTATGAAAACCTCGATCTCTTCACCCTGGTGATGGAGATCGTCAATCAGAAGTACGTCGACCGGGTCGACCGGCAGAAGCTGATCGAGGGGGCGCTGCAGGGGATGTTGAGCTCGCTCGACGACTACAGCCAGTTTATGGAGCCCGATATCTACCGGGAGATGCAGGTGGAGACCAAGGGTGAGTTTGGGGGGTTGGGGATCGAGATTACCCTCCGGGACGGGATCCTGACCGTGATCAGCCCGATCGAGGATACCCCGGCCATCCGGGCCGGTATCCACCCCGGAGACCGGATCGTCCAGATCGAGGGGGAGACGACCAAGGATATCTCTCTCTTCGAGGCGGTGAAAAAACTGCGGGGCAAGCCGGGGACCCCGGTTTCAATAACCGTAATGCGGATCGGGGAAGCCGAGCTGCTGGAATTCACCATCGTCCGGGCGATCGTCAAGATCGAGAGCGTCAAGGACGCCCGGATGCTCAACGACCGGATCGGGTATATCCGGATTACCCAGTTCCAGGAGAAGACCGTCGCCGATTTCGACCGGGCCTTCCAGGGACTGGAAGAGGAGGGGATGGAGGCCCTGGTCCTCGATCTCCGCTGGAACCCGGGCGGGTTGCTGACCTCGGCAATCGGGGTCGCCGACCGGTTCTTGAAAAAGGGACAGTTGATCGTGGAGACCCGGGGACGGGACGACCAGGTTGAGATGGCGGCCCGGGCCAGCGGCCGGGCGCCCGATCTCGATACTCCTCTGGCGATCCTGATCAACGAGGGCAGCGCCAGCGGATCGGAGATCGTGGCCGGGGCGCTGCGGGACAACTACCGGGCGGTCCTGGTCGGGGCCAACACTTTCGGAAAAGGTTCGGTCCAGAGCGTACTCCCCCTTATGGATAACACGGTGGGGATCCGGCTGACTACCGGTCGCTACTACACTGCCGCTCATCGGGTGATCCAGGACAACGGGATCGCGCCGGACGTGGCGGTGGAGATGACGGCGGAGGAGAAAAAGAACTTTTTTCTCCGAAGGTACCGGGAGCTGGAAGAACTGGAGGAGAATGCGGCTGAAGATGAAGAGCTTCAGCTGGAAGAGTATTACAATGATTCTTCTCCCGATGAAGAGATCGCCTCCCCGGAGGAAGAGTTTGATCCCCAGCTCCAATCAGCCGTCGATATCCTGAAGGGGATCCTGATCCAGCAGCTTTTTTCGGCGGAAGCCGGGTTGGATAGCTGAGGCGGGTCTTGCGGATGAAGAGACCGATCGCGGTTCTCTGCCTGCTCTCGGCTTTCCTGGCTGGCTGCGCTCGCGGCCCCGAAGTACCTCCGCCTTCCCCCGGTGTTTGGCCGGAGGCGGAGGAGCTTTCTTTCCTGGACGAGATCGATCAAGCTATGGCCGCCTCCCTGGGCGACCTGGTTTCCCCCCGGGAGGAGTGGCCCCTTCGGGAGGCAGTCCGCCCCGTCCCGGAAGGCGTCCGTTTGCTGACCCGGGCGGTCCCCCTCTCGTCCCTGGCCTATTTCCCCCGCCTGGGCCCGATCCTGACCGACCAACTCGAACAGGCCGGATACCGGGACTTCCAGGTAACCAAATATCCCGTCCCGGGAGGCGAGACCTGGGAGGTTGAGGTCGAGGTTGACGAGACTTTGACCTACCGGGTCCGTCTGACGGCCGAGGTCGACGGGCTGGTGGCGATCATTATCGACGACTGCGGCAATTCCCTCCGCAACCGGGAGCACCTCTTCGGCATTGACTATCCCCTGACCCTGGCGGTCCTCCCCCGTCTGCGTTCCACCGCCGCCGTCGACCGCCTGGCCGCCGAACACGGATTCGAGGTGATCCTCCATTGCCCGATGGAAGGAATCAATTCCGGACTCGACCCCGGTCCGGGGAAACTCACCCGTGGGCTGGCGGCCGATCAACTGGCTCGGGAATTCGCCGAAAACATCCGGGGGCTGCCCCACGCGGTCGGGGTCAATAATCATATGGGCTCCGCCTTCACCACCGACCCGGATTCGATGGCCGTTTTGATGGAGGAGCTGAAGGGGAGGGGATTATTCTTTATCGACAGCCTGACCGCCCCGGGGACGGCCACCGGTTCGGCGGCGGCCGCGGCCGGAGTGCGGTATCTCTCCCGGGACGTCTTCCTCGACCACGAGAAGAGCGAGGAGTTCATCCTCGGTCAATTGGAGCAGCTCAAGCAGAAGGCTCTCCGGCGGGGATTGGCGATTGCGATCGGCCACGACCGCCCCTTGACCCTGGAAATCCTGGCCCGTGAACTTCCCTCCCTGGCCGAAGATAATCTCCGCCTGGTCCCGGTCTCCGACCTGCTCGACGCTCAGGGCACGGACTGATTGTTGGTTGTATCCGAAATTTTAAATCGGCAGAATCCGGATTGTGTCGCCCCCTGCGGGGGCTAATGAAGTTTGTTTTGTCGATTAAGGTCCACGGGCTTGCGCCCGTGGCTAAAAAAGTATCGCCCGCTGCGCGGGCTTATATGAACGCTGCTTTAAAACCCCCGCAGGGGGTGATACATAATTAGCCACGGGCGCAAGCCCGTGGGAACAGATATTCAACAATCTTTCTCAAGCCCCCGCAGGGGGCGATACATTCTCTAGCCACGGGCGCAAGCCCGTGGGACGATAATGCATAATAAAAATGAAGAGCCCCCGCAGGGGGCGACACATAGTGCTTCCATTTTTATTCACTGAGATTCTCCAGATTATTTGAGAAATCCGGATAGAGCCTGCTCGATTCAGCCCCCCCGGTTTATTCCGGATACCCCACCGGCTGGGTCAGGATAACCTTCTGGTCTTCCCGCAGTCCCATCTTCTTCTCCAGAGCCGGCTTGTCGACCCAGCCGAGGACGACCGTGGCCAGTCCTTCCGAGGAGCAGAAGAGGTAGACGTTCTGGCTGATGAAACCGGTATCGACGGCCGAGTAGAAATCCTTCTGCCCGTCGTCCAGCGAACCCATCCGTCCCCGATTGGCCACGTAGATCAGGTTGACCGGAGCCTGTTGGGTAAAGGCCTGCTCCCCGGTGAACTCCCGGATATCTTCCTTCAGTACCGGGCGCAGGATGTGGGCTCCTCCGTCATAGAGGAAAAGGCCTTCGGGAAGGGCGACGTAAATATCGATCTCCTTCATATTCCGGGCCGAGGGGGCGGTTCTCTTCCCGCTCTCCGACCGGTTGACCCCGAAGGCCGCCCAGAGCAGGTTGGAAAGCGTCTGGGCGGGGAGTTTCTTGCCGCTGAACTCCCGGCGGGAAGAACGTTCCTGGAGGGCGGCCATTAAGGGCTTACCACCCGCCCGTTCCGGGGGCATCAGTTCGATTGCCTGAAGTTTTTCCGTTTCGCCGCCGGCGGGGGAGAGGAAGATCGCCGCGGCCGCCAGGGCGCCAAGAAGCTGCGCGGACCATTTCATCGTTACCTCCGGCGGATAAAGATTGCTTTCTGCTTGGGGTCGGAACCGGCCTGCCGGGAGGAGACCTCGAAGAGATCGATCGCCCGGACCAGGGAACTCAGTTTCGCGAAGCCGTAATTCCGGGAGTCGAAGGAAGGGTACTGGTTGGTTATCTTCGATCCCACCGTTCCCAGTCGGGCCCAGCCGTCATCGTCGGCCACCGCCTCGATGGCGTCGTTCAACAGCGAGATCAGCTTGGTGTTCTTGTTCAGCGGAAGTTCTTCTTTCCGGGATCGCCCGCCGGTCGATGATCTTCCCGACTTCCGGGGGCTGGGCTTATCCCCGCGAAGGATCTCGGTGTAGATGAACTTGTCGCAGGCGCTGACGAAGGAGTCCGGGGTCTTCCTCTCCCCGAAACCGTAAACGATCACCCCTTCCTCCCGGATCCGGGAGGCGAGCCGGGTGAAGTCGCTGTCGCTGGAGACGATGCAGAAGCCGTCAAACCGCTTGGTGTAGAGCAGGTCCATCGCGTCGATGATCATCGCGCTGTCGGTGGCGTTCTTCCCCACGGTATGGCGGAACTGCTGGATCGGGTGGATGGCGAATCCGGCCAGGACCTTCTTCCAGCCGCTTAAGCTGGTCGAGGTCCAGTCCCCGTAAATTCGTTTTACCGTCGCCACCCCGTACTTGGCGGTCTCGGCCAGCAGCGGTTCGATGATCGAGTGGGAGGCGTTGTCGGCGTCGATCAGGACCGCCAGGCGGTTCTGTTGCCAGTTTTTTAAGTCCATTGGAATATATTCTCCTTTTTTAGGTAATAAATGTTTTAGGGTTATTGATGTCTGACGAAGATCAGTTCGTCGATCGGGAAGTTCCCTCTGCGGGAAACTTCAGCAGGACGAAAATCTCCTCCGGCCGGTCGATAATCTTCTCGGCCCCGCTCTTTTTCAGTTCCTCGACCGGGCGGAACCCCCAGCTCACGCCGACCGGGAAATTCCCGGCCCGGCGGGCGGTCTCCATATCCACCCCGGTATCCCCGAGAAAGAGAATCTCCCCGGCCGCCAGCCCGAAGGTCCGCCCGATCTCTTCCGCCCCCGCCGGATCGGGCTTGAGCGGGGCCCCGTCGCGCTGGCCGATCACGGCGGCAAAGGGATACCCGGGGAAATACTCATCGACCGCCAGCCGGGTGAACTCCTGGGGCTTGTTGGAGAGGACGGCGGCCGGGATACCGTTCTTTCTCAGCCGCCCAAGCATCTCTTCTATCTCCGGGTAGGGCCGGGTCTTGATGTTCCAACCCGCCCGGTATTCGGCCTGGAATCCGGCGACCAGCCCGGCGATCCTCTCCGGGGACCGTTCCGCCTCCGGGAGGGCTCTCCAGGCCAACTCTTCCGCCCCGCTCCCGACGAAATACCGGTAGGATTCGACCGGGTGGGGGGTGAGCCCGTCATTGACAAAGACCCGGTTGAGGGAGTCGGCGATATCCTCCAGGGTGTTGAGGAGGGTCCCGTCGAGGTCGAAGATAATCGCTTTCGATAGCATCAGCCGATATCCAGGGAACCGATGTAATCGGCCAGCTCTTTCATCAGCCGTTCGACCAGTTCCTCCTGCCGGGCGATCTCTCCCTGGAGGTTCTCGATCCGGGTCTCCAGTTCCAGCAGCTTCTTCTCGAAGCGGTTGTAAGCGGGGGAACCGGCGGCCACCGCTTCCATATTTTTCCGGGTGTGTTCCTGCTCTTTCCGCAGCGTCGCCCGCTGCCGTTCCCGGCTCTTCAGCTCCCGCTCGGCCTGGGTGAGAAGGTTCTTCCTCCGGGCCGCCTCGGCCAGGGCGTCGCGGACCTTCCGGGGAATCTCCCCGTTCTCGGAGTAACGGATAAGTTCTCCGACGTTGAGAGGGAGAATCACCAGCGTCTGCCGGGTGGTCTCCTCCTCCCGGACCGTGAAGGCGGTGATAACGTCGCCGTCCGCCGCCACCCGGAACCGGTAGAGGTCCTCGGTCTCCTCCAGCGGTTTGGCCGGTTCGACCAGTTCCAGGTTCCTCCGCCGGGGGTGCTCAACGATCAGAGTCCGTTCCCGGTCGGAGGAGTTCTTCACCCGGTAAATCTGCTGGTAGCGGGTCTTCCGGGCGATCTCCAGGTTCCCCCGGCTGATCTTCGCGGTATCGATGGTTCGGGACTGTTCCCGGGAGGAGTCCACGGTCAGCTTGAGGTCGATCGCGTAGCTCAAAAGCCGCTCCGCCCCCGGGGAGAGGTTGCCGATCTGACCGTCCCCGCCGTAGGAGCTGTCGTCATAGACGGTGACCGGACCCGCCGAGAGGGTGGAGCCGGTGTCGTTCTTCAGGAAGACCCCGTTGAGGGGGTTCCGGGCGAGGACGGAGGCGTTGTAGATCGAGACCTTCTCGGCCGCGATCGGTCCGTTGATGATCGGCAGGAGCGCCGATTCCCCCCGGGAAAGGCTGACCGGCCGCTCGACCCGGTAGGAGAATAGTTCCCCGACTTCGGCCCCCGCCGCCCCTGTATGGAGATCCGCCATCGAGTCGCGCAACTCTTCCGGGGCTGCCTCCTCGGCCAGGGCGAAACCGGCATCACCCCTGCCCATCGCTCTGGATCTCTGGGCGCTCTTCATCATCAGCATCGGCGCCGCCGGGGCGGCTTCCATCTCCTCGGCGATCCCCTCGTCGTAGCGCCGGGGAGTCAGCGAGGAGTAGAGTTCGGGCTCGACGACCGGCCGGGAGAGGTAGAGCGGGGTGTAGAGATCCTGGATGAAGGAGATCGGCCGCCCGGAGACCAGGCTCAGTTCGACATCTTCCCAGTCCAGGTCGCCGGTATTCTCGACGATCGCCCAGCCCTGGAGGAGGGCGGTCTTTTCCTCCCGCCCGTCCAGGACCAGCCGGTAGCTCGCCTTCCAGACCGGGGTCTCAGTGATATAGCCGACCCGGACGGCGCGTTCCCCTTTCCCGCGAAAATAAATCGAGAAGGGTTTGCGATCGGTGTCGCGGTTCTCGGCCAGCAGGGTCAGGGCCCGGTTCAGTTCCGCGTTAAGTTTCCCGTCGGCCAGGGCCAGGCTGGAGATCGCCTCCAGGCCCACGGTTCGGATCCCCTCCGGGGTGAGGAGCGAGAGGTACTCCTTCTCGATCAGCGTCCGGGTCGGGACGACCTGCTCGCTCCGGGTCTCCACGGTCAGGATCTTCCCCTCCATCTTCTCCGGGGCTTCGATCACGATCTCAGTCCCCCGCAGCCTTCCCAGGAGTTCCCCCGGGGTCGGATCGTCGGAGATATCGACCCCGAAGTTCTTCAACGCCCGCTCCAGCGGCTCCCGGGAGGGATAGCCGGCGGTGGCGATCTCCCCGCCGCCGGAGTCGAGCACGACCAGGGATTTCAGGATATCGTTCATCTGGTCGGCCGAGAACCGCAGCCGGACCTCGGTCTCCCCGGCGATCGTCCCCCGGTGTTCGAAATACCCGACCCCGGATATGAAGTAGACCACCCGGGTCACCGGCAGTTCCGTCTCCGCCACGCCGAAGAGCGGTCCCGCACCCAGCACCAGCAGCATCAGGCCGATCAAGGTTCTTTTCATAAGTCTTCTCCAATTCCCCATTTGTCAGTGGAAAAAATAGTAAAATTATCAAATTAAAGTATAGTATACCCCATCATCCACAGACGGTAAAGAATAACATATACGCTATCAATCGCTATCGGGATCGCTATCGGGATCGCTATCGAAGTCCTGTTGTTCCGTTCGATAGCGATAGCGACAGCGATTATATTCTGGAAGAGCGGCAATTATGTTGATTTTGGGAATCGAGACAAGTTGCGACGAGACGTCGGTCGCCCTGGTCGAGGACGGGAAGAAGATCCTGGTCAACCTGGTCGCCACCCAGATCGACCTCCACCGGCAGTTCGGCGGGGTGGTCCCGGAAGTGGCCAGCCGGGCCCACCTGCGGGTCCTGGCCCCGCTGGTGCGGGAAGCCCTCGAGAGGACGGGGGCGGAGAAGGAGTCGGTCTCCGCGATTGCCTATACCATCGGCCCCGGGCTGATCGGTTCGCTTTTGGTCGGCGTTTCCCTGGCCAAGGCCCTCGCCTACAGCTGGTCGGTGCCGGCGATCGGGGTCAACCATCTCAAGGCCCACCTCTATGCCCCGATCCTGGCCGGGGAGGAGTTCGAGTTCCCGCTGGTCGGGCTGATCGTCTCCGGCGGCCACACCCTGCTGGTCTCCGCCCGTTCCTGGGACGAGGCCGAGATCGTCGGCTCCACCCGCGACGACGCCGCCGGGGAGGCCTTCGACAAGGTCGCCGCCCTGCTCGGCCTCGGTTTCCCCGGCGGCCCGGCGGTCGACCGGGCCGCCCGCGAGGGCGACTCCGAACGATTCGACCTTCCGCGGGGGATGATCCGCAGCGGCGACCTCGACTTCAGCTTCTCCGGGGTCAAGACCGCCGTCCGCTACCTGGTCGAGCGTCTGAAGGCCGATGGAGAAGAGATCCCTGCCGCCGATATCGCCGCCGGTTTCCAGCGGGCGGCGGTCGACGTCCTGGTTGCCAAGCTCACCGCCGCGGCGGGCGCCGTCTCCCCCCGGACCGTGGTCATCGGGGGGGGCGTGGCCGGCAACAGCGAACTCCGCCGCCGGGTCTCGGAGGCGCCGGAACTGTCCTCCGCCCGGGTCCTGATCGCGCCGCTGGCGCTCTGTTCCGACAACGCCGCGATGATCGCCGGCCTGGCCGGCCGGCAGCTGGAAAGGGGAGGGGAGCTCACGACCGGTCTCGCCGCCGATGACGACCCCAACCTCCCCTGGACCCCCGCCCTCCTCTAATTGCCGGAATCAAGCGGAGCCATATAATAGGTTGTTTGTGGTTGCGTGTAGGGGCACGGCATACCGTGCCCCTACCTCGGATACCTGGCGTTACCGGATCGGCCGCTTCCGGATATTCTATATTGTCTCGCGAGAAGAGCGGGTCGTCGCCCTGGTCTCGCTCGGCGACCGGAAAGATGCCTACCGATAATATGGGGTATTCCGTATCCCTCCCCCTGCCCCCAGTTTACGGGACTGGGATTTTCGGTATAATCTAAAATGGAAAAAATGGAAAATAATCCTTGCCGACAGGGGGAGGACGGGCTATAGTGGGATAGCCTTTAACTGGAGGAGAATATGTCAAGCAATAAAATTCTCTCTCTCTCTCTCTCTCTCTCTCTTTCTCTCTCTTAGTAATAGCACATCAAGTAGTTACCACCCGGATGGGGTTTTCCTATCCGGGTTTTTTATTGTCCGTCAATATTCACGCCTATGCGGGAGGTAGCGTCTTATGAAAACCATAAACTCGCTGGTCCCGGTCCTGATCCTGTTTCTCGGTTTTGCCTGTCTTCCCGGCGCCATCCGGGCCCAGGGCTACATCGACATCAACCGGGCCTCGTCGGCGGAACTGCAACAACTCTATCGTGTCGGTCCGGTTTTGGCCCAACGGATAATCGAGGAACGTCAGGCCAACGGAGACTTTAAGTCGCTTGATGACCTGGGGGAACGGGTCAAGGGGGTAGGACCGGTGATGCTGAGCCGGTGGGCGGAGGTCTCCTCCCTTGTCTACAGCGGGTCCGGAATCAACTCGGAGGAGCGAACGGCGGAGCTGCGCAAGCTCGAGCTGGCCCTGGCCCGGGGGGAGATAAGGCTCGATCTCAATACCGCCCCGGCCGAGGAAATCCAGCTCCTCTACAAGGTCGGCCCGACCCTGGCCGGGCGGATGGTGGGGGAGCGGGAAGCGAACGGCAAGTTCATATCCTTGAGCGATCTCTCGCGAAGGGTCAGCGGGGTGGGGGAGAAGATGATCGAACGCTGGGGTCCCTACGTAACCCTGCCCCGCCAGGCGGAAGAAGAGAAGCCAGCCGACCGGTTCGATATCAACGAAGCCGGTCAAGCGGAACTGGAGAGCCTCTACAAGGTCGGCCCGAAGCTGGCCGAGCGGATAATCGTCGAGCGGGAAGAGAACGGGTATTTTACCTCCCTGGAGGATCTCTGCCGGCGGGTCAAGGGTATCGGCCCGACGATGGTGGGGAGTTGGCGGGAAAAGGTTACCAACCGGTTGCGGGAATAAGCGTCCATTATCCGGAGCGGGGAGCCAAGAGATGAAAAAACGGTTCATTATCACGGTCGTGATGGCCCTGACCCTTCTTCTCCCCTGCCTCCGGGCCGGGGTGGTGATCAACGAGGTCTTCTACGATCCCCCCGGAGACGACAAGACCGCGGAGAACCGGGAGTTCGTTGAACTTTACAATAACGGCCCCGATCCGGCATATATTGGGTATATGTTACTTCAGACCGCCGGGCCCCGCTGGAAGACCACCTATGTCATCGAGCCCCGGACCATTATCCCCGCCTATTCCTATCTCCTGATCGCCGAGGGGGAGACCTGCGGGGTTACCCCCGACCTGGTGGCCGGCCTCGCCCTCCCCAACGGCAACTATGACGCCTACTACGACGGCCAGTGGCACAGCTTCACCAAGTCGGTGGTCGGCGTTCGCCTGATCAGCGGCAATAGAGCGTTCATCTACGACTGCCTCCTTTACAACGACGGCGAGTTGGGCAACGCCAATAACCTGGAGACGGACGGGGCGGCGGTCGACGGGTTTTACCCGGACGTCCCTTCCGGTTACAGCATCAGCCGGGTGACGGCGGGTTACGACAGCAACTACTTGAGCGACTGGAAGACCCTGACCGATCCGACCCCGACCGCCCGGGGCCCGCTGCTCGACAGCGACGGCGACGGGTTGCTCGATGTGATCGAGAATCACATTGGAAGCAACCCCCAGAACCCCGACAGCGACGGCGACGGGCTGCTCGATGGGGAGGAGATGCGGAGCGGCTATCTGGGGATCGGCCCCAACGAGACCGACCCCCGCGACCCGGACACCGACGGCGACGGACTCTGGGACGGACTGGAGGTAAACACTTACTCCAGCAACCCCCGCAAGCCCGATACCGACGGCGACGGCCTCCTTGACGGCGAGGAGGTTTATGTCTATGGGACCTCGCCCACCAACCCGGACAGCGATTTCGACGGCTATCCCGACGGCTGGGAGGTGACTTACGGGACCGACCCCGCCGCCCCCGCCTCCCGTCCCGGGGTGGTGATCAACGAGGTCTATTACGATAATCCGGGCAGCGACGACCGGATGGAGTACCTTACCTTCTATAATCCGGAATTCTATGACGTCGACATCAGTTACTTCCGGGTCGAGTCCGCCGGGCCCTCCTTCAGGCGGAACCTGACCTTCCCCGCCGGCACCGTCATCCCCGCCGGCTGCTTCTTCCTGGTCGGGGAGGAGGACGCGGTAGATATGAACGGGAACCCCCCCGACCTGATCTCCTGGCTGGACCTGCAGAATGCGGACCAGAACGACCCCGACGCCTACTATTACGGAAAAGAAAGCCCCGCAGACGGGGTGAGGCTGACCGGCCCGAAAGGGGAGGGGCCGGCGATCGCGATCGACACCGTCCTCTGGGGGAGTCCCAACAGCAACAACCTCCCCGGGGACGCCGCCGATCCGGCCACGGCGGACGAGCTGATCCCCGACGTTCCCCCCGGCCGGGCCCTCCGGCGGAGGATCGTCGGTTACGACACCAACCACAAGAGCGATTGGGCGGAGGTGGCGCCGGTCAAGGCATCCTCATTCTCGGGGCAGGATCCCGACGGCGATGGCCTGACCAACTATGAGGAAGCAAGTCTGGGGACCGCTGCCCTCAACCCCGATACCGATGGCGACGGAGTCGCTGACTGGGACGAGATCTGGCACGGGTACGACCCCCTGGACCCGGACTCCGTGCCCCTCTCCGTCCCGGATGCCGCTATCCGGAATTTCCCGATCCGGAGCGGAGACTTCAACGGGGACGGGAGCCCGGATATCGCGATCTTCCGGCCGGCGACCGGGCTCTGGGCGGTGAAGAACCTGACCCGGGTGTATTTCGGGACTTCCGGGGATATCCCCCAGCCGGGGGATTACGATGGGGACGGCACCACGGATATTACCATCTTCCGGCCTGCCGGCGGACTTTGGGCGGTTAGGAACCTGACCCGGGTGTACTTCGGGAATCAGAATGATCTGCCGGTCTCCGCCGAGTATAATGGGGACGGCACCGACGATATCGGTACCTTCCGGCCGTCGACCGGCCTGTGGGCGATCCGGAATCTGACCCGAATATATTTTGGGACTTCCGGCGATATCCCCGTGCCGGCGGAGTACCCTCCCACTTCCAGAGAGACCATCGCGATCTTTCGGCCGTCGACCGGCCTCTGGGCGGTCAGGGGTCATACCCGGGTGTATTTCGGGCGGGCGCTGGATATGCCGGTGCCGAAATCCTGTCCGGGATCCGGTGATATCCAGGCGATATTCCGGCAGAGAAGCGGCCTCTGGGCCGTCCGGCTATTCCCCAGGATATATTACGGGACTCTGGGAGATCTCCCGGTGGCGGCAAAATGGGCGTCACAAAAGAACGTCGGTATATTCCGCCCCGCAAGCGGCCTCTGGTCGATCCGGAACCATACCCGGACCTATTTCGGGAAGGCGCACGATATGCCGATGCCGATGCTCTACCGGGGGATCGACTCTGACTGCGACGGTCTGCCGGACTGGTGGGAAGAGCAATATTTCGGAGACCTAAGCCAGTGCCCCCAGGATAACCCCGATGGCGACGGTTGCACCAATCTCGAGGAATACACCGCGGGGACCGATCCCACGGAAGTTGACTGCGGCTCATCCCCCATTCCCTCGCCAACCCCGATTATGGCACCCACTCCGTCGGTTATCCCAACCCTGTCACCTACTCCGATCCCTACAGTTACTCCTTCGGATCTTATTTATAGTTTTTCCTTAAATTTAAATCCCGGCTGGAGCGTGGAAGGCGATTGGGCCTTTGGACAGCCGACTGGTGAAGGGGGAGATGAATTTGGAAATCCCGATCCAAGCAGCGGATATACCGGAGATTATGTTTATGGATATAATCTTGAAGGGGATTTTACAAATAGTATGCCTTGCTCATATTATCTTACGACTTCACCACTGAATTGTTCAGGCAGGACCAATATCCACTTGAAATTTTGGCGCTGGCTTAATATCGAACGCAATTTATATGATCACGCTTCCATTCAAGTCTCCACAGACGGTTCGTCCTGGATAGCTATTTGGGAAAATCCGGGTGATGCTTGGACAATGGATTCGCAATGGCATCAGGTTGACTATGATTTATCAGGCATTACAAATGGTCACTCTCTGTTGTATATACGCTGGGGGATGGGGCCGACCAATGAATGGGTTCCGGCTTCCGGATGGAACATCGATGATATAGAAATAAGGGGGATCCGAATAACCCCCACTCCAAAGCCTACAATTACTCCAATTCCAACAGCATCAGTTTCGCCTACTCCCGAGTATGTCGCACCGGTATTTCCGCCTGCCGGCTCATCTGAAGATTCGGTACCATATATAATCATAACGAATGAGGCTTTTAAGAATGCCGAGGTTTATCCCAATTTCCAGACCCTGATATTTTACCGGCTGGCTCAGGGTATGAGAGGAGGCATTATTACGGTAGAAGAGATAGATAACGAATACGACGGCATCAGGCCGGACGCAGGAGTCGATCTCCAGACAAAGATTAGGGAATTCGTTTATGATGCTTACTATTATTGGGGAACCGAATATGTTCTACTGGGTGGTAATAGTGCAGTTATCCCTCCCCGGCTTTTTTATACCTGGTGCGGATGTCCAGAATTTTGTGAATTCCCTGCCGATATGTATTATGGATGTATGGACGATGTAACATTTGACTATAACGCTGATGGGAGGTATGCTGAACCCGGAGTGGATGATCCGGAAATCGATAAAGGTTATGAAGTATATATAGGAAGGATGCTTGTTCGTCCGGATCTGCCTCAGCAGGCTTCAAATCTAATTCAGAAAACAGTAACCTATGAAAATGCCACATCTGGATACTTAGAAGATGTTTATTTATTGGCTCCCTGGGCAGATTATGCAAGTATGACAGCGGAAGTAGTCGTCGAATGCGGTCAATTACACTATGGATATTCTGGTAGCTATACTACCCAGGGTTTCGTTACTAATAGTTATTTTAATGTACTTACTTATTATTGCCCCTATGGCGATTCGACCTACAATTATAACACAGAGATGCTAAACAATATCAATGCTGGGGCGCATCTCATCAACCATATCGGTCATAGCACAGCTATAGGTATGCATGGAAAGGCTTGGCAGATATTTTCAAATCCGGATGAACCATTTTTCGCTTACACGCAAGGTTGTGACGCTGGTCAATTTAAAGATAATATGGAAGGTCCGGAGCACCTTTTGTTGAGAAGTATGGAAACACCGTTTGGATGCTTCGCGGCTGTGGCTAATTCGTCGAAAGGTTTGCAAGGCGTGCATTCTCACTATAACCGGGAATTTTGGGACGCTATGATAGGTGAAAATATTAACACTCTGGGCCAAATGTTGGCCGATTCCAAGTTCGACAATATTGGAAGAAGTAGCTACAATTCTTGCCCTCATTATAATCAGAATTTATTCGGAGATCCGGCGATTACACTACATACCGAATCGCCGTAAAATCAGCGAGTTTGAAAGATGTGATCTCTTTATCAGCAACCTACCAAATCAGGGGCTATCATATGAGAATTGCTCTAACTCTGATTATCTTATCTTTAAGTTGGTTTAATATATGGGCGGCCGACTTCAGCGGCGACGAAACGGACGATATAGCAATCTTCCGTCCGACTACCGGGTTATGGGCTGTTCGTGGCGTGACTCGATGGTATTATGGGAAAGAAGGAGATACCCCTACGCCGGGTGATTACGACGGAGATGGCACAACGAATATTGCCGTATTCCGTCCGGCTACGGGTCTCTGGGCGGTCAGGAATGTCAGTCGAGTTTATTTTGGGAAAGAAGGTGATATGCCTTTAATTGGAGGGGGAACCAGACGTACTTATAATCCGGATATTTTCCAGGTAGATGACACGAGCGGCATCGTCAAGGTAGGATATAACACTCAAAATTCTGGATTTGAAGTAGGCAGATCATATTTATATGACCCGTCTCCCGATTGGCCGAATGGCGTCGGCCATAATGTTACATTCTATAGTGCTTGGGATCAGGGTGACGGGAGATTGGTTTGGGATCACTATAGGACCGCGCTCAGAGTGAATAAATATCCTTCAGATACCGGTTGGGACTGGACCCCAGGTTATTGCTCTATATCGGTTGGTATTGATTCTTCAGCTACTGGAAATAGTGCAGCAGCTTTTGGGTCTAATGTGAGTGCCTCAGGTGGAGGCTCATTAGCTGGAGGATTGTATTCTTTTGCAAGTGGTGATTATTCGGTTTGTTTAGGTGGGTGGTATGGTTTTGCGACAGCCACAAATTCTGTTGCCATAGGGCAATTCGTTAAGGCGGAAGCTAATAATGCTATTGTCATTGGGAGGGGATTCGGAAATATAGGGGATAT
>JAVCCZ010000236.1 GCA_030765265.1 Candidatus Erginobacter occultus
GGATCTTCTGCTCGCCGAAACAACGGACATCGACTTCCATCATCTTGGACAGGCAGCGGGAGAGCTCCCGGATGTGGACGCCGGCGCCTCCGTAAACATTGGGCGGATATTCCCGGGTGATAAAGGTGACCTTCATATTCTTCCTCCTCTTCTCTTAACTTTGATTGAGATTGCCGGCGGCGGCGGCGGTATCGGAATCGGGGGCAGCATCGAATTCGCCGCCCCGGGAGACAATACTGCACAAATCGGCGGGAGAAGCGAGCCGATTTATTCAAATCCTCCAGATCGCGGCCGGGTTTTTCCCGGGATCCAGGGTGACGTACTGTTCCCGACCCCGCCAGGCAGTCCGTTTCCCGGTAATCAGCTCCCGGACCGGGTATTTCTCATCGGAAGAGATCCCAAACAACTCCACCGGGATCGTGACCCTTCCGGTGTGGGGGGCAAAGGGGTCAAGATTGATCGCGGTTAAAATCCGGTTCTTCCCGTCCGGGGAGACTTTGCCGTAAAACAGGATCGCGTCGTCGGTGGAACTGAAAAAGCGGAGGTTGTCGTAGTACTGCAGGGCCGGGTTTTGTCCCCGGATCCGGTTCAGTTTCGCGATGTAACCTTTAATATTCCCCGGCTTATTCCAGTTCCGAACCTTGATCTGGTACTTTTCCGAGTCGAGGTAGGTCTCCTTCCCCGCGACCAGGGGCGCGTTCTCCAGCAGTTCGTAGCCGCTGTACATCCCGTAGAGGGGGGAGATGGTGGCGGCCAGGGAGATCCTCTGCTTGAAGGCCGGCTTCCCGCCTTTCTGGAGAATCTCGGAGAGGATATCCGGGGTGTTGACGAAACAGTTGACCCGCAAGAATTCCTTGAGATAGGTCCCGGTCAGCTTGAGAAAATACTCGATCAGCTCGTTCTTGCCGTTGCGCCAGGTGAAGTAGCTGTAGGACTGGGAGAAACCGGCCCGGGCCAGGTTCTCCAGCTTGTCGTAATCGGTGAAAGCCTCGGCCAGGAAGACCGTCTCCGGGTGAACCTGCTTTACCTCCCGGATCAGCCATTCCCAGAACTCGTCGGGCTTGGTGTGGGGGTTGTCGACCCGGAAGGTCCCGACCCCGTTGGCGGCCCAGAAGAGGAAGATATTCTTCACCTCCTCCCACATCGCTTCGCGCTCTTCGGGGAAAAAATTCAGGGGGCAGACATCCTCGTACTTCTTGGGCGGGTTCTCGGCGTAGCGGATGGTTCCGTCTGGGTTGTAAAAAAACCAACCGGGGTGTTCCTTAACCCAGGGATGATCCGGGGAGCAGTTGCTGGTAAAATCCAGCGCGATCCCGAACCCGGCCCGCTTGGCCGCCCGGACAAAGCGGCGGAAGTCGGCGATCGTCCCCAGTTCCGGGTGGATGGCGGTATGCCCCCCCGTTTCGTCCCCCACCGACCAGGGGACCCCGGGTTCTCCGGGACGGGCGGTCAGGCGGTTGTTCTTCCCCTTCCGGTTGGTCTTCCCGATCGGGTGGATCGGGGGAAGATAGATAACGTTGAAACCCATCCGCCTGATCTCGGGCAGACGGCGCTCGGTGTCCCGGAAGGTCCCGTGCCTTCCTTTCACCTTCCCCTGGGACCGGGGGAAGAGCTCATACCAGGCGGCGAACCGGGCCCGGGGCGGTTCGACATAGACCTCGAGATCGCGCCCGTAGCGGACCGGCCGGCGGCCGGGGACCCGGACCTCGACTGTATATTGATAGATCCCCGCGGCCGGCAGGGTTATCTCTCCCCGGAAACCGATTTCCCCGGTCCTCTTCATCAACACCGATGACCAGCGGGTGGTTTCCGGTTTGCTCATTCGGTAAAGCAGTCTCACCTGTCCCCGGGCCAGGCCGCGGATATCCACGGTAACTGCCAGGGGCCGGTCGGTTTCCCGCTTGACCGGGTAACGGCCTCCGGCAATCTCCGGGTAGAGGTTACGGATTGCTATACTCGTCCTCTTTTCGGACGCCTTGCTCTTAACCACGCGTTTACCTGGTTTGTTCATTGATCCGGACCTCCCGCCGCGATGGGACGGAACTGGATTTACAGGGAAATATTTCGGTCGACCGCCCGGGGGGTCGGGCCGCAATGGTGGCCACTATAGAGAAGGGAGACCCGTTTCTCAAGGATATTTTCTTTTGCCCGCACCCACGACCGGGGGCGAATAAATTTTGCCCCGCACGATAAGATGATATATGATATCTGTACATCGTCTTCTCTCCGCCGGGCGGCGGCGATTGATCAGGGCCTGTTCTTCCGGGAAACCCAAGGCCGGCACCACTCCCGGTTGCCTCCGGACATCGTGATGAAAATTATTCACCGCTACATACTGTTCAGCGTTACCGGGACTTTTCTGGCCACTCTTCTCGTCCTGACCGGTATTCTTTGCCTGGGCAACCTCCTCAAGGTGGCCGACCTCATCCTCCGGGGGATGGACCCGGCCCTGATCCTGAGATTTTTCGGCTTTCTGGTGATCAGTCTCCTCGAGTACGCCATCCCGATGGCCATCCTGACCTCCACCATCCTGGTCTTCGGGCGACTCTCCGCCGATAACGAGATCACCGGGATGCGGGCTTGCGGGATCGGTCTGAAGCGGATAATAGAGCCGGTGATACTCCTCGGATTTCTCCTGACCCTGCTCTGCCTTTACCTCCAGACCAC
>JAVCCZ010000097.1 GCA_030765265.1 Candidatus Erginobacter occultus
AAGGCTACCAGGTCCGGGTGAAGAAAATCTCCTTCTCCGGGCTGAACGTTCTCACCGCCGGTGAACTGCGGGGGGTGATGGCCACCCGCCCCCATTCCCTCTTTTCCATCATCCGGCGGGGAAAGTTTTCGGAGGAGGAGTTCAACCTCGACCTGGAAAGAATCGCGCTCTACGCCCGCTCCCAGGGTTACCTGGATTTCCAGGTGATAGACAGCGCAATTGAGGTCTCCGACAACGGTTCCGGTTTGTTGATCGAGATCGACGTCAGCGAGGGCGAAAGGTATTACGCCGGGGAGGCCCGGGTGGTCGGCAACGAAAACTTTCCCGCCGCCGACCTTGATGCTTTGCTGAAACTGACCGACGGGATCCCTTACTCCCCGGAAGCGATGAGAAACGACGCCGGGACCTTAAGGGATTTCTATTATGAACGCGGTTATATCGACGTCGCCGTCAGCCCCCGCCAGATCCTCAATCCGCGGACCGGGAAGATCGATATCACCTACCAGGTCACCGAGAACCGGATCTCCTACATCCACCGGATCGACATCGTCGGCAACCAGATCACCCGCGACCGGGTAATCCGGCGGGAACTGCTGGTCAAGCCGGGGGAGATCTTCAACGGGATCAAGGTCCAGCGGAGCCGGCAGCGGCTGGAGAACCTGGGCTTCTTCCAGCAGGTCAGCATCGAGCCCCTCCCCACCGCCGTCCCCGATCAGAAGGACCTGGTAGTCAGGCTGGAGGAGAAGAAGACCGGGGAATTTATGTTCGGGGTCGGCTACAGTTCCGAGGACGACTTCATCGGTTTCGTCGAGATCGGGCAGGGAAATTTCGACCTCTTCAACCCGCCCCTGTTTATGGGCGCCGGCCAGAAGATGAAGATCCGGGCCGAGTTCGGATCCAGCAAGTCGAACTACGAGATCAGCTTCGTCGAACCCTGGCTCTTCGGCATCCCCCTCTCCTTCGGGGTCGACCTCTACCGCCGGACCCGGTTCTGGAACGATTACAATGAAAAGCGGCTGGGCGGCAACCTCCGTCTCCGCCGGCGAATCACCGCCTTCAGCCAGGTTGGCTTGAACTATAACCTGGAGAATGTCGATATCTACGACGTCAGCGACTTCGCCGACTGGTCGATCCAGAGCGAAGCCGGGAAGAATTGGATCAGCAGCCTCACGCCCTCGATCACCCGGGACACCCGGGATAGCTTACTGGTCCCGAGCCGGGGGATGCGGGCCACCCTGGCCAGCCAGGTGGCCGGCGGGATCTTCGGCGGGGACAAGGACTTCATCAAGACCACTTTCAACAGCAGTTACTACCTCTCGATCTTTTCCGGCCACATCCTCGGTTTCCGCCTCCGGGCCGGGACCGTCCAGCCTTACGGCGACACCGAGATCGTCCCGGTATACGAGCGGTTCTTCCTCGGCGGCGCCAACACCATCCGGGGCTTCCGCTACCGGGAGGTCGGACCCCAGGGGATCGATCCCCGGACCGGACTGCCCAACAACGAGCCGGTGGGGGGCGACTCGATGATGATGGGTTCGGTCGAGTACACCTTCCCGATCATCGAGATGGTCCGGGGGGCGATCTTTTACGACGTCGGCAACGTCTGGACGGACAAGGACTGGGAACTGGAAGACCAGGTCTTCTCCGGGGATTGGTTCAAGTCCCTCAACTCCGGGGCGGGGATCGGGCTGCGGCTCTATCTCCCGATCGGTCCGATCAAGCTCGACTACGGCTGGCCCCTGGTCACCGACGGCTGGAACGACACCGGGGGAAGGTTCCATTTCAATATCGGTTACGCATTCTGACCGGTAGCACAGGCGGCCAGGACACAAGCAGGAATGCCTGTGAACGGTAGCACAGGCGGCCCGCCTGTGAATGGCCAACCAAGCCACAGGCAGGAATGCCTGTGCGACACTACCGGCCAGGACAAAGGCCTGTGAACGGTGGCACAGGCGGCCAGGACAAAGGCCTGTGAATGGTAGCACAGGCAAGAATGCCTGTGAACGGTGGCACAGGCGGCCCGCCTGTGCATAGCCGGCCAGGACACAAGCAGGAATGCCTGTGAACGGTGGCACAGGCGGCCCGCCTGTGCATAGCCGGGCCAAGACACAGGAAAGAATGCCTGTGCTACACTACAGTCCGTGTCCCGCGGAGTCAAAATTCAGGAAATAATTAGCCTGGGAGGTTGACGATGAAATTATTTTTCACTCTTGTGATGGTATTTAGTCTTTTCGCGGGCGGCGGCTTCGCGGAGGAGGCGGCGGAGACCGGGGCCGACCGGATCGCCTGGATCGATCTCCCCGAGGTAATGCAGGAATATGGGCGGGCCGAGGAGATGGTGGCCGACTTCGAGAAGGAGAAGGCTGACCGGGAAGCCGAGGTCGAGAAAGTGATCGCCGAGATTGAGCGCCTGGAAGGCGAGATGCTCCTCCTGAGCGATCAGGCCAAGGCCGCCCGCCGGGAAGAGATCCTGAAGAAGAAGATCTCGGTCAACGCGATGATCGAACAGGCGGAACGGGAACTCTCCCGGCAATCGATGCTCCGGCAGGGAAAACTGCTGGAGGAGATCTCCGCGGCGGCGGAAAAAGTCGCCCGCCGGGAGGGTTACGATTTTGTCATCCGGGGGGAAGTGCTGCTTTACCAGAACCCGGAACGGGAGATAACTGACGGGGTGATCGCCGAGCTGAATCGGGAATAAACCCTTCAATCTTTTCTTCGGGAAAAGGCTATGGCGAATAATAACCCTCCTCTCCAGAAAACCCTGGCCCGGACGGTCCGCTGCCGGGGTATCGGGGTCCATACCGGTCTCGACACCGAACTGGAGATCAGGCCGGCCGCGGCGGATCGGGGGATCGTTCTTTTCCGCAGCGACCTCCCCGGCAGCAGTGAGATCCCGGCCCGGGTGGAAGCGGTCTCGCAAACCATCCGGGGGACCTCGCTCGGACCGGCGGAGAGCGGAGTGAAGACGGTGGAACACCTCCTGGCCGTCCTTTCCGGACTGGAGATCGATAACGCGGTGGTGGAGATGAACGGCCCGGAGCTGCCGATGGGCGACGGAAGCGCCCTCCCCTTCCTGCGGCTGGTCAACGAGGCCGGGATCCGCGAACTGGCGGCCCCGCGCCGCTTCCGGGCCCTGCGGCGGGCGGTCGTCGTCGAAACCCCGGGAGGGATCGTCACCGCCCTCCCCTCCCCCCGGTTTCGGATCGCCTGCACCATCGCTTTCGCCGACCCGCTGCTCGACGCCCAGTTCCGGGACCTGGAAATCACCCCGGAAGTTTTCTCCAGAGAAGTGGCCCCGGCCCGGACCTTCGGCTTCTATAGGGAAGCGCTCCCGCTTCTGAAGCAGGGGCTGATCCGGGGAACCGGTCTCGACAACACCGTGGTCATCGGCCCGGGGGCGGTCTTCAGCCGGGGAGGGTTGCGCTTCGACGACGAATGCGTCCGGCA
>JAVCCZ010000039.1 GCA_030765265.1 Candidatus Erginobacter occultus
GACCATCGCCGGAGTCTTCCAGGGGGCGCGGTGCCGCCATTCGGTTATGTAGGCCCGGGGAATCATCGCTCGATATCGGGTTGGATATCGCTGTTCTCTATTATTGACCACCGCCGATTCCGGGTTCCCTTGGCGGGAAGCCGCGGCTCCAGGGGGACCCAGCCGCATCGGCGTTTCGCCAGCACGGCGGTCAGGGATCCGGCCTTCTCCGGCCAATTCAGGCGCTCCAGCAGCCAGCCCACCCGCTGCCAGACCGCCCGATCCCCGGCGGATTCGGCCAACCGCACCAGCCGGTCCGCGTCCAGCGCCTCGGCCAGTTCCACCAGCACCGTGGCGGCGTGATCCAGGGAGGGGCAGCAGCGGGGATAGGCGATAAGGTCATAAGCCGTCAGCTCGGGGCGGGAGACGTAAAAGTACCCGGCCGGCGATTTGCGCTTTTCGCGCCCGGAATCCGGAATGCGCTTCTTGTAGAACACGACCAGTTGAACGCCCCGGCGCTTGACTGTACGCAGCTGCCGGTCCGCGAAGACCTGGAACTGCATCGGCCGCTGGTGCGCGGCCCCGTGCAATGCCGCCGCGCTGAGCCCGCCCACGTAGTAAGCCGCCCGAACGTGGCGGGCCCAGTCGTCAATGAACCAGGCCGGATCGAGAATCCCGACGCCTTGATGCTGGGCATCCAGGGCCAGGTAGAACCCCCGGCTGAACGGCACAATCCAGCCCGCCTGCTTGAGCCGCTGGAGCGCCGTATTCAAGGCCTGCCCCTCTTTGCCCAGCTGCCGGGCCGCTTCCTCGATGGTAAAACTGTATCGTCCCCGCTGGAGGAGATCCTTGATAAATTGTTCCGCGGCTTTCATCTATCCTGATTCATCCTTCCCGGGAAGCGCCAGGCGCTGCCGGACAAATACCACCTCTAATATGCAATATATATCACAATATGTAATATAACGCATACAAAATATTGAATCACCTCCGGATATTATCGATTTGCTATCTCCGGCCAGAGGAACTCCAAACAACCCCAGAGCGGTGGATAATGCAAAACTTCAGGTTTTCGCTCTCCCGGAGAAGAACCGCCGGGCCACGACGTAATCGGCTTCCAGATCGCAGCGGGCGAAGGGGGCCTGATAGACAATGGTCCGCTCGCGGGGCCCGCCGGGCAGCATATCGTCGATATGGTCCCGGGAAACCCGGAATCAAGCGATGTGTTCCCGGAATTATGGGATACACTTAATTGCCGGGGGCCAATATTCTCGGCGGAACCCGAAAGGAAACAGGTGATGTAGCCCTGGAATTATCGGGGAGTTGCCGCGTGAAGTTCGAGTCCGAGCGCCCGAACCACCTTGAGAATCGTAGCGAAATTTGGAGTGCGTTCCCCGGACAAAGCCTTGTACAGGCTCTCCCGGGAAAGGCCGGCATCCCGGGCTACCCGGGCCATACCCTTAGCCCGGGCAATATCGCCGAGCGCCTTGGCAATAAATGCCGCGTCGCCGTTGGCCTCCGCCAGACAGGCTTCCAGATAGGCAGCCATCTCTTCGGGTGTCCGGAGATGTTCCGCCACGTCATACCGCGTGGTAACTGTCTTGTTCATCGTCGCCCTTTTGTCTCACAGCTTGCGCGCCAGGAGCAGCGCGTTTTTGATATCCCGTCTTTGTCTCCGTTTATCTCCTCCGGCCAACAGAATAACCAGAGACCGCCCCTGCTTCTTAAAGTAGACCCGGTAACCGGGCCCGTAATCAATACGAAGTTCTGAAATCCCTTCTCCCACCGGTTTGACGTCACCGATATGGCCAAACGCAAGCTTTTCGATCCTTGCCTGAACACGAGCGCGGGCCCGGATGTCGCGCAGTCCGTCAAGCCATCGGGCAAAAGCCGCCGTTTTCCGGATTTCGATCATTGCATTGTATCCAAAAGGCTACACCGGGTCAAGGCTCAATTTGACCGCGATTTCTTCCGCCTGACCTCCCGGAAACTGCCGCCCCCTGGATGATAATTCAGGGCCTCCCGGCCAACCGGTTTCTCCGCCCGGAAACTCCCGGGCCGGTAAGCAGCTCGACGAGAATCCGCTTGGTGGACAGCTTCCGCCCGGCCGGCCGGCCGGACTTGGCGGTGGTTTTATCAACGGGGGACTTCAGGATCATCTCGCGCCACCCTCCATATTCTGAAATTCATTCCGGATCACATTATCCCTCCTTTATCTGATAGTCGGACCGGACCGGGGATTTATTCCCGAATATTTCAGAATTTTTTTCCCAGTCGGGTGGCTGTAGATGGTGCACTCGATACTCGCGCCATCAAGCCGCGGGGGACGGTTGCCTTAATCGGCCGTTGCTCTCACGGCGGCCGGGGGAACTTACCAGGAGCGGGGGCGCGGCGGGGCGGTAAAAACTTTTAACCGGTGAACGAAGGATTCGGCCGATATTAGCAGGATCTCTCCCGGGAAATTTCCAGAGCAGGGGAAAGCCGGCTGCCAAGAATGCTAACTGACAGACCCGGTCCGCCGGCGTGCTCCCCTGATGAGCGGCCGCGGGGCCTCGTTGGCGGCACTTTCGTCAGCGAAAACCTCGGCTACGTCGGGATCGATCTTCACCAGGTTGGTGCCGGCCCGATAGCGGGCGGCATATTTTCCCCGGACCCCGCCCGTCATAGCGGAAAAATCATATTCCGGGCGAAGTTCGCCGTTGCTGCCGTTAACCTTCTTCATAATCGCGTCTTTCCCGCGGTGTTGCCGGCCGCGCGCTGATTATCCGGGTCTTCTGGCCACGGTTCGGACGGAGGAGAGGATCCCGGCCAGGTCCCGACGGGTTGCGCCCAGGGCCAGGAGGGCGCGGATCAGGAGATCTAGCGAGACCGTGGAGTCCCCCTTCTCCATCTTGGCCACCCGGGACTGGCTCGACTGCAGCAGCTCGGCCAGTTCAACCTGTTTCAGCTTCTTCGCCCGGCGCCGCGAGGTAAGGTGCTCGCCCAGCAGGAGTTTCAGTTCAATATACTCAATCTCTTCCCGGCTCAGCCCCAGGAAATCCTCCGCGGAACCGACCCGCCAACCCCTGGCCTTCAGACGCTTTTGCTTGTTGATTTCCATTCTCTTGTCTCTCTACCGGGAGTCCATCTCATAAAGCTTGAGATGTCGCCGGCTGGTGTCGATCACGTTTCCAGGTGTTTTCTCTGACTTCTTTGGGAATACTTCCAGTGATTCTACCTTACCGCCAATATATGCCCGATATGACATATTGCCAAACAATGATTACAACAATGTTTAATCTCACCACTCATAGAGACAGTCGGATGAGACCGGTAATTTATTCCCATTAATTTCGGGGAAATAGTTATGGGGAAGGCTCCGGGTGAATATTTTCTCGGCCGGCTCGAGCCACGGAGATGCAAGGGAGCGGTCCCGGAAACGATTCCCGCTGGGGGAAGGGGGGGTAGAAGAGGGTTGTTGGCTTACCGGGTAGCGGCTGAACTGATTCACCCGTCCCGACACTTGAAGTCGGGGCGGGGGTCTGAATTCCGGGAACCCTCACTCCGGCTGGGTAATCTTCCTCTCGCCTCCCGGTTACCGGAAAGGCCGTCGCCGGGATCCGCCTCCGGCTCGTGCCCGGCAAACCCTCCCCCGGAAAATAAACGGGAATAATTCCGGCGTCCGGGACGACTATCTCTATGCGGAGATGAAGTATTGATCCGGAACGCCAACGGAACAAGCTGCGTCGTTTTGGGAAAAGAGTCTTGACCTGTACATACTAATGTGCATATATTATGACAGTCTTTGAAGGAGACACTATGAAAGCCGAATATGATTTCAGCAAAGCCCGGAAGGGGGCCGTCCTGCCGGCATCGGGGAAGAAGGTGAGGATCACGATCCGCCTGGACCGGGAAGTAATCGAGTGGTTTCGGGCCCGGGTCGAAGCCCGGGGCGGAGGGAATTACCAGACGATGATCAACGAGGCCCTCCGGGCGCACATCGTCGATCGGGAACAGCCTTTGGAAGATATCCTCCGCCGGGTGGTCCGGGAAGAGATCAAGAGGGCTTCCTGATTCCCGGGACACCTTACCCAATTGCCGGTCTCCGGTATTCTCCGCGGAATCCGGAAGAAATGAAGTATTGTCCCCGGAATTCACAATTGTCGCAGCCTTGACGCGACAATCTGCTTGTCCGGGAAGACTTCAGTAAATTGGCCATCCTCCATTGCCAAAAGCAGCCGAACGATCGGAGGAAGTAAATCCGGCCAAGCTCTCTAACGGGAGAACCTGGAGATGGCGTCCCAGGCCGGTCTGGCCTCTCCTTCCGGATCGAAGAGAGCGAAGGCCTGCCACATTCCTTCGCCGAACCATTCCGGACTCCAGTAATAGACGGCTTGAATCGCGGGATTAGAAGCGCAGAACGAAAGAAAATCGGCCAGCCACCGGCGCTGACCTTCCGGCGTCAGCGGATAGCCCGGCGCCTCGTGTTTCCAGCCCGAGAACTGGCCCGTGAAATCCGTCGTGCTCGGGTAAGCGGTCTCCGCCACCACCACCGGACGGTCGATCGCCGCGGCCAGCCGGGAAACCAGCTCGCCGAATTGCTCCGTTTCCAGGGAACCCCCGATGCCGGAAGAGGGGAAATAGGAAAGGCCGGCGTGATCCACCCGGACTCCCCGGCCGAGCATAAAACGAAAGAATGCCTCGCAGAAATCCGCGTCCCACCAGTGGGCGATATGGAGCATAAACAGCGCCTCGGGGTCGGCCTTCCGGACTCCGGCCTGGCTCGCTTTTATCAACTCCGCCGAACGCGGCCAGTAACGCTCCCTCAGCACCGGCAGGTTTTTCTCCGCCTCATCCTCGGGATATTCACCGCAGATACCGAAATCGATCTCGTTGCCGATCGCGTAGAGATGACCTCGTAACCCCGTGTCCCGCAGATAAGCAACGACCTCCCGGGAGTAGTCCTCCACCGCGGCCTTCCGCTCGGCGAAAGACAGTTCCCTCCACGCCGCCGGCAGCGGCTGCTTCAGCATATCCGCCCAATCGTCGCTCAGGAAGATTACGGGGTATGGTTCCAGCCCGGCCGCGGCGGCTTGCTGGATTATCCGGGCGGCGTATCCCCGGCTATGCGGGCCGGAGTCGACGGTCCAGAGGCGGACCCGGAATCCCCCCACTCCCCGCGCCGCCATCCCCTGGAAAAGATCGGTCTCCCGGCCGTCCCACTTCCACCCCGCCCCGTCCCGCTCCATCTCCAGGGAGTAGTTGGCGTCCACGCCGACCAGGAGGGGTTGCCGGGGAGTTCCGGAACGGCATCCCCCCGCGGTTATTACCGCCGCCAAGGCGAACAGAAGGATGAAAAACTTCTTCATATCAGGTTGCGCCGGGGCGGGATTGCGGATCGCTGGCGCCGATATTTGTTGAACCGGTTCTAATACTCTCTAAGGTCGAGAGGAAAGATTTGGCGCCGATCCGCTGCCGGGCGGCGGATAATCCCGGACGGCAAAGGTGCCGATGATTGAGCGGAACTCTTTCAGGAAAGATTCATCCCGGGAGTCGCTGAGGAGGGTGAAGAGCCCGAAGGCTTGGCCGGAAGCGACAATCCCCTGGGTGGCATAGAGGTAGCTCTCTCCCCGGCGGGTTTTCCCGACCAGCTTCCGGTCGGTCAGGGTGAAGACGCAACCTTCGGCGGTGGGGGTTTTGATCGGGATCATTTTCAGATTAGCCTCGACCGAGGTCTCCAGCATTGCCTTGCCCCTCTCTTCCAGCATCTTTCTCGGGTCGGGTTTACCCTCCGGCATCCGGAAGGGGCTGAACATCAACATAAACTCGTCGCCGCTTTCCGGCCGGTAGGTAAATACCGGGCCGCCAGATTTCATCTCGAACTCCTCCCGCCAGCTCTCCGGGGCGGTGAAGGAAACCAGGGCCCGGGGGGTAATCTGAAAGCATCTCTCGACGGCGGGATCTATCGAAAGCGAGAGCGCCTCCCCTTTCTTCGGCCTCTTCAGGAACCGGTCGGGAAGGGACTGGAAGGAATCCCGGCTGAACTTGTCGTCCATCGTCAGCCCGCCTTTCTCTTCCAGGACCGACAGCGCCGCCTGGCCGTACCCGACTCCGCCGGGATCATCATCGCCCGCCTGCTTGGCCTGGTACTTGATCATTGCGATCCCGCGGCGGAGATCCCGGACCCCTTCCGGGACCCTCCCCAGGGTGGCCTTGGCGATCCCGAGGTCGATCAGGGCCAGACCGTGGGTGGGGTCGATCTTCAACCCGGCTTGAAAGGAGTTCACTGCCGCTTCGGAATCACCGCAGATCATCTGGTGATAGCCGAGAACCAGGAAATTCTGGGCGGACCAGCGCCGGTCTTCGGAGAGGGCGGCGGCCCGGCCGAAGGCTTCTTCGGCGGCGGACCAGGCCCGGCCGTCGCAGAAGACGTTGCCCAGGTTCCCCCAGACGGTGGAAGCCTCCTCGCCCACCTCGAGCGCCCTCCAGCCGGCCCGGGCCGCTCTCTGCGAATATTTCGCCTTCCGCAGGCAGGAGATGTATTCCATCCAGATATCCGGGGATTCCGGGGCCTCCGCCAGAGCGCGGTCGTAGACGGGGATGGCCTCGTAGACCTTCCCTTGTTCCAGGAGTTGGAAAGCCTGGTCAAAAAGTTCCCGGGCTTTCGGATTGAGCTCCGGAACCGGCGCGGGAACCGCCGCCAGCGCGGCCAGCAGGAATAACAAGCAGCTTTTCATTTCGACACCTCCTTCTCGCTATCTGCCGGCAGGGTTATCGCCACATCCCGAATAACCCCCGAACTATGGAAGACGAAGTGGTGAAACCTCTGCTTTTCTTTTTGCCCCGACGATAGGTCCTGCCCCGTGGCTTGAATTTACGTTCTCTGCCCGGCTTAGCCGGCCGGGAAGTTGTTCTTGCCGGCTTCTTAACAGCGTGGGTACCCGGCCGAGCGGAAATAGTTTCCTCCTGCTTTTTCTTCTTCTTGGGGAGCCGAGTTGTTTGACTGCTTGATCGCTTTCTTGCCGGAGCGGTTTTCTGGCGAGGGGGCTTGCGGGAACGTTTGGGAGCCGACCGGGCGGCGGGCGAAGTTGACTTCGCTGATCCTTTGACCCGACGGGTGACTGGCTGAGATACGGCTTTCTCTTCTTGCTTTTCCAACAGCCACCCTTTATCGCCGCTCTCCTTGAAATCAACGAGCTTCAGAGTGTACAGGCCTTTGACCTTCCCACCCCTGAGCCAGATCCTAATCTCCCGGTCAGTCCACTTGAACGGCAGATACTCCCCCTGATCCCAGATTGATATCTCGCCCGGGCCATACTGGCTGCTGGCAACCTGCCCCGAAAAATCAACCTGGTCAGACCGATAATCACCAACGTGGATCGCCAGACGCTTCACCCCCATCTGATCCGGAATCCCCTTAGGCACCGCCCAGCCCTGGAAAACCCCATCCCGCTCCAGCCGGAGATAATACCGTGTCTGACCAGGTTTGCCGCTGGGGCAGAATTCCTGAATTAGAAACTGCATCTTAACCTACTCATCCCGGTCATCTTCACCGGGAGTTGATCTCTCCAGAAGCAGGAACAAATCAAAGTTATCTTCTGGAAGCTCCCCTCCGGTAGTCATACTTTTTCCCATTGTAAATCTCACCAGGAAATCTTCGACAGTTCCAATTTTCGGCCCCGTTGAACTTCCAACGAAAGGCTCAGACAATGAAAACTTAGTGCTAAGCCTGCGGCCTTTCATAAACGCTACATAAGGATCATCGCGTTGGGTACATACAAAAATGCGAAGAAGATCATTTGGGGACCAACCCCCTATACCGCCGCTCTTTTTTATATTTCCATCAGGATAGCGATAGGCAAGATACACCCGATCCTCGGTCGTGAAGCTTTCCGGAAGAACACGTTCAAAGTAATTGATCTGCAGAACCTGCATCAAATCCTCAACTGTTACCTCATATTCCGATTCCGCATTTTGATCCGAATCACCTGAACATCCCCCGGCCGCGATCAGGCCAAGGAGCAAGATCGTCCCGAATATCGTTTTCATCAGACAACCTCCTGTTTTTACCGGCATCAATTCAAACTTCCGTCTCTCCGGTCGAAAGTAACACCGCCACGGGAAATTGGCAACAGCGTACTCCTGGACGGCCGTTTTGCAGTGGAGACGGGAAGGGGAAACTGGTAGAATCGGGGGAACCGAGGGGGTCCCGAACCTCCGCCGACGCGGCGGCCCTCAACCGAACGCTGGGACCGGTCGCGGCTGGTTGGTTTCGATGAGAGAAAACTTTGAAGATATCTATTACGGATACAAGGACCTGGTCTGGTCGCTGATCAATGCCTCCGGGATACCCCATCCGGACTCCGGCGACGTCTTCCAGGAGGCCTGGCGTTCGGTCCACTCATCGTTGAGGGGGTACCGGGGCGAGGCCAGCCTGCAGGCCTGGATCGGAACCATCGCCCGGCGGCGCTGCGCCGATTACTGGGAGCAGAAGAAGAGACACGATTCGCGGTTCAACCCGGCCCCGGAATGGGACCCGGAGGGCGCGCCCTTCATCGAGTGGCGGACGGCCCTGGATGAACTCTCCTCCCGGGAGAAGACCGCCGCGCTCCGCCGGGGACTGGAAGGGCTGGAGCGGGACCAGCGCTTCGTCCTCGAGAAGAGAATCGAGGGGTTCAAGTACCGCGAGATCGCCGAACTCTACAACGAACTTAACCTGGCCGAAGTGGACACCAACTGGGTGGGGAAGAGGGTCTTCGAGGCCCGGGAGAGACTGGCCGAAATCCTCCGGGGGGAGGGGCTGCCGTGACGGCCCCCGGAATAAAACCGCCGCCGGCGGAGACTATTGAATGGTGATATATGCTGCCCTGCCCTGACAGACTGACCCTCTCGCGTTACCTCGATGGGGAACTGAGCGAGGGGTACCGGGAGATGGTGGAGAAGCACCTCTCCTACTGCACGGAGTGCCGGAGGGCCCTGGTCGAACTGGGGGCCCCGGCAGCCGTCCTGAAGTCGCTGAAGCCCCCCGCCCGGAAGCCAGGCCTGAAATGCCTGCCTGAAGAGACGATCACGGCCTGGGTCGAGGGGCGGCTCGACCCTAAGTTCCGGCGCTGGGTCGCCTCGCACCTGGCCGACTGCCCGGCCTGCGCGGCCCGGGCGGGACGGATCGCGGAGGACCTGGAGGCGGTCGCCGCCGTCCGGAAGAAGGGGCTGGAACGCGTCCCCGAGAAGCTGGCGAAGCTGACCGAGGACCTCTTCGGCCGGGAACGCTCCTTCCTTGGCCGGGTGGCGGTCGAACTGGAGAGGGTCGTCTCCGTCCCGGAGTGGTGGCGGGAACTCACGACGCCGTCCCTGGAGGAGCGCGGGACCCCATACGGCACCGTATCGGGTATCCAGCGGGCGTTCTCTATGAAGCCCTCTGCGTTCGAGGTGCCATTAGAGGATTATCGGGACAGCGTGATTCGAGAGACTCCAGCCCCCCGGGAGAGGTGGGACTTCCGGAAGAAAGGGATCAGGCTCGAAGTGGGTTTCGGAGAGATGAAGCCCGGCTTCGCCTCCTGCCTGGTCCGGGTCCTCGACGAAACGGGCAAACCCGCGGACGGGGCCGCCGTGACCCTCAAAGGAGCGCCCAAGCCCTTCTACGCCTCCACCGACCGCGCGGGGCTGGCCTCCCTCGGCCCGGTCAGGCCCGGCAAGTACCTCCTCCAGGTGGAGTTCGGCCCCGGGGCCGAACTCGAGATCGAAGCCCGCTGATACGCCCTCCCCCCGGGCGGATCATCCATCTTTTTTGCCTCTTCGAACCATTCTCGGTTCTTCCCCTCGCTCGTCCCACAAAAATAATCGGGGAAAATCGGAATAAAACACCCCTCCTTCCTGACTATTGGATGTAACGGCAATCAGGATAACTTCAATTGATACCGCTGCAGCCGGACGACTGTTCAGCGGAAATTGAAAACAAGGAGGTGCAATGTGAAGGAGACAGGAACTCATATATCGGTCATACTGGACCGGACCGGATCAATGGAGTCGATCCGCGACGACATCATCGGCGGATTCAATGTCTTCCTGGACGAGCAGAAGAAGCAGCCGGACGAAGCCACGCTCTCCCTGGTGCAGTTCGACACCCAGGACCCCTTCGAGGTCATCCACGACTTCAAACCGATCGGCGGCGTCCCCGGCCTCACCCGCGAGACCTACGTCCCCCGGGCGTCGACCCCCCTGCTCGACGCGGTCGGCCGGGGCATCAACGATCTGGAGGCGAGGCTCGGGAAGATGCCGGCGAAGAAGCGCCCGGGGAAGGTGGTGGTGGTGATCGTCACCGACGGGCAGGAGAACTCCAGCCGCGAGTTCAAAAAGGACCGGATCGAGAAGATGATCAAGGAGCACGAGGAGAAGGACGGCTGGCAGTTCGTCTTCCTGAGCGCCGACCTGGGGGCCTTCCAGGACGCGCACGGATACGGGATCCGGATGGGCAAGAGGATCTTCTTCGACAAGAGCGCGATGGGAACGGGCAGGGTCTGGGCCTCGGTCTCGACGCGCGTGAGCCAGTTCCGCCAGGGGGAGGTCGCCGAAGTCGAGTTCAAGCAGGAGGACAGGGATAAGCAGGACGAACTCTCCGGCCGGGACGGCAGCTGACCCCGGGCATTTCGAAACCCTGCTGCGCCGTCATCAAGCTGACCGAGAAAATCACCCGCCCGAAGGCGGCGCCGGGCGCGGGAAGGAGAGAGATCAATGTCCACGGAGATCGAACGCAAGTTTTTGGTCGACGGAAAGCCGTGGGGTGAATCCGTCGGCACCCACTTCAGCCAGGGCTACCTGAACCGCGACAAGGAGCGGACCGTCCGGGTCCGGATCTGCGGTGACCGGGCCTTCCTCACCGTCAAGGGCCTGACCACCGGGGCGACCCGCTCCGAGTTCGAGTACGAGATCCCGGTTCCTGACGCCCGGGAACTGCTGAAGCTCGCCGACGGCCCGGTCGTGGAGAAACGGCGGCACCTCATCACCCATAATAACGCAACCTGGGAAGTCGACGAGTTCCTCGGGGAAAACGCCGGTCTCGTGGTCGCCGAGATCGAGCTGGAGAGCGAGGACGACCCCTTCGCCCGGCCGCCCTGGCTTGGCCGGGAGGTCACCGGCGACCCGAGATACTTCAACTCCAACCTGGCGGCCCACCCCTACGCCGCCTGGTAAGACCGGCGCGATGCCGCCCGGTTTACCGGTAGCCGTTTATGGCCGGAAGATTTGGGACGGCGGGACCTGACGGGATGAGCGAATGACCGGGGCGGGAGACAGCTGCTGAAGATCGACAATACCGGGACCGGAGGGTCAGTACTTCTTGAGGGCGGAGCGGAGGGTGTCCCGGATCCGGGTTCGGACGTCCTCGGGCTCGGGCTGCCAGGGTTCGAGGTCGATCAGGACCAGCTCGGAGACCGGGAAAGCTCCCGGAGAATCGTCTCTTCCGGCGTGGAGAGAAAGAGAGCCAGGCTCCCCATCCAGGCGCAAGGCACTTGCTCAATCAAGGTAGCCATTAAGTGAACATCCCCGCCGACAAACATCGTCGGTTCATTCAGTTGTCTATGAGAGTATTGAGCCTCTTCTGAAACACCCTCAACTCCCTTAAGACCTCGCTAAATTCCGGCACATAGCCGAAAAACATCTCCCCGCTCATTGCCTGGTAATCTCGACGCCATTGAGCTTTCCGATCCGGAGAAGGCACCACCAGGAGTTTCTCCCTAGTCAACGTACCGTAGTCCATCCAGGAGCGGTTAAAGAAAATCTCACGATGCCGGGCCGCACGAACAAAAATATCTTCACGGTCAAGCGCCGCCTCGGCAATACCTTTGGTAATAAGACACCACAAGTCGTAATAATGCCGAGCCAACCTTGCCGGCCGCCGCTTTTCAGCCAATGGACGAAAGTTTTCCTCGTGCAGCAGCATAACCTTTTCCCAAAAAGTTCTCTCCGCGGCCAGGACCCTAACAGAGAATCTGCTGTTCCCAAGAACATCCGGGAAAACATCGAATATATAGGGATGGACTTCCTTATCTTCGCTGGGTTCGTTGTCCGATCTGGCTCCCATCTCGATCCTAACCACAGGCCGAATGTAAGCCTTGGAATTTTCCAGGGTCGAAGGATATCTGAAGAGCAGTGTCTGCCGGTCCGGATCTTCTTCCTCCGGGGCAAAAACCACCTCCCACTTCTCTCCCCCGGATAAAGCGGGCTCTATCCGTTCTTCCAGAGCCGGCAGGAGACTACTTTTAATTCGCTCTTGTGCGGCATACTTCAGGGCATCGAGACGCTTCTTCCTCTGCTTTTTGCTGGCGGCGCATTCCGGACTATCTTCACCTCCAAACCCCAGATGGTCTCTGCCAATCACCAGGTCGATATCCTCGGAGAACCGATTGATATAGTTCCAACACTTCGAGAGAGATGTCCCTCCCTTAAACGTCAGGGCTTCTCTCCAATCGGGGATTCTGAAGAGCTCCCGGAGAATCCAGCAAACCCAGAAATCTTTCTCTAGCGAAGCAGCCGGCAAATTCAAACGCTCCTGGGCCTCTTCACATAGCAATCGGCGGTAACGCGGTGTTTGCGCAATATAACCGTCCATCAATCCCTCCGCCCTCCGGCAACCTCGCGGAAGATCCGGGCAATCCAGATTGGCGCGTAACGAATGTCTTTCAGCAGCTGATCCTTCTCATCGGCGGTTAACCTCTTCCGGAGAATCGATACGATCCGGTCATCCATCTGCCCCTCTCCCAACCAGCGGAGCGCCTGGATTACCGTCCCGCTGATCCTGCCGGCCGTGGCCATATTCCGCGGGGTGGTTCGCTTGAGCACAATCCGCCGGTTCCCTACCCGCAACTTCCGGGTGGGGCCGTCGGTCAGGAAGACAAACTTCATTGGAACCTGGTCGCTTAAGCCCAACAAGTTGGCCGCGTAGGCTCCCGATGGCTGAAGCCGGACGGCGTCACGGTCCTCCAGGGCGGATAAAATCCGGTCAAGGGAAGGTGACAGAAGACCGAGGCGAGGGTCCCGGGGAGGATAGTCATACAGACCCCGGGCCACCTGGCGGATGGTGCCGTCGTTCTTATGCCTCCGCAACGCGCTCTCCACCGCCGAGCGGCTGCCGAACTTCTTGAAGCTGGTCGGAGTAAACACCCAACCCGGACCGTGGCCGCGAATTACCCTAAGTATTTTATCCGCAGTAGACTGCATTTTATTAATTCCGAACCTTGTGACGCAAATAATAGTACATATTTGCGTCACTGTCAAGAGGCTTTTCCGGTCAATATTGCAGGTGCGATACAACACTGTACCTGCAAGTCATTGCCTTTCGGACTGAGAGGTCACCGGCGACCCGAGATACTTCAACTCCAACCTGGCGGCCCACCCCTGCGCCGCCTGGTAAGACCGGCGCGATGCCGCCCGGTTTACCGGTAGCCGTTTACGGCCGGAAGATTCGGGCCGGCGGGACCTGACGGGATGAGCGGATAACCGGTCCGGGAGACAGCTGCTGAAGATCGACAATACCGGGACCGGAGGGTCAGTACTTCTTGAGGGCGGAGCGGAGGGTCTCCCGGATCCGGGTTCGGACGTCCTCGGGCTCGAGGAGCTCGGCCCGGTCGCCGAAACCGAGGACGAAGCCGGCCAGGCGCTCCCGGTCGAAGGTCCGGAACCTGACCTCGAGGCGGCCGTCGGGGAGTTCTTCGAGCTCCCCGCAGGCCCAGGGGGCCTTTTTTATCTCGGGGGCGATAGCGGGGTCGAAGGCGATCCGGGCCAGGACCCCCCGGGTCCGGTACTGCCGGGGGAGTTCCTCGTTCCAGAACTTCCGCAGGTCGAAGTCCGCCTTCCGGGCGAAGGACCTGCGGGTCATCGCCAGATCGGAGATCCGGTCGGTCCGGTAGAGGCGGAAGTCCTTCCGCTCCCGGCAGAACCCGACCAGGTACCAGAACTTCCCCCGGTAGCAGAGCCCGTAGGGCTCGACCTCCTTCTCCTCCGGCGGCCGGGAGCGCCGGCGGTAGGCGAACTCCAGGACCCGGCTCTCGTTGAGGGCCCGGTTGATCGTCTCCGCCGTCCCCGGGACCTCGGGCTCGGGCTGCCAGGGCTCGAGGTCGATCAGGACCAGCTCGGAGAAACGGCCGGCCTGGGCCCGGTACTCCCCGGGGAAGTGGGAGAGGAGCTTCTGGAAGGCCTGGTTGAAGGCCTTGCCCTCGATCAGGCCGAGTTTCTCCCCGGCCACCGAACCCATCAGGGTGAGCGCGGCCACCTCCTTCCTCGAGAGCGGGAGGTTGCGGAGCCGGTAGCCCTCCATCAGGGAGAACCCCCCTTCCGGCCCGCGTTCGGCGTAGATGGGAAATTCGGAGAGGGCCTCGATGTCCCGGTAGATGGTCCGGACGCTGACCTCGAACTCCCGGGCCAGTTCCCCGGCGGTGACCTTCTTCTTCTTCTCCAGGGCGAGGAGAATCCCCAGTAAACGGTCGGCTCTCATCGGATCGCGTCTCCAGCGCCGGGCGGAGGACCCGGCTCTCACGGCAACGGAAAAGATTCTACCCCGCTCACGGGAAGGGGGTCAAGCCTGATACACCCCGGGCGGATTATGAAAAATCAAAAATATTGTTATTTCCTGCCACAAGATGTCAGGAAGGGCGTGTTATACAGGGGGCGATTATCAAAACGATGCCACTTTTTACTGCCCTTGAAAGAAGTCCGGTAAAGCCGATACAAATGCCGGCGTGGTTATAAATGCAGGGAAGCAGGCAAAACTTTTGATCCGATCGAAGGCGATAGCATACCGATGGCTACACTCGAAGAACATTGCCGGGACTGCCAGGCTGAACTCGGGGAGAGCTTTGACTATGTACATAAATGGCTCGACGAGTTACAGGAGGAATACGGACCTATGCACCGGCCATTTCGCCATAATACCGATGGTGTCGCGCATATCCGCAGCCGCTGGGGGAAAAGGGCGGCGAGAGCCGCGAAAATTCACATCCGGCGAGATACCGGCGGCAGCATTCCAACACCTCGGGAACTGCGCAACTACTGGGGAATCCGCATTGAAGAGATTGAACCGGATAGTGATTAAGTTTTTTGTCGGGCGGAACGAATGCGTGGAATCTCCCGCCGGCGGCCCCTGATTTTCTCCAATCTTCGGGCCGCTCTCCGTGCAGTATCCCCTCAGCCGGTGAAAATATTTTTTAATCCTGCCATAAGATGTCAGGATGGATGTGTTATACGAAGGGTGATTATGAAAACAAAAATCACCTCTCCCCTGAAATGCCCCCGGTCCATCCCCCGCCCCCTGCCCTCTCCCGGCCGCCTCGATTTTTACCGCAACCTTCACCAAAAGGATCCCCGGGAATTATGCCGGAAACCAGCACCGTAACCAGATCCGCACCCTCTCCCGAACCCGAGCAGCCCGGCGGGCCCTCCGGGACCGAAATGATCGAGGAGTTCGAGAACTACTCCTACCGCGACGACCTCGATTACCTCGAAGACCTCCGGATGCTCCTCCTGGAGAGGAGCAAGACAAAGCCCTCGATGGCCGGCTGCCCTTTCGAGTCCGCCCCGGCCCGGGAGATCCGGACCCGGATCGAACGCCGGTTAGCGCGGACCCGCCGTAACGGCGTCGAACTCCGCCTCGACCTTCTCACCGGGCGCTGCCGCCTCGACGAGACCGAGAAGCTGCTCATCGCGGCACTGGCCATCCAGCAGATCACCGGGGAGCAAGACCCCATCCACGTCGACAGGTTCTTCCGGGCGATCGCCGACGAGGAGATCCGGGGGCTGCTGGCGGTCCGTAACGCGGCCAGACAACTGGCCGAAAAGAAGATCACCTTGCGGAAGGGAACCGGCCGGTTAGAGCACTCGCCCCAACTCCACCCCGGCATCTTCCGCTTCATCATCGAGGGAACGGCCTTCCCCGACGGATTCGACGCCGAGCGGGAAGATCCGAAGGACACCGTCCGGGACCTGGCCGGCCGGTCACTGGCCCGGTTCCCCCGTCCCCGGGACCTTTACAGGGAACTGTCCAGGCGGGTCGTCGGCCAGGAGAACGTCCTCCGCACGCTCTCCGTCGCCGCCTTCGAACACCTGACCCGGCTGGCCGCCGGCGAGCCGCCGGAGAAGGGGGTGAAGAAGAACGTCCTCCTGGCCGGCCCCACCGGCTGCGGGAAGACCCATATCGTTTCCACCCTGGCCGGTCTCCTCGGCCTCCCCAGCGCCGCCGGCGACGCCACCTCCTGGACCGAGGAGGGTTACGTCGGGATGAGTTTCGACGAGGTCTTCTACCGGCTCTTCCTGGCCGGCGGGGTGGATATCGAGAAGGCCCAGGCCGGGATCGTCTTCATCGACGAGGTGGACAAGCTGGCCGCGAGCGGCGTCGGCGGGCGCGCAACCGGCGACCGCGACGTCGGCGGGGCCGGAGTCCAGCGGGCCCTGCTCAAGGCCCTCGACGGCGGGAAGATCTCCATCACCCCCGGCGGCAGCCATTCCTGGCGAGGCAGCGCCGTCGAGTTCGACACCTCCCCGACCCTGATCATCCTCGGCGGCGCCTTCACCGGGATCGAGCGGATCATCGAAGAGCGCCGCCGGGACCGGGGACTCGGCTTCGGCGCCGACGTTTCCGGCCGGACCGGCCGAAAAGAGCCCCCCGGCACCGACGACCTGGTCCGGTACGGCCTCCTGAGGGAGTTCGCCGGCCGGATCCCGGTCGTCGCCCACCTCGACCGCCTGACCGAGCAGCAGCTGGTCCGGATCCTCTCCGACGGGGAGCACAGCCTCCTGGCCGCGGTCAACCGCGAAGCCCGCCTCCACGGACTCGGCTTCAGCTTCACCGCCGGAGCGCTGAGGGCGATCGCCGCCGCCGCCCTGAAGAAGGGGACCGGCGCCCGCTCGTTGCGGGGGACCCTGAACCGGATCATCGAGCCCCACGTCTTCGCCAACGCCCGGACCGGCGGAAGGAGAAAGAAGGAGATCCGGATCACCGTCCGCAACCTTCCCCAACTCGACTGACCCCTCGCCGGTCTCCCGGGGTTAATGCGAATGCCGACATCAAGGAGGTACAGATGACCACCCGAACCGCAACCGTAATCCTCGCCGCCGCCCTGGCCGCGGCCCTCCCCGGCCGGGTCTTCCCCGCCGGCGACCCGCAGCCGTCGGCCATCGCGGACTACGTGGATATTCTCTACCCGGCCACACCCCACCGCGACGCCTTCCGCCTCCGGGTGAGACCGGACGAATCGGCCGCGGAGCTGTGGCCGGAGGACGGTTTTTCCCTCGAACTCTGGAACGACTACTCCCCGCCGGAACTTCAGGCGGCCCTGCCCTTCAGTTCCTCTTACAGTGACTACAATCTCTGGCTGGCCGATCTGACCGGCGACGGAAGGGAGGAGTTCATCCTGGTCAGCGGACAGGGCCGGGGAACCTGCGCCCGGAGCGAGACCCTGACGGTCTATTCCCGGGACGGGGCCGCCTTCACCGCCCTGACCGACCTCCCCTTCTCGGATTACTTCGGCTCGGGGGTGCGCTGGTACTACGAACCGACCTTCGTCCGGGACGGCGACCGCTTCATCCTGGAACTGAAACTCGATTGGGACGACTACTCGGAGACCTACCTGTTCTTCCCCGAGCTCATCCCCGGGGAGAAGCTGATCGTCATCGACCTGCAGTAACCTGGATACCTCCATTCAGAACTATCGGCGCAACGCCGGGGAAGAGCGGCAAGCCCGGGAGGTTTCCCGCTGGCCCCGCACCGGGCCGTCTGATATGATCGAAGAAACCGGGTTCTTATCCTCAACGATGATCACGCGCGACTTTCTCTATACTCCGGAGTTCGAGGGAGCCTTCCACCCGGGCTTCCTGGCCGGGACCGAAGCGTCGGCCGGCGCGAAATCCGGGGGGACGGAGAACCTGGTCCGGGAGCTGGAGACCCACCTGGGGCTGCCCGCCCGTCCGGTCACCGCCCTGGAGCGGATCGGGGAGGCCGCCGAAGCCCTCAAGCGGCACCTGGCCGGCCGCCCCGGCGCCTTCTTCGCCCGTTCCTTCAATGTCGACCCCCTGGGGACGTCCCGGCGGCTCCTCGCCTGGCGCGACGAACTCCTCCTCTACGGCTGGGAAGGCGAACCCGATAAACTACCGGACCGCCCCCGGGAAGCGATCTCCGCCCTGGCGGCAGCCGGGAACAGCCTCCCCCCGGGCACTCCCGACCGGATCACCGCCTTAATCGGGGAAATCGCCCGGCGGGGGGAGAAGGTCTTCGATACCCTCCGGCTGCTCCGGGAGAGAGAGAAAGAGGCACTCCTGGTCCGGAGACTTCTGGCCGCGCTGGAAGAAACGGGGACGGAGATCCTCCCCCGGCCCGAGAGCGCGCCCCCGGACCGCGTAGGAGACCTGGCCGGCGCTGCCCGGCCCCCGAAGAAGGACGAGACCTTCAGCCCCGAAGGTGACGGGACGCTGCTGCGGATCCTCGGCGGCTCACCCTTCGAGGCCGCCGAAGCCCTGTCCGCCTGGCTGGCGGAGCGGGGGACGGAAGACACGGTGCTGATCGCCGGCGGCCGAATCCGTTCCGAGCTGGAAGCGGCCTTCCTCCGTTACCACCTCCCCCGGATCGGGGCCGGGACGGTCTCCCGCTACCGCGCCGCCCTCCAGATCCTCCCCCTGGCCCTGGGCCTCCAGTGGGGCCCCCTCGACCCGGCCCGGCTCCTCCAGTTCCTCCAGCTTCCCCTCTCCCCCATCCCCCGAAGCGCCGGGCGAATCCTGGCCCGGGCGGTGGCCGAGGCCCCGGGGATCGGGGGCCCGCTCTGGAAGGAATCCGTCGAGACCTGCCTCCGGGAGGCTGACGCCGGGGACTCCACCCCCCGGGCCGCCCTGGAGGAACGCTTCCGCGACTGGCTCCCCGACCCCGACCGCCTGATCCCGCCGGGCGAGGCGATCGAGAAGGACCGCCTGATCGCCCTCTGCCGGCGGTTCACCGCCTGGGCCCGGGCCCGGGAAGCGGCGCAACGCAAGAAACGGGAAGCGGACCCGACCCTCTCCCCCTGGACCGGTCCGGACGCCGAAACCCGGGCGGTTCTCAAGGCGGCCTCCGGCCAGGCCGAGGTCCTGGCCCGGCTGCTGGAGAAAAACTCCTCCCCGACCATCCCGCAGCTCGAGGCCGCCCGCCTGGTCGAGTTGGCCGGCGGTTCGGGGGTGATGACCGGCCGGGAGAGACCGGAAGCCGGCGGGGTGAAGACGGTCTCCTCCCCGGCCGCCCTCCTCGGCCCGGCGGAGACGGTGATCTGGTGGGACTTCACCGGGGCGGGGGCGGAACGGCTCCCCGAACCCCTCTTCACCGCGGCGGAAGAGGAGAAACTGCGAAAAGCGGGGATCGAAATCCCCTCCCGGGGCAACCGGGCACTGGAGCTCTCCCGGTCCTGGCACCGGCCGCTCCGTTACGCCCGGCGGCTGATCCTGGTCTCCCACCGCCTGGAGAAGGGCGAGCCGGCCGGCGACCACCCCCTCTGGAACCAGCTGACGGCGGATTGGAAGGAGCCGGATAAGAACCGCCTGACCGTGGTCCCCTCCCGTCTGCGCCGCGAAAAATCTCCCCTCTTGCCGATCGGGACCCGGGACCTCGCACCCCTCGAACTCCCTCAACCGCAGAGGCTTTGGAAGCTGAAAAGTCTCTCCCCCGCGCCCCGCGAACTGGAATCGGCCACCTCGCTGGAAAAGATCGTCTTCTGCCCCTTCCAGTACGCCCTCGAATACCAGGCGAAGCTCAAACCCGCCGATGCGGTCGCCCTCAAGTCCGGCCCCCTGGCTTTGGGCAACGTCGCCCACCGGGCCGTCGAGGACTTCCTGGAGGGAAAGGCCGGCGGCGGGATCGACGAAATCCTGGACCGGGTCCTGCGGGAGGAAGGGGCCGTCTATCTCCTCCCCGGCCGGGAGGGGGAACTGGCCCGGCTCCACCTGGAGCTCACCGCCGCCGTGGAGAAACTCTCCCGCCTGCTCGAAGAGCACAGCCTGGAGGTGATCGGCTTCGAAGAGAAGCTGGAGGCAGAGACCGGGCTAGGTCGGGTCGGAGGCCGCCTCGACGTTTATTTGCAAGAGAAGGCGGGCGGCAAACAGATCCTCGATCTGAAATACTCCTCCCGGGGATCGAAAAATTACCGGCAGAAACTGGAAGACGGAACCGCCGTCCAGCTGGCGGTCTACCGGCAGCTCGCCGGCGGCTCCGCCGGGGCCGCCTACTTCAGTATCAAGGACGGGGAGCTCCTGCCTGCTAACCCCTCGCTTCCCGGGTTCGGGCAGCCGATCATCGGGCCGGACCTCGACCGGGTCTGGGAGGAACTGGCCGCGGCCGTCCGGGCCGTCCGGGAGCGGCAGCTGACAAAGGGTTTCTGCGCGGCCGGGGGGATCGCCCCCGGCGACCGGGGAGAGAGAGACGAGTGGGAGCCGGAGGGGAACTTCGGAAGATTCACCCCGAAGTGCGGCTTCTGCGACTACCGTCCGCTCTGCGGATTTCTCTGGCAGCCGGCGGAAAATCTCGAGGAATGGAAGAAATCAAAAAAGAAACAAAAATCAAGCTGATCCGGGCCTCGGCCGGTACCGGGAAGACCTACTCCCTGACCGAAGAGCTCCACAACCGGCTCAAAGCCGGGGAGCTGGAGCCGGAACGGATCATCGCCGTCACCTTCACCCGGGCCGCCGCCGGGGAGCTCCGGGAACGGGTCCGCTCCCGGCTCTTCAAAGAGCGAATGCCCGAAGAAGCCCAGAGGGTGGAAGCCGCCCTGATCGGCACCGTCCACTCGGTCTGCGAGCGGATCCTCAAGCGGTTCGCCTTTGAAGCCGGGATCTCACCCGATATCCAGACCCTCCCGGAAGAGGAGGCGTCCGCCAGCTTCAAGGTCTCCCTCTCCGGCGCGCTGAGCCGGAAAGAACTGGCCGGGATGGCGGAGATAACCAGCAGGTTGAGTATAGAAGACTGGGAGGATCAATCCCGACAGATCGCCGACAAGGCCCGGATCAACGGCATCGGCCCGGAAAAACTGCGGGCGATGGCGGGCCGGGCGGAGGAGGCCTTCCTCCGGTACTTTCCCCCCCCGTCGGGGACCGGCGCCGAAGCGGCCGACCGGATCCTTGAATCAGCCCTCGACACCGCGATCCGGGACCTCGACACCATCATCAAGTCGGGAGAGGACAAGTACGGCAACACCCGCGATTATCTCGCGTTACTACGCCAGTTTCGCCGCCGGTTCGGCAACCTGACCTGGAACGAACGGGCCAAGCTCTCCTCCAAAGCGCCGGCAAAAAAGTCCCTGGCGGCCGCCGAACCGGTAATCGCCGCCAGCCGGGAAGATTTCGCCCACCCGAGGCTGAGAGAGGACATCGGGGCCTTCATCCAGGCCGTCTACTCGGTGGCCGCGGACGCGTTAGAAAGCTACGAAAACTGGAAGCGGGACCGGGCCTACATCGACTTCACCGATATGGAAGCGGGGACCCTCAAACTTCTGGAGAACCCGGCGGTCGCCGATTCCCTGGCCGGGGAGTTCGACCTCCTGATGGTCGACGAGTTCCAGGACACCTCCCCCCTCCAGCTCGCCCTCTTCAACCGCCTGGGGGAGATCGCCGGGAACGTGGTCTGGGTCGGCGACCGGAAGCAATCGATCTACAAATTCCGGGACTGCGACCCCGACCTGATGGACCACGCCTACCTGGCCCTGGAGAAGACCGCCGAAGAAGCGGACCTCCCCAACTGCTACCGGTCGCGCAAACCCCTGGTCGACTTCTGCTCCGCCGTCTTCGCCCACACCTTCGACAACATCGGCTGCAGCGAAAAGGAGTTCGACCTCGGCGCCCCGCGGGGGGAGCCCGAAGGTCTCCCGCCCCCGGTGGAGGTCTGGTCCCTGGAGAGCACGAATAAAGATACCGACACCTCCCTGATCGCCGAGGGGATCCGGCAGCTTCTGGACTCGACCGACAGGATCACCGTCGTCGATAAGGCTTCGGAAGAGCTCCGCAAAATCCGCCCAGGGGATATCGCCGTGTTAAGGTCCTCCAACTCCGACTGCGCCGCGACCGCCGCCGCCCTCTACCAACACGGCATCCGAACCTCGACCGCCGACGACGGACTGGCCGAAACCCCCGAGGCGGTCTACGTTCTCTCCGCCCTTGAAGTCGTCCTCGACCGGAGGGCGGCCCTCCCCGCCCTCCTGGTCCGGCACCTCTCCGGGACCGGGAAGGCCGAGGAGGACATCGGCGAACAGATCGCCCGGGTCAATTCCGCCGACGGCTCCAAAGACAACCCCTGGTCGTCCGACCGGGTTCTCGAAGACCTGCGAAAGCTGGCCGACGCGATGATCGTCCGCTCGCCCTCGGAGATGCTCGACCTGGTAATCGAGAAGAGCCGGGCCCGGGAGGTCTGCCTCCGCTGGCCCCGGGCCGAACGGGCCCTGGCCAACCTGGAGATGCTCCGGCAGTACGCCGCCCGCTACGAGGAGACCTGCCGCTTCCGCCAAACCGGTGCCACCACCCTCGGCCTCCTCCTCTACTTCCGGAACCTGCCCTCGGAGAGGACAGGCGAGAAGAACGGCCGTCAGTCCGCCGAGAAGTTCGACGACGCGGTCACCGTCAGCACCTATCACCGGGCCAAGGGGTGCGAATGGCCAATAGTCATCCTCGGCAACCTCGACCGGGGACCGCGCAAGGGCCCCGAGTGCCGCGGCGTCCACGTCCTCTCCGGGGAAGAAAATTTCGACCCCGCCAATCCCCTGAAAGACCGCTGGATCCGCTACTGGCCCTGGCCCTACGGCGAAACGAGCACCAAAGCCCCCCTCTACGAACCCCTGGCGGAATCGGAGGAAGAAGATTACGCCCGGGGACGGGACAACCGGGAGTTGCAGCGGCTCCTCTACGTCGGCTTCACCCGGGCCCGGGACATCCTGATCCTCCCGACCCGGGAGGGGAAACCCGAACCTACCTGGCCGGCGAGCCTGGAACCCGGTCTCATCCTCCCCCTGGACGGCGAGGCGGGGGAGGCGGTCCGGGACTTCGGCGGCGGGGGGAAGGTCCGCTCTCGGCTGAGAAGACTGACCGAAACTCCGAATCCGGAAACGGCCGATGAAAGAGCCCACCGCTGGTTCGCCCACCCCGAAGGCGACCCGCCGGATCGCCAGCCGCTCTTCATCTCCCCCTCATCGCTGAAGCTGCAAGAACCCGTTACGGAAGACGCCGTCCCGGCGGAAGCGATCGTCGATCTGGGTGAAGAGATCGCGATCCGCCGGCCCCGGGACCCGCGGGACTCCCCGATCGGGAACGCCGTCCACGCCTTCTTCGCCGCCGACCGGGAGGACCTGCCCGAAGAGCAGCGCCTGGAGATCGCCGAACGCTGCCGGGCCGCCTTCGACGGGGTCGACAACTTCACCGACCGTGACCTGATCACTGCCGCCGACCGCCTCTACGGGTATATCCGAAAACAATGGCCGGAGGCGAAACTCTGGCGGGAACTGCCCCTGGAGAGCCGGGAGGGGAAACAGGAAATTCGGGGAACCGCCGACCTGGTTGTCGAGACCGAAGAAGAGATCAACCTGATCGACCACAAGACCCAGCCCCTGGAGAAGGCCCCCTGCCCCGCCGAAGCCGCGAGGTACGCTCCCCAGCTCCAGGCTTACGCTAAAGCCCTGGAGAAGGCCCTGAAGAAACCCTGCCGGACCTCAGCCGTCCACTTCCCCTTCGCCGGCGTCCTGGTGGAAGTGCAGTGCAGATCAGACATTCCTGCCTGATTAGATCCGTCTGCAAAGCACTTCCCGGCCATCCGGACCTTCCGGATCAACCTGCCTTGCTCTCCCTGACCCCGATTATTCCTGATTTTTCTCCTTAACCTGACACAAGGTGTCAGGCCGGGTGTGGTATGTATGGCCATAGTGAAAAATTATGGCCTTTTTTCTTTTCGGGACCGCTCTGAAATTCGGGCCTTGAAGCCTGACGCCGCCTTTCCAATAATCAATCAGCGGAGGGAATCCGGTAATGAAGAATCCTGAGTTCGTCCATCTTCACGTCCACTCCGAGTACAGCCTCCTCGACGGCGCGGCCCGAATCCCGGACCTCATCGACCGCGCCGCCCGTCTGGAGATGCCGGCCCTGGCGATCACGGACCACGGCTCGATGTCCGGGGTGATCAAGTTCTACCGGGCGGCTCGGGAGGCGGGGATCAATCCGATCATCGGGAGCGAGTTCTACATCGCCCCGGGAAGCCGGTTCGAGAAGACCGGCGGGTCCGCATCCCCCGCTTTCCACCTGGTGCTCCTGGCCCGCGATCGGGTCGGCTACCGTAACCTGCTGGCCCTTTCCTCGAAGTCCCACCTGGAAGGTTTCTACTACCATCCCCGGATCGACCGAGAGCTGCTGAGCGGGCATCACGAGGGGTTGATCGCCCTCAGCGGCTGCCTGAAGGGGGAGATCCCCCGGGCCCTGCTGGCCGGGGACCGGGCGGGGGCGGAAAAAGCCCTGGGGTTTTACCGCGATCTCTTCGGTCCGGAGAATTTTTACCTGGAGCTGACGGATCAAGGCCTGCCCGGGCAGCGGCTGGTCAATCCCCTCCTGCTGGAAATGTCCCGAAAGACCGGTATCGGGGCCGTGGCCGCCAACGACGTCCATTACCTCAACCGGGAGGACGCCTGTTCCCGGGAGGTGCTGCGCTGCATCCGGACCGGCAGCCGGTTGTCTGACGTCTCCCGGATGAATATGGCATCGGAAGAGTTTTACCTCAAGTCGGCCGGGGAGATGGCCGCCCTCTTCTCCGGGACGCCGGAGGTCCTCTACCGGACCCGGGAGGTCGCCGACCGCTGCCGGCTCGAGCTGGAACTGCAGAACGAGCTCCTCCCCGAATTCACCCCGCCCCCGGGAAAGAAAGCGGCCGACTGGATGAGGGAACTCTGCGAGGCGGGTATCCCCCGCCGGTACGGAGAGAAGACGGAGAAGCTCGCCCGGCGGCTGGAAGACGAACTGAAGGTGATCGAGGGCAAACACTTCGCCAGTTATTTCCTGATCGTCCGGGACCTGATCCGCCGCGCCAAGAGCCGGGAGATTCCGGTCGGCCCCGGCCGGGGTCCGGCGGCCGGTTCCCTGGTCGCCTACCTGCTCGGGATCACCGACATCGATCCCTTCCGACACGGTCTGCTCTTCGAGCGTTTCCTCAATCCCGACCGGACCGCGATGCCGGATATCGATATTGATACCTCCGACCGGGGCCGGGGGGAGCTGATCCGTTACGCCGCCAAGAAATACGGCTCCGACCGGGTGGCCCGGATCGCCACCTTCGATTCCCTGAAGGCCCGAGCGGTGCTGAGGGAGGTCGGGAGGGTACTGGGGATGAGCTCCAGGGAAGTGGATGAGATCGCCCGGCTCGTCCCCCTCGGTCCCCGTGTCTCCCTGAAGCACGCCCTGAAATCGGAACCCCGGCTGGAGAAACTCTACGAAGAGGACGAGCGGATCAAGACCCTCTTCGATATCAGTTTCCGTTTGGAGGGGATGCCCCGGCACCCCGGGACCCACGCCGCGGGGGTGCTGATCTCCCGCCGCCCCCTGACCGAGGACGTGCCGCTGCGCCGGGGCCAAAACGACGAGGTCATTACCCAGTTCGATATGCGCGACGCGGAAGAGGTCGGACTGGTCAGGTTTAATTTTCTTTGCCTGCACACCATCTCGGTGATTCAGAACACGATCGATCTGATCGAAAAATCACGGGGGGAGACAATCGTTATCGGGAGCATACCGCTCGACGACCCCGCGACATTCAATCTCCTCTCCAGGGGGAATACCGCGGGGGTCTTCCAGCTGGAGGGATCCGGGATGAAGGAACTCTCTCACCGCATCGGCTTGAAGAAGTTCGAGGACATCGTCGCCCTGGTCGCCCTCTACCGCCCCGGCCCAATGCATATGCTGGAAAACTATATCGCCCGGAAGCGGGGCAGGGTAAAGATTGAGTATGATCATCCCGGCCTGGAGCCGATTTTAAAGGATACCTTCGGGGTAATTCTCTACCAGGAACAGGTGATGTCCATCGCCGAAAAACTGGCCGGATTTACGCCTGCCAAAGCGGATACCCTTCGCCGTGTGATGGCCGGGAGGCAGACTGACAGAATGCCCCGGCGGCGGGAGGCGTTCACCAGCGGAGCGGAGGAACGGGGAATCAAAAGCCCAACGGCCGAGAAGATATTCAAGGATATGGCCAGGTTCACCCGCCGCGCGTTCTGCAAGGCTCACGGTGTCGCGTATGCCCTGATCGCCTATCGTACCGCTTACTTGAAGGCGCACTATCCCCGGGAGTTTATGGCCTCACTGTTGGCCGGCTGGATCAACAACCCGGACAGGACGATCTTCTACGTGACCGAGTGCCGGAGGATGGGGATAGAGGTTCTGCCCCCCGATATCAACGAAAGTTCTTCCGGCTTCACCGTGGAGGGGAAGAAGATCCGCTTCGGGTTTGACGCCGTCCTGAACCTCGATGCGAGTGCGGCGGACGCGATACTGAAAGCCCGGGAAAGAGGGGGGGCCTTCACTTCATTTTTCGAGCTGCTGGACCGGCTTGATCTTGAGGCAGTCGATATCAAGGCAGTTGAAAGCTTGATCAAGTGCAGCGCCCTCGATCCCCTCCCCGGGTACCGTTCCCAAAAATGTGATGCCCTTGACGATGCCTTCCGGAGAGCGCGACGGACCCGGAAGGCCCGGCTCAATGGTCGGGCTATCTCCTCCGAACATCCTGATCGGGAGGCTATGGCCGGAAAAATTACCGGTTTCAGGGAGATGGAAGAATGGCCCCGGAATAAATGCCTGGTGATGGAGAAAGAGTTGCTGGGAAATTATATCTCCGGCCAGCCTTTCACTCACCGGAGCGATATCGCCTGAAAGCCCTGCCTAGCGCCCCCGAGCTGCAGCTGCAATCCGTCGCCGAAACACCCGGCGTTTTTCAGATCGCTATACGTCAGGGCGATAAACCTTTTCCTGTCGTAACCGTCGCCCACCATCCGCAGCATCTGGCCCAGGCCGGCAATCGCGTCTTCAGGGCGTCTGTCGTTGGTAACGGAAACAACGAAATACTGCTTCTTCCCCAGCAGGCTTCTGACCGCGCCTTCGAAAGAATGGCGATCGCGATCTTCCGAATAACTGAAATAGTAATGACTCGTCCGGCGGCCGTTCCCGCCCGCGAACTGATAAAGCGCCTCCTCGCTCCTGTTCACCGGGTCGGCTATGGTTTGCTCATCGAGCCGGAGCAGGAGCGCACCCAGCTGGTAAAACCGGCATAACTGATAGGGAAGTCCCTGGGTTTTTAAAACTCCAGCCTGGTTCCGATGGATCAGACCGGAAAACGCGCCGGTCTCGAATTCGAAGATCAAATTGGCCTTTTTGGTCCCGATAATCATATCCGGTTCCCCGAAACAGGTCTCCCCGCGCTTTCCGGCCCGGCCTCTCTTCCCGAAGCTGGGAAACAAGTAAAACCGGTCGTTTTTACCCGCGTTCAGTCCCTGGACCGGACCCGCCCCGTGCATTTCCCGGTACCTTTTGCGGATGGCAGCGATGAACCGCCTATACCCGTGCGCTTGCGTCTCCAGTTTAACCGCGACTTTAAAAGTAATCCCGTTTTCGCCGTATACCCTGAACATAACCTATCCTCCTTCAGCAGGTTGCCCTATGATCGAGTCTGCGATCTCCGGAATTTTACCCTGCCGTCAGTGATTCATTTTTCGGGAAGGTAGCACACCCGACCTGACAACCTCTGTCAGCTTTGAAGAAAAAAACCGGAAAAATCAGCAGGGAGGAACAACGGAGGAGATCCTGGCGAGCTGGGAAAATCTCCGGCTCAACCCAACCGGATTTCCGGGCAGAGTCAACGCCCCGGTGCTTCTGTCCCGTACTTTTCCAGGGCCTCAATCTTTCGCACAACTCCCCGAGCAACGGCCACGATCGGGTAGATAGGGCACAAATCGACTTCGAGGATCTCAGCGACTACGTCTTCCGGACCGAGCCAAAGATCCTGATCCACGGCCACCAGCACCTGGACGAAAATCACGACTGGGGGAGACCCAGGTCATCGGCGTCTACGGCCACCGGCTGAGCAAGTTTCAAAGATGAGGATCACCCTCGACACTGACGGAACGATCACCGAGAACCCCGAGTTCTTCTCACTCCTCTCCCGGACAGTCGGCAAGGAGGTGGGAAGATCTACGTATTGAACTCCCGGCTCGGCACCCCGCAGGCCGATAGGAAAACAAGGAAGGAACTTGTGACCTGGAAGATCTGGAACGCCAAACTGATCTTCCCCCCCCCCGCCGGTGATCATCGCAGGCTCCCCTGTGGCCAGCGAAACTTACGTTATTATACTAAGGGCTGATCCATCTCAATAACAACTGGCAGTTATCCACGCACTGGAAGGAAGAGTTTATGAATTCGATCATTCAACTCGTGCACTTCCGGAAGTCTAACGTGCCTGTCTTGGGCTTGTAACACATCTTGCCAGCCTTCGTTACTGACCGGGCAGTAACAAGTTTTTTGTTTCATATGATCACCGGTGAAATAGATGAACATAAGTCTTGCCCGCACCCCGTGATTATGAAGGAAGTAGAGAGCGGCTATCCTATTGCAAAACTGGTAATAAGGTTCAAGCCAATCAGCTTGATCGGGAACTTCTAAGTTCCTTTTAACTTCGTTCAGAGTTTCTACAATCTTACGCCTCCCGCCTTTGAGCTTGGCGGTGCATTTGGTAATAACCTCCTTTGTATGCGACTTGGCTTCAACCAGTAACCACTCTGTCCCCGTAACACACTCAATTTTTGCAATGGCGTCCCAATTTTGAGCATTACCTCTCTGTGGCCAGAATTCCCGCCAATCTGCCGACAGTTGTTGATCTTTAACAAAGTCAACACCGGTGAATTCCCTGTCTGTCCACTTTCCATTCAAACTGAATTTGAAATCAAGCCAATTAATTGATTCTGCGTCGATAGTGTTAAGTACTGATTCGTTGAGACGCTCGCGGTGGCGCCCCAGATAACGTAGCAGATGCCACTCACTCCCGTATCCGTATCCGATTTTACTCATAAATTCCTCCAGTGAATATTGGGTTGTATGCTGATGACAAGATAGCCGAAATTGCCTTGTCGCTACGATAATTCCGAAGTCAAACTCAATAATCCAACATACTTAACACGGCAATGTTTAAGGCCCCCGATAACATCCGGTTGTCCGGCCGATCAGCAACTCCCGCAGACTCCGCTCCGCCCCCGATCGCCAGGTTCCCGTTTCTTTGGGCCGTAACAGATCAGCGCATTGCTGTTCGAGAGGGCAACGAACATTGGCGGTCTTTCGTATTGCGAACCATATTGGCTTACTCGAACGCGCTGATATCTGATTCAGCCTGACAAGAATATTTTAGAACGGTGGTATGCGATCGCTTCCGGATCCGGCTCAAAGCGCGATGGGAGCGTGAGGGGACGGCCTTCAATGTCCTCAAAGACTTCCTTGTGAAACTGAGAGGCAGGATGATCCTTGATCCGCGAAGATAGCATAACCCGCAATGAGTCATCGAAGGAGATCAATCACCGATCAAAAGCCCGATCGTACAAAGTGTTCAGGGCTATACCGTTCTTGGGATCGGCGCGACGATCCACCGCTACCCTCCAGGGGATGATGTGGCTGGCATTGAGGAGCTCGGGTACGGCCAACCCCGACAGGGCGCATCGGAACTCGTAGCTTGACAACACCGCCGCCCGGAAGAAAGCCTGAACCCGCCGGGTCTTGACCGTTGCCTCGGACTCCGTCGGGCCATCCGGCAGGGAGATGTCCTTTCCTGCTCCTTCTTCGCTGCGTATCAAACCGGCGTAGGCGGATTCCGCTTGGTCCGCAATCGCAGCCGAGTCTTTCAGGAACTCTTCCCATAGTTCCCTGTCCGCCCGGCTCGCGTTCGGCAATGCGGTTATCCCCCTGGCCTGCAGCTTGGGATCGAACGCCGCGAAGTTGCAGGCTTTCATCGCCACGGCGGAAGGGGTCCGGCCGAGCAATCTTGCCAAGGAGACGATTTCTGGGTTGCGGTGGTGAAGCTTGCCGAACGGGGTCTGACAATACAAGCGAAAGGCCGCCAGCAGCTCATTCCTGTTCCAGACTCGCCTCGCATTCATTTCCCGGCTCGACAATATGCTGATTGTTCAAGAAACCAATCCGAAATCTTTCAGGAGACATCGATCATTTCGCAATCCAATTGTTCTCAGTCTTCCCTGGAAGGAATTGTACGGCAATCAGTTTTCGCCATATCGTTCTGCATTGTAACTGATGTTTGCGCCAACGGAAAGGGAAATCAGATTGGCACCTTGATGTGACTTATAGGCTGTAGACTTTTAGCCTTCATCAGCGAAGAATGTGAAAGATGAAAAACTTCTTTGGCGACAACGTCAGGCGCATCAGGAAAAGCCGGAACCTCTCCCAGGAGGACTTGGCGGAGAAATCCGGCTTGCACAGGACCTATGTCAGCGGCATTGAGCGCGGGGTCCGGAACCCGACCCTGGCGATCATCTGCCGAATCGCTGCCGCGCTTGGCGTTAAGCCGGAAGAATTGTTCAAGGAGTCCCCGGAGTAACAAGATCGGGAGAATCACCAGAGAGAATAATTATGTTTGAACCGGGCAATGAGGACATACTGGAATACTGCTTCGGCTTTATGATCTCCAAGGAGCAGCGCCTGGAATTTCTCCAGCGCTCTGGGATCGATGTCAAGACGAGTTCCCTGTCCTGCCGCAAGGCAGCCCGGCGGCTGAGGGAAGCGCCGGGTTTCACCATCACTGTCGGCCAGGCCAGGGAGTTTATGCGGGAGAAATGGACGGCTCCGGATATCGGGATGTACATCGAGACGCTGGAATCCGGCCGGCTCTGCGGTCATGACTGGCACGGAGCGATGCCTTCCTTCCTCCACCGTTCCTTCCAGCAGAAGGCCCGGGCCTTCTGCTCCGGGGAGATCGGGATCGACGAGTACCTGGATACCGGGATGGACATCGTCCGCCACGAGCTTTTCATCATACTGACCCACGACCTCTGCGAGGCGCACATAATCAAGTCCTTCCCGGACGTGATCCCCAGCATCGCGAATCGGGGGGTAACCGACTTCATCTTCAACGGTTTGCCCTTCGACCTGAAGGCCAGCGGCTTGCCGGCTGGATGGACGTTGGGGAGGGCCAGGGAAACCCCCCTTGAGTTCGCAATCAGCCTCTACTCGGGGGCGGACACCGAGCGGTTGCGGAGCCAGGCCGCCAAGTCCATCAACGACTGGGGCTTGAACAGGTTTTACGTCATCGCCACTGATCCCGACGCCTGGCTCCGGGAACCGAGAACGCTCCTCGACCAGCTGGCGAGCGAGTGCGGGAAGGTGGCACCTCCAATGTCATTCGAGATCGACGGGCTGAATATCGCCTGCAAGCTGGTTTTCATCGGATAGGATGGCGCCGGCAATCAAGCCGGTGGAGAGCCTAGTCGTATTGCCGACCGACGACTGGTACATAAGCGATTTCGAGACAAGGCCCGGTTAACGATCCCTTAAAGGCCGATGGCGAATAGGATCAGTCCCGAGAAGCGGAGCCGGATAATATCCTCCATCCGCTCGAAGGACACCCGGATCGAGTTGAAACTGCGCCGGGCATTGTGGAAGGAGGGGCTCCGTTACCGTCTCCATTACCACATAGCCGGAAAGCCCGATGTCGCCTTTCCCTCGGCCCGGGTGGCGGTCTTAGTGGACGGGGATTTCTGGCACGGTTATGACTGGCCGCAACTGAGGGAAAAGCTCAACAGCGATTTCTGGTACGGCAAGATCCTCAACAACCGGAAACGCGACCGCAAGGTCAACCGCGCCCTGAAGGCGGAGGGCTGGACGGTGCTGCGGTTCTGGGAGCATCAGATCAACAACGATCCCGAAGGTTGCGCGCGGCGGGTCCGCGAGGCGGTCCGGGGCGGGAGATACCGACCGGGCGAAGAGTAGGGATATCAAGCCGTCTTTCTCGCGGCCGAAAGAGAAGCTTCCCCCTCGATCGCGGAGAGCATCTTCAGCAGCGCCCGCCCGACGGCCTCTCCGAGCAGGGGGGGGACAGCGTTTCCGATCTGCTTCAAAACCAGGCTCTTGCTCCCCCGGAAGTTGAAATTATCCGGGAAGGACTGCAAACGGGCCAGCTCCCGGGGAGTCATCACCCGGTCCAGTTCGTAGTGGACCAGCACCCCCCCATGGTTCTCCTTGACGGTGCGGGCCGGGTCGTCGGGCGGGTTGCGGTACCAGGCATCAGAGTAACCCTTGTATATGGTCGTACCGATCTTGGTCTTGTGGATCTTGGCAACGAAGTCACTCTTATGCCGGGGGAAGACATGGGACCAGGCCTGGTCTTCCGGATGCTGCTTCAGATCGTCGATGGCCGACCTCACCGTTCTCCAGGGAAGCCTGGAGGAGGAGAAGAGGGGCAGCTCCCCTGAGGCCTCGGGCGGGCAATGGGTGGGGAGCGGGAATTCGATCGGGACGTTGCGGTCGGTGCCTATAAAGAAGACGCGCTCCCGCTTCTGCGGCACCCCGTAGTCGGCGGCGTTGAGGGTCCGGAACTCCACCCGGTAGCCGATCCCGTTAAACCTCCGGACGATCTTGCTGGTCACCGGCTCCCGCAGGATCTTCAGCCTCCCGGCGCTCCGGCGCAGTTCTTGTTTCACGGCATCGAGCCTGGACTGGTCAGCCTTGGAGAAGACAACCCTGCCGGTGTTCGCGGCCTGTTTTCTCTTCAACATCAGGGCCGCCCGCTCGGCCTCGAGACACTTGACCCGTTCCAGTTCGGCGGACTCCCCCGCCGAGAGGACTTCCCGGTCGTGCATCATCGTCAGGATGCCCTTTACGTTCTCCATAATGAAGATCGCCGGCCGTAAGCGCTCCACGATCTCCACGTAGTCCCCGAACAGGTGTCCCCTGGCGTCGTCCACGCTCCGGGCCCCCGCCATGCTGTACGCCTGGCAGGGCGGTCCGCCGGCGATGACGTCGCAGGGAACCCGCTCGAATTCCCGGCAGATCCGATCCCGGACCGCCTTCCCGGTAATGTCCCCCAGGATGAACGCGGTCCCGGGGTGGTTCAGGCGGTAGGTCTCGGCCGCCGGTTCCCAGACATCGTTGGCGGCGACGACCCGGAAACCCGCCCGAACGAGGCCGCTGCTCAACCCCCCGCATCCCGCAAAGAGATCCAGCACATTGTATTGTCTATTGTTAGCCATATTACCGCTGCTCAATGCGGACCAATCCTCGATGATTGCCGCAAATCAGGAATCCCCGCATAAATAATCGCCTGGCCTGATGGAAGCGTAGCAAACCAGGATACGCTGTTGCAAGAAGTCAATTGCCGGTGCAAGACACCGGCGACAGCCAATAACACCGCAAACCGGAAGAATCCAGGCTGCCAGCGGCCTCGAGTCAACCGTAATACACCAGAGAGGAACTCCGCCCGGTTTGTTCCACCTTAACATTTGGCAGAAGAGCTAAAATTCCGCGTATGATGGCGCCGATGACCCTGATCTTGTTGTCCAATTTCTGGACCATCAGCTTCCGATTCATTGTCCCATTGGCGGCCAAGATTTCGAAAGCCTCTTTAATGATCTCCCTCGGGACTTCCCGGGGAGCGCCGACTGGTTGCCCCCTTTGATCCTTTTCCGATATCACCACTATCTTGTCGTCATCCACGGCCAGAACCCAGTTTCTGCTGCCCTGGCCGATGGTGAGGATCGGTTCCTCTCGCTCTTTATGCTGCTGGGCTATCTGCTTGATTTGGGGCCAGATTTCCAAGTCAAAACCTGCCATTGTTTCCTCCTCTTTCAGGTTTAGGCAAATATCAGTTCAGGGACTGCAACCAATTTCAAGAGCTTTTCGTGGATCTTCCGCCAGTCCTGGGCCAGGTCGATATGGTGCAGACGGTGATCCGGTGGCCGTGGAGGGTGTATTGGAGGCGGAGGTCGGTCTCTACCGTCGGGTAGAGGAGCATCCCCTCGCAGTGTTCGTACTCGGAGCTTCTTTGGGCCAGGTTGCGGACGTAGGAGAAGATCTGGTAGAGGTTGGCGGAGTTGATCCTTTCCTTGTCGTAATCCTGATTCCGGGTCAGGGCTTCCCCCTCCCACTCTATCCACTCCACGCCGACGATCTCGGCGGCGGGGTCGGCTTTCCTCAGCTCTTCTTGGTAGAAGTTGCGGACGAAGTTTTCAAAGATGCCGGCCATCGCCCGCTCGTCCCGAAAAAAGTCCCGAAATCGGTACTCCCCTTCACCCTCCCGGGCCAGCTCGTGGGTATAGACCATCCGGCAGACGTGCTCTTCCGTCCGAATTTCCCGGGGGTCGGAATGGCCGGTTTTGAACTCTCCAACTTTATTAGATGGTTGAGCCTCTGGCCCGTTTCCCGGTCAAGACCACGCTCCTCTCGCCTGGGCCATCTGGACCTCCTCCTTTTCAGGGTTGAA
>JAVCCZ010000007.1 GCA_030765265.1 Candidatus Erginobacter occultus
GGCCCCTTGATTTTCCTCAATAAAGAATTTTTTACCTTGTGCCGTAGAGCACGAATAGCAGGCTGACGCCTTTGTTTTAGCGGGATGATGTTTTTTCCTTGGGGGATGGCTTCATAGCAGGCATTCCTGCCTGTGTCCTCAAACCACGCACAGACAATAATGTCTGTGCTACTTCAGGCGGGAGAGGTATCTCTCCGCCTCCTCGCCGACGGTGACCGTTAAGGATCCGATCTCGGAGCTATAGATCTCGCCGCCGTGGTCGTCCCGGGCCTGTTGAAAATAATCCCGCGCCCCCGGATAATCCTCCAGCCGGTAGAGGCACTGGCCAGCCCGGACCAGGAGGCTGCCCCGGAGGGGATTGAATCCGGGACTGTCAAGCGCCCGGCGGTAGGCTTCCAGGGCCCGGGCGTATTCCCCCCTCCTCCGGCAGGCGTCCCCCAGCGCGTTGAGAACGGCGTCGCGGTAAGCGGAATCGGGAAACTCGTCGAGGAACTCCTCGAAATACCCGGCCGCCCCTTCCGGATCGTCCAGCCGGCGGAAGGAGAGCATCCCCAGCCGGAGCAGGGTCTTCTCCCGCAACGCCGGGTCAGGCCCGCCGGCGAGAACCTGCCGGTAGGCCCCGGCCGCCCGGCCGGGGAGGTTGAGATATTCCTGGTAGATCCGCCCGGCCTGGTAGGAGCCGAAGGTGTAGCCGGGATCGACGACGACCGCCCGGTTGAAGTACTCGATCGCCGGGAGATACTCGCCCCGGTCGTAGAGCTCGGCCCCCCGGGCGTAATAGAGGAGCGCCTCCGAAGTCGCGGGGTAGATGGCGGCGGGCGCCTTCGTCGCCCGCCCGCCCGCCAAACGGTCTCCGATCTCTTCCACCACCCCCCGCACCGTCGCCGCAACCTCGGAGACCGGAGCGCGGCGGCAAAAGACGGCGGCGATCCGGGTGGAAGGGACTTCGATGATTCGGGCGAAGAGAATGAATTCGTTGCCGGCAAAGGTAAAACATCCCGAGATTAAAAGATCGGCGGCGGGAAGGCACAGGTCGGGCCGGGGGGCGCCGAGGGATTCGGCGAGAGAGATCTCCCGGGAGATCTCCCCCAGCTTCTCCCGCTCCAGGACCTCGAGCGCGGGGTTGCGCCCCAGCCGTTCCTCGATCAGGTAGATAATCCCCTTTTGGAGCGGATCGTACCCGGTCCGGGGCGAGTAGTTGTTGAACCCGGTCACCGCCACCTTCTTCCCGGATATCCGGATCTCCCCGATTCCGGGTTCTTTCGCCTCTCCGCCGAGATCCCGGACGGGCAATTCCCGGACCAGTTCTTCACCCGCGGAGAGGATCGCCGCCGGTTCGAAGGAAGAGATCTCCCGGCGGACGGATTTATCGCCCCCGGTTTCGCACAACCAGCGGGCGGTAAGCTCGATCGACTTCTTCTCCCCTTCCGGATCCGAGAAGAAGGCGCCCTCGACGATCAGGTCCGCCGGACCGGCGGTCCGGATATCGGAGAGGGTCTCCGGGGAAAGACGCTGCTCCCGGAAGACCAGGTCGGCGCGGCCGCGCTCGAAGAGTTCCAGGTCCCGGCAGCGGAAAAGTTCAACCGTCAACTGGTTGAAGAGCAGGTCGCCGATATAATCGAGGTTGGTGTCTCCGGTCCGGTTCTCCGCCGGAACGACCGCCACCCGGACCGGGGCGGAGAAGGCCGGGAAGGAGGCCAGGAAGAAGATCAGGACCAGCCTATTCCACCGAGTGTTCATAGTGACTGCCGACCTCCCGCCCGGAGGGCGAGAGAGGAGAGTTTCCCCGGATATAGCGGATCACCGCTTCGGTAGTGGTGGCATCGAGGACCCGGAAGTTTCGGCAGACCCCGTCGTCGTGATAGCCGGCGTTTTGCAGGTACTCGTTGGTGACGAAGGTGTATTCCCGGTCCGGATCGATCTCCCGGCCGCTGATGGTAACCCGGAGGGGGTTCAGGTCGGAGTCCCGCTCGACTTCCGCCCCGGCCAGGTAGATCCAGGGGACGTGGCGGTCGGTACCGTGCCGCAAGGACCATATCTTCATCCATTCCACGTCCCGGCCGTCCACGGCAAAGGTGACCAGGCGGTTCTTGAAGGGAAGGATATCCTGGATGTCCTTGACCCTGACCGGCCCTTTCTTCAGGAATCTCCGGATGGCCCCGAGATTTTCCAGGCCGACGTCGGTCCCGGCAAAGGTCCGGGTCGCTTCACAGACCAGCCGGCCGAGCGAGGTATCCCAGTTTTCGTCCCAGTCCTTAGTAAAATCCCCGGCGGCGTAACCGATCACCTCCTGGAGCTGCTTCCCCACCACCTCGAAGTAAATCTCGGCGTACTTGGTCACGAATTTTTCGATCTCGGGGTCCTCCTCAACGGCGGCGAGATCCATAAAATACCGCTCCCCTTTCACGGAGGCGATCCGGCGGGTCCGCCGGTCGTAAACCAAATCCGCCCGACCGACGGCGAAGGTAGAGTCCACCTCGGGAAAGACGTAAACGGAACCGACCTGCTCCATCTCCTTCAGATTGAAATTTAGGGTATAGACCGAGGCCCATTCCGAGGCCCCGTCGATCAGGACGTCGATCCCCGGGATCTGCCTCGCCGTCTCCCGGTGCCGACCGGCGGCGGTGTGATCCACCGCCACCACCAGATCGGCCCCCCCTGCCCGGAGCTCGCTGACATATTTTTTCACCAGCGGAACCGGAAGGCGGGCCTCCAGCCCCTCAACCTTGGCCGGGTCGAGCCAGGTCTGCAGGTCGTGCTGGGCGTAACCGATGATCCCGATCTTCAACCCCCCGGCATCGACCAGCCGGTAGGGCTGGAGATAGGGCGGATGCTCGTCTTTCCCCTGGAGGAACATATTGGCGTTGAGGAAGGCGAACTCCGCCTGCTTCTCCAGCTTCTCCACCGTCTCCGCTCCCAGGGCCCAGTCGAGATTGGATATGGTGATCGAGTGGTAGCCCATCCGGTTCATAAAATCGACGCTGACCTTCCCGGAGAAGAAGTTCGCCTCCGAGCTGCCGACCAGGGAATTGCCCCCGTCCACCAGGAGAAAGATCCCACCCTTCTCCTCGGTCTCCTTTCTCGTCTTCCGGATATAGGCGGCCAGGGCGGCGTAACCGCCGTAGCGGTCGCCCGGGCGGAGGGTGAGGTCGCGGAAAACCCGGCTCTCGTGGACCCGGAAGGGGAGAAAGTAACCCTTGCTCCCGGAGGTGTAGAGGATGGTGACCGGGACCGTCCCCGCGTCCGGGGAGGGGACGAGGACGGCGGGCGGGGTGGAAGCGGCCAGGAGGGCTACTCCCCCCAGTATCGCCCGTCCGGCGGTCAGGAAAGAAGAAATCATCATCATCTCACTCGGCCGACCATCCCTGGGTCATCTCGGGGATGATCCGGACGGCGGAGTCCCGGGCCGCGGCCTGGAGGGCCGTCTTGGCGGCGATCGACTCGGCGAGATCGACGGCGGTCTCCGTCCGCCGGTCAACGGCCAGGATCTTCCCCGTTTTAGCGTCCAGGGCCCGAACCTCGAGGCGGCCCTTGGCGGTGACCAGGTTCCCGGTCCGCCCGCCTCCCTCGCTGAAAGCCTCCCCGACAATCAAGATATCGACGTCTTCCAGGGCCCGGGGGACCTCGGCGGAGGAGTCCCGGAAATACTTCCGGGCCCAATCGCTCAAGACCTCCTCCCCTCCCTCAACCACCTCGAACCCGCAGCGCCGGAGAATGAGGATGAACTCGGTCTCCGCCGCCGGATCGATCACCGGACGGCTGATATGTTCTTCCTCGATCTTCACCCGGACCCGGGGAAGCTGCTTCCCCGCCAGCCGCCCGCAAAGTTCGGCCACCGGGTCGGTGGCCTCCTCCCGCGGCGGGGCCAGCTCGGCCCGGCGGGCGGTGATGGTATCGCCAACCTTCTCCCCCAGTTCCAGGATCACCGGGGCCAGGGGGTCGGAAACCATCCCCTGGGCGCTGTCGGCAAAGACCCGGGTGGTCTCGGTGCCGATGGTCCGGGCGACGATCACCAGTTCGCTGTCGATGGTGAAGACCCGGCCGATGACCAGGACCCGGGCCCCGAGCACCTTTCCCGCCTCGGCCGCCTCGTCGGGAGCGACGATCCCGGTCTTGCCCAGCCCCAGTTCGGCGAGGACCTTCTTCAATTCCGCCCGCTCGACCAGCCGGATCCCCGGCCGGCCGGAAAGCCCGGCCGCCAGCAGGTCGGCGACCTGGGGTCCGATCTCCCGGAGGTTACCCGACGGGGCCTCGAAATCGAAGATCGCCACCGTCACCGGACCGGCCGGTTCTTCCGCCGCCGGGGCGGCGGGGATCCGGACCAGCGCCGCCAGAGCGAGAACCAACGCCATTACCATCTTCATCTTCCTGCCTCCTTGTCTCCGGCCGGCCCCGGTTCCCGGGCCAGGCCGAGGTTGGTAATAAACTGGGCGGCGGACGCGGCTGATGCCGGCTCGCCGAGCAGGCGGTGAAAGGGAAACTGGCAGATCACCACCGCACCCCGTCCGCGGTCCGCCTTCCCGACCAGGGGAGCGACGGGGTGAATCCCCTCCCCCGTGGTCTGGTAGATCGAATAATCGGACGCCGCTCTCAAGCACCCCTCCCAGTCCGTCGCCGAGATCCCCCGGAAGAGGGGATCCTCCGGCGGGGAGACGGCGCCGGGTTGATATTCCGCCAGCTCCAGGCCTTCCGGCAGCAGCGGTCTCCAGAACGGCAGGGTCTCCGGATCCAGGCCGATCAAGAGCAGCCGACCCCCGGATTCAATCATCTCCCCCAGTGAGGATACCAGTTCGTCCTCCCTTCCGGCAAGAGATTCGACGGTCCCGGGGCCGGCAAAGACGATCGCCTGCCGGTAGGGGCCGGGCGGGCGGGAGAGCCGGGGTCCGGGGAGCCCCATCGCCCGGCAGAAATCCCGCTCCTCGCGGCCCGCCCCGCCGATCACGAAGACCGGATCTGGCTCCTCGAGCGGTAAAAACAGCAGATCGACCAGGTTGGCCAGCAGGAGATCGGCGGCCGGGTCGCGGCCGACCGCACCGAGCAGGGGAATCTGGCAGAAGATGAGCCGCCGCCCTCCGGGGAGGCACTCCAGGACCAGGGAGAGGAAACCTCCGGAGTCCGGCCGGAGCGGCGCCGGGTCGATCAGCGAGCGGTACCTCCCTCGTCCGGGTTTCTTCAGGGGCCGGACACCGGGACCGGTACGGGGAAGATCTTCCCCCTCCAACCCGTCCAGGACCGGATGGCCGGAGGCGACCGCAACGGACCGACCGCCGGGGGTCGAGATCGGATCTCCCGGTTCCACCGGACAGGGAAGATCCCCCGGGAAGACGGCCTGGTCCAGGATCAGGACCCCCCGGACGCCGGAGTCTTCCAGGAGGGTAAAGAGACTCTCCCGGGGCGAGGAAAAAGCCCTGGGGCCGACCAGCAAAGTCTCGCCCCGAAAGGCCCGGAGTCCGAACGGGGTGTGGATCGCGGTATATTCCACCCCCGCGGAATCGAGGAGACCGAAGAGTTTTCCTCGGGGGTCGTACACTCCCGGCTTCTTCCCGGCCAGGGCCGCGCGGAGCCGCGCGGCGAGGTCGCGGGGATAGACCCGGAAGAGAAAAAACTCCTCGGCCGCGGGCCGGCCCCCGGCAAAGATCTTCACCGCCCAGGCGACCTCGACCGGCCGGCTGACCGCGGGAAAATCGAGACGGGCCCGAACGGCTGCCGTCCCCTCCTCGCCCCGCTCTCCTCTTGTTTCCCCCTCCCCCACCGCCGCCGCCCCGAGCATCAGCTTCCAAACCGCGGACGGCTCCCCCTCCGGTGGAAGGCCAAAAAGTTCGATCGTCAGCTCCGCGGAGGAACCGGAGTAGAAACGAAGAGGTCCCTCTTGAAGGGAGAGGGATACCCCGGCGGAGACGGACCGGATTCCGGGAAAAAGAAGAGACCACAGCGCCGCAGCGACCAAAGTAATAAAACTCCCCCGGAAAACGGGCGATTGTCCTCCCCCTGCCAGCCCAAATACCTTCCGGCCGAAATTATCGCAGGCATTCTCGCCCATACTCTCCCCCTCGAAGTCGCGAACCGCCCGGGTCAGCCGGTTCTCGACTTCCTAATAATAGGTCCGGGTGACGTCAGAGATCGTTTGTCGTTTTAAGTCATACTGGTAATCGGTCGAACTGAATGCGGTGTTCTGTTTGAGTCGCCGGCCGCGCACTTTCTCCGCTCAACTCTCCGTTCCCGGAAGGGGCCGACCAAGAAACAATGCTACCCCGAAAATCACCGGCGAAGTTAAAAACGTTCGATAGTAGCATTAGCCCTTCCGGTCAGCTTGAGCGGCTGGTTATGAAAATTTTAAGAATTACAAATTCACTTAGCAAAAATGGCTAAGGCTATGAAACACATACCCACTAAAATCTGTATGGCTCCGGCAAAAACAGCAAATTTCCCGTAGAAAGTAAATCCTCTCATACCTTTTTCCGGCCCAAATTGCTTTTTAAGCACTGTGATAATCCCAATAGCCAAGAAGATAATCCCAAAAAATATTAATATCACTTCTTTCATAACGTAGAGCTAAGCTGCCGGAAGGGGCCAACCAAAAAATCATGCTACCCCGAAAAACTCCGGCGAATTAAAAACGTTTGATAGCTGCACCAGCCCTTCCGGTCTGCTTGAGCGGCTGGTTATGTTGTGATAGTTTCTTTTCGTGTAATTATACAAACAACCCTTTTTGCTGAAAATGAGAGAACTACCCCCAATGCCATTTGGACAATAGTAGATAACAACTGTGAGAGGCGATGAATATCACTGAACCCTCTTGAGGATTTAAGCGCAATAGCAAATGTTTTGATAAACTGTGGGATTGCACTTGCCAATAAGTATATGCCAACCAAGATAACTCCAACACAAAGAAGGGATTCTGGAGAGAATCTTGAAACTTGTTCTTGACCTTCCCTGATTTTTAGCAAATCGGCTAACTTGTCTGTTCGAAGTAGGAGTATCCACGCAAAGAGTAAGTACAAAGAAAAAGTTATAGCCATAACAATCAGAAACCTAAAGCCAAAAGGCTCGGCTTGGCTATCATAGCTCCCAACCAGTAAACCCACTGAGGGTATGGTGAGTATCGCCCAATAAATGCACAGAAGTCCTAAAATCTTTGAAAAAACAACAAATAGATTCCTCATGTGATTTTCCTCCTTAACAACATAACGTAGAGTTGAGCTGAGTTTTTCCTGGCGGACCAGGCCGCGCAGCGGGCTGAGGGAGCCGGGAAAAAGTTCTGCTCTAACGATTGGTTGGCGCGCCGAAGGCGAGACGACCAATCGTTAGTGCAGAGCCC
>JAVCCZ010000135.1 GCA_030765265.1 Candidatus Erginobacter occultus
ATCGATCTGGTGCTGGGCTATCGTGATCGGTTCCGCCGGGCCGCCCGGACAACACTCTCATCCCTTCTCGTTATCTGGCTGGTGAGCTGCCTCCTTGGAGCAATCCTTCTCTTTATTGCCATCAGGACTCCCAATCTTTCATACCGCAACTGGCTCTCACACCTTTCACCGGGGGAAAACCGGTTGAAGATTTTTATCCTGGCGGCGGCCATCGCGCTCTGCTGGATCGGCCTGGCCCAGACGCTGTCGGCCGGCCGGCGCCTGGTCGGCAAATTCCGCTGTGACGGATACCTGCCGCGGGGGCGGACCGCGGGGAGAGGCCGGGTGGTGGATCTGGTATCTTTCCTGGCGCTCCTGGCGGTAGTCTTTCTCCTCCTCATCTTCAAGATTCCCCTATTTACCATGGCCGGGACGGCAGCGGCCGCCTTCCTCTGGGCGTCGATCTTCGTTCTCTTCCCCTATGCCCGCCTCCGCGCGTCCACACTGCCCAAGGCCCGTTTCCCCCGCCTCCCGCTGCATCCTTTCTTTCCCACAATGGCTATTGTGGGCGGACTCTTCTTCTCCGTCTTATTGCCCCGGTTCAGCGCGCCTTCGGGCCTGATCTGGCTGTTGCTGGGCGGCATCTACTTTATAGCATACGGGCGCCGAGGAGGGACCGCCGTCCAGCGCCATGAATTCCTGATGGGGGATGATACCGCGGTACCGCCGAAGGAAGGTTACCGGGTTCTGGTTAGTATTGCCGACAACCGCTCCGCCGGATCTCTCCTCAAAGTCGGCGGCGCGCTGGCTGCCGCCGGGAATGGGGAGCTCCTGGCGCTTCGCGTTGTTCCTATCTCGGAGCATTCGTCCCTGGAGGACACCCAGGAAGTCGCCGACAAGCTCTTCCGGCGGCTCGAAGAGGCGGTCACCGGCACCGGGGATGTCGGAGCGGAGGTTCGCCCCCTGGTCCGGATCGCCCCCGATGTCGCGAGTGGCATTCTATCGACCTCGCAGGAGTACCGGGCCGACTTAATCCTGATGGGGTGGCCGGCAAGCGGCAGAGCGCTGGAGTCCGGGCGGCCGGACCCGGTCGAACGGATCTTCGAATCCACCTCCCGTTCTCTGGCAATCCTGCGCGGAGAGGCCACCGACCCGTTCCGGACTATCCTGGTTGCAGGGGCGGCGTCCGGAAATACAACCGCTGCCGGGGAGATGGCCGAAGCCCTGGCAGGCTCAGTGCAGGGAGAAGCCGTCCGGCTGCGGGTTGTCCGCCACCTGCCGATGGCGGGAGATACGTCATCGTCGGATACGGAGGAGGACGGCCTTAGAGTGAAGGTGGTCGAGGCCGAAAACTTGAAGCAGGGGATTATCCAGGAAGCCGATGGATACGATCTTCTCCTGATGGGCGCCTCTATCGATCCGCTGCTGGACCGGAGTTATCTGGGAGGCATCCCGGTAAAGATCGCCCGCGAGAGGGAACGGCCGACCCTGGTGGTCAAGGGGGAGGAGCGGCGCCAGGCCTTCTGGCTGCGGCGGGTCTGGGAGGTCGTCTCCCGGCTGCTGCCGGATATCTCCCTCACTGAACGTATCGCGGTCTTCAAACAGATGCGGCATGACGCCCGGGCCGATGTCGACTTTTTAACCCTGATCGCCCTGGCCGCCGCCATCGCGATACTGGGACTTCTCCTGAACAGCGCGGCGGTCATCATCGGGGCGATGCTGGTGGCGCCCCTGATGAGCCCGATGATGGCAGTAGCCCACGGGATCGTTACCGGCAACCTCATCATGATCCGGCGCGGTCTTATCTCAACCTTCAAAGGGATCGGTGTCGCGATCGCGGTAAGCACCGGAATCACACTGGCCGTCAGTACCTACCTCCCGACCGCCGAGATCCTGTCCCGTTCCGAACCCTCAATCCTTGACCTGATGGTGGCTCTGGCGGCCGGCGCGGCCGGTGCGTACGCTCTGAGCCGGAAGTCGGTCGCCGCCGCGTTACCCGGGGTGGCGATCAGCGCGGCCCTGGTCCCCCCCCTCTGCGTGGTAGGTTACGGACTGGGCTCTTCTCGCTTCCTGGTCGCCGGGGGCGCCCTCCTGCTCTTTATGACCAACCTGGTCGCCATCATCCTGGTCAGCGCGTTGGTCTTTCTCCTGGTCGGTTTCCGACCCACCCGGGCAGTTCGAACACGCCAGGTTACCAAGGCGGTATTCATCTCCATCTTCAGCATCTTCATCCTTACAGTTCCACTGGGAATCCAGACCAGGACCGTGGTCCGGAAGGACAAGCTCAAGGCCGTTATAAACTCGCTGGTCCGGAAAGAATTTACTGACCGAGCCCTGATCCAAAATCTTCACATCAAGCGGGAGAATGGTGTCTACGTCGTTGAGATCACGCTCTTTACCTTCTCTGAAGCAACGGGGGAGAGGTTGGAGCAGGTCCGGCATGATCTTGATGAGGCGATCGGAGCGCCAGTCAGTATCCACCTCACGGTCATCCCGGCCAGACGTTTCAAAATTGATGCCGATACCGGTTTATCCGAAATCGGAGAGATAGAGAAAGATAATC
>JAVCCZ010000181.1 GCA_030765265.1 Candidatus Erginobacter occultus
CGGATCGGACCGTCTCTCCGAGGACGCTGAAGAGCGCTTCCCGGACCCGGTCGGCGGTCGGCCGGGTCTTCTCCCCCGGGACCGCTTGAAGTTTCCGGCCCCGGTATTTACCGCCGATAATTCTCATACCTACGAATTCCGCGAATTTATTCGAATTTATCCCCCCGCCTCGGCCCCCTTTTTATCCACTAATTACACTAAGTCACTCTAATTTCCCCCGCCTCGCCCCCTTTTGGAACCACGAATTCCCACGGATCTTCACCAATCTATCCCCCGCCTCGGCCCCTTTTTTATCCACTAATTACACTAAGTCACTCTAATTTCCCCCGCCTCGCCCCCTTTTGAAACCACGAATCCCCACGGATCTTCACGGATCGAGTGGGCGATGAATCGCTATCGGGATCGTCGGACCATTCCCTATTCCCCATTCCCCACTCCCCATCTCATCCGACGTCGCCGAGGTCGAAGCTCTCTCCGTAGCGGAGGCGGAGGCGGCGGCGGAGCGGGGCCAACTCGTCCCCGGCCAGGGCGGGGGCGGTCTCGAGGAGGCTGAAGGCCTGGCGGCGGGCAAACTCCATCAACCGGACGTCGGCGACGATCGAACCGATCCTCAGTTCCGGCAGCCCGGTCTGCTGGGTCCCGAAGAACTCCCCCGGGCCCCGGATCTCCAGGTCCTCCCGGGCGATCTGAAAGCCGTCGTCGATATCCTGGATCGCCTTCAGGCGGCGGGCGGCGTCCTCGGTCCGGGGGTTGCCCTGGAGGATACAGTAGGACGGGAAGCGCGAACGCCCCACCCGCCCCCGCAGCTGGTGGAGCTGGGCGAGTCCGAAACGCTCGGCGTTCTCGATCAGCATCACGGTGGCGTCGGGGATGTCGATCCCGATCTCGACCACCACCGTCGAGACCAGGATCATCGTCTGCTTGGCCCGGAAGCGCTCCATCACCCCCCGCTTCTCCTCGGAAGGGAGACGGCCGTGGATCAGGTCCACCGGGATGGCAGGGAAGACGTTTCGCTTCAGGTGGTCGAACATCGCCGAGGCGGCTTTCAAATCCAGGGTTTCCGACTCCTCGATCAGCGGGTAGATGATGAAGGCCTGGCGGCCGGCCGCCACCTCCTGCCGGATAAAGCCGTAGGCGGCGTCCAGCCGGTCGGGGCCGATCCAGTAGGTCTTGACCTTCTCCCGGCCGGGGGGCATCTCGTCGAGCACGGAGAAATCGAGGTCGCCGTATACGGTCAGGGTCAGGGTCCGGGGGATCGGGGTGGCGGTCATCACCAGGACGTGGGGCTGTTCCCCTTTCTTTCTCAAGTCGGCCCGCTGCCGGACCCCGAATTTATGCTGCTCGTCGATCACCACCATCCCCAGCCGCGAGAAATCCACTTTTTCCTGGATCAAGGCGTGGGTCCCGGCCACCACTCCAATCTCGCCCGAGGCGATCTTCTCCAGTATCTCCTGGCGCTTCTTCCCCTTGACCCCCGAGGTCAGCAAAACCGTCTTCACCCCCAGCGGCTCCAGCTCCCGGCTGATATTCTCGTAATGCTGGGCGGCCAGGATCTCGGTCGGGGCCATAATCGCCCCCTGGTAGCCGCTGTCCACGGTGGTCAGGAGGGCGCAGACCGCGACCACCGTCTTGCCGGAACCGACATCGCCCTGGAGGAGCCGGTTCATCGCCCCCTTCCCGACCATATCGGCCTTAATCTCCTCCACCGCCCGCCGCTGGGCCCCGGTCAGCCGGAAAGGGAGCTCGGCGATATAGCGGTCGCGCAGCAGGGTCAGCGGCAAGTGGGGGAGGCTTTCCACCTCCCGGGCCCGTTTCTCCCGTTTCAGACCCAGGGCCAGCTGGAGGGTGAAGAATTCGTCGAGGATCAGCCGCTGGCGGGCGGCGGCCAGGGCCTCCCCGCCGGACGGGTAGTGGATATCCCGGATCGCTTGCGAGAGGCTGGCCACTTCCCAGCGCCGACAGAGGTCTTCCGGGAGCGGATCCGGTAGGTGGGGGAGGTAAAGCTCGAGGGTCCGCTCGATCAGGTCCCGGACGGCTTTCTGGTACAACCCCTCGGTTAGCGGGTAGATGGGGATAATCCTTCCCGCCCGTCTCATCGCTTCGCTTTGGGGATCGAGGATCTCGTACTCCGGGTTGACCAGCTGGAGGGTGTTATAGAGCTGGACCTTGCCGACAAAGAGCGCCTCCTGTCCCGGTCGGAAGACATTATCCAGGTATTCCTGGTTGAACCAGCTGCAGGGGATTCTCCCGGAGCCATCATCGACGACCAGCTGGAATAGCTTCTTTCCGCCCCGGGTCTTCCGGGAGCCCTTGGCCATTACCTCGCCCCGGACGGAGGCGAAGTCGCCGTCTCGCAAAGATCCGATTGGGGAGATCCGCCGGCGGTCCTGATAATCGCGGGGGAAAAAATAGAGGAGGTCTTCGACGGTCAAGACCCCGAGCCTCGCCAGCCGCCGGGCCCGGGCGGGACCCACCCCCTTGAGGAACTGGACGTTTTCGGTCAGGTCCATAGTAGGTCAGGATAAAGAATTAAGAATCCGGAATTCAGAAGACAGAGGGCCGCACCCAAAAAATATAACCCAAAAATATTCTTGGCTCCGGGACGGTCTTATGGTATAGCTTCCCGGTTGTCGTGACAAGTAAGTGGGAAAGAGAAGCCTGTCCGGACATTCTGAATTCTTGATTCTGACTCCTGACTTCTCCAAATACAAGGAACTATTTCGTTATGTCTAAAGTCTGTGAAATATGCGGGAAAGGACCCTCGACCGGGAACAGGATCAGCCGACGGGGTCTGGCCAAGAAGAAAGGGGGGGTCGGGAAGCGGGTGACCGGCGTCTCCCGGAGAACTTTCCTCCCCAACCTGCAGAAGGTCCGAGCGGTGGTCGACGGCCGGACCAGGACTATCCGGGTCTGCACCAAGTGCATCCGGGCCGGGAAGATCGTCAAGCCCTGACCTCGCCCGCTTTTTAACCGGCCGGACCCGCAATCGGGAACGGTCGCCGCCTCAGTTTGCCTCCCCCCCTCCCCGGTCCGCCCTATTTCTTCAGCGCTTTGCGCTTGTGCCAGAAGAGCAGGACCGGGCTGGCGATAAAGATCGAGGAGTAAGTTCCAACCACCACCCCGATCATCAGGGCGAAGGCGAAGTCGTTGATCACCGTCCCCCCGAAGAGGAAGAGAAAGATAATCACGACCAGGGTGGTCACCGAGGTAATCAGCGTCCGGTTCAGGACCTGGTTGATCGAGGTGTTGATGATCTTCTCGTCGCTCTCACCCCGCATCGCCTTCATATTCTCCCGGATCCGGACAAAGACGACGATGGTATCGTTCAACGAATAGCCGACGATGGTGAGCAGGGCGGCGATAATCGGGATGTTGAACTCCCGGATCGGGAGGAAGAAAAACCCGGCCAGGAACCCGATGGTGATCACCACGTCGTGAACCAGGGCGATCACCGCTCCGAGGGCGAACTTGAATTCGGCGAACCGCAGCCAGATATAGGCCATAATCGCCGCTACCGCCAGGATGATCGCCCCCAGGGCCTGGAGCCGCAGCTGCTGCCCCACCTTCGGCCCGACCATCTCGGTCCGCTGATCGTAGGTGACCTGGTCATAGCTTCCGGGGAGGGCTTCCTGGATCGCGGCGTCGATTTCCGAAGCGGTTTTCATCGTTCCGGCAGTCCGGATGATCACCCCCGTGCCCCCGCCGTACTGCTGGACCGAGGCGGACTCGAGGTCAATCTCGGCCAGCACCTCCCGGATCCTTTCCGCCGGCACTTCCTCGGTGAACTGGCGCTGGATCAGGATCCCCCCGGTAAAGTCGATCCCGAAGTTCTTCTCCCCGTTGACCAGGAAGGCGACCAGGCTGGCCGCCAGCATCAGGCCGGAGACGACGAAGGCGGTCTTTCGCTTCCCGATAAAGTCGAAGTTCGGTTTCTTGAAGACCTGCAACATCTTCAGGGCCTTGAACCCCGGGCTGAGGCCGAGGAGCTGGAAAACCACCCGGGTCACGACCAGGGCGGTGAACATACTGGTGCAGATCCCGATGGTCAGGGTGAGGGCAAAGCCCTTGATCGGTCCGGCGGTGGGGAGAAAATCGAAGCCCAGGGGATTGAGGAGGATCAGGGCCGCGATCAGGGTGGTCAGGTTGGCGTCGATGATGGTGAGAAAGACCTTATCGTAACCGGCGGAGATGGCGCGCTTGAGTTTCTTCCCGGTCGCCAGCTCCTCCCGGATCCGCTCGAAGATCAGGACGTTGGCGTCCACCGCCATCCCGATGGTGAGGATGATCCCGGCGATCCCGGGCAGGGTCAGGGTGGCCTTGAAGCCCTTGAAGAGGAAGGGAAGAAGGCAAAGAACCCCGATTATGAACCCGATATTGAGGCAGAGGGCAAAGTCGGCCACCAGCCCGGCCAGGAGATAGTAAGCGGCCATAAATATAATCACCACGATCAAACCGGCCAGGGCGGCCTGGATTCCCTGCCGGATCGAGTCGGCGCCGAGCGCCGGGCCGACCGAGCGCTGTTCCCGGATCAGCAGGGGCGCCGGGTAGGCGCCGGCGGAGAGCTGGCTGGCCAGCAGCCGGGCGGTGTCGAAGGTAAAGTTGCCCTCGATGTACCCCTGCCCACCCGGGATGTGGGTCCGGATGTTGGGAGCGGAGAGGACGTTGCCGTCCAGGAGAAGTGCGAGCCGGCGACCGGGGGGGTTATCCTCGGCGTTGTACTGCTTGGTGATCCGGGAGAAGATCCGCGCGCCCGCCCGGTCGAATTTGAAGTGGACGATCGGCTCACCGGTGTCGCCCCGGGTCCCCATATAAGCGGTGACCAGGTGCTCGCCGCTGAGGTCGCTCTTGTCGACCAGGAGAAAGGTCTCCTCGGTCTCCTGTCCGGAAAGATCGGTCCGCCGGTGGGTCTTGAGCGAAAAACCGGGCGGGGCGGTCCCGGTCTCCAGGGCCCGTTCCAGCCGCTCGGGATCGTCATCGACCAGCTTGAACTCGAGGAAGGCCTGGCCCTGGATCAGCTCCATAGTCTGCTCGGGGTCCCTGACCCCGGGCAGCTGGATTAACAGCTCGTTGGCCCCCTGGCGCTGGATTTCCGGCTCGGAGACGCCGAACTTGTCCACCCGGTTGCGCAGGATCTCCAGGGCTCCCAGGCTGGCGGCCTGGAGCTCGGCTTGGAAGTATTCGAAGACCTGTTCGTTGTTCTCGATCGCCGCGTCTTCCAGGTTGTACTTGTTCCGGTAGTGATCCCGATAATATTTGACCAGATCGATATCCCTCGCCTCGACCTCTTCTTGGAGGATGACCAGGGGCTCGACGGCGGAAGCGGCCGCCCGCTCCTGGGCGGCCGTGAAGAATTCGTTGAACTGCTCATCGACCCCGGAGGCCCCTTTTTTCAGGAGTTCCAGCTCGTCTACCGCCAGGATGACGTGCATCCCGCCGCGCAGGTCGAGTCCGAGGTTGAGCCTTCCCCTGGTTGCTTTGGCGATCCGGTCGATCGCGTCCCGATTGTCCTCGGCTTCGGGGAAATACCGGGTGAGATCGATTCCGGCAGACTCGCTTTCCTCCTTGAGACGTTCGATCCCGGAGACCGGAACCCGGGCCTCCCCAACCTGATCATCCTCCTCCATCCGGGAGAGCAGAGACCGGAAAGCTTCGTCCTGGTTGACCGCCGCCTCCGCGATATATTCTCTAACATTCCGCTCGGTCAGGGGGATCGAGGACCAGACCAGCAGGGCGATCACCCCCAGGATCAACAGTATCTTCCATCTCAAGGCTTTGGACATTCGGGAATCCTCAACTTGGTTCCTGACCGGCCGATCGGGGACGGCCGGAGGTTATTACTGGCTCTTCTTATCCACCCCGGAGACGTTGCCCCGGCTGATCTCCAGCTTGACATTGTCGGCCACCTTGACGGTGATCGTATCGTCCTTGACCGAGGAGATCACCCCGTGAATCCCGCCGGAGGTGATGACCCGGTCGCCTTTCTGCAGCTCGGAGACCATCCGCTGGTGTTCCTTCTGCTTCTTCTGCTGGGGCCGGATCAGCAAAAAGTAAAAGACGGCAAACATCAGGATCAGGGGGATCAGCATCCCTCCCAGTCCTCCCTGGCCGCCCTCGCCTCCCGGGGCGCAGCCGCCGCCGGATCCGCCCCCGGCGGGGCCCATTGCAATCGGTATATACTGCATTATAATTCCTCCCTGGTTATTGTGCCTTTATCTTCTGTCGGACCGGTCGGACGTTGGCTTGAAACCTTCCAGAAATTTTTTCTCGAAAGCTGAATAATTTCCTTCCTCGATCGCCCGGCGGGCGTTTCTCATCAGTTCCTGGTAAAAAAACAGGTTGTGGATCGTCGCCAGCCGGTGGGCCAGGATCTCGCCGGTATTGAAGAGGTGGCGGATATAGGCCCGGGTATAATTCCGGCAGGCGTAACAGCCGCAACCCTCTTCCAGCGGCCGGTGGTCGTCCTTGAAACCGGCGTTGCGGACGACCATCTTCCCTTTTTCGGTAAAGACCGAACCGTTCCGCCCGTAGCGGGTAGGAACGGTGCAGTCGAACATATCGACCCCGAAGGCGATCTGAGACACCAGCTCGTCGGGGGTCCCGGTACCCATCAGGTAGCGGGGCTTTTCCGCCGGGAGGAGACCAGCCGTGTACTCGGCCAGCTCGTACATTATCTCTCTCGGCTCGCCGACGGACAACCCTCCAATCCCGTAGCCGGCAAACCCGATCTCTTCCAGCCCCTCCACGCTTTTTTTCCTCAGGTCCCGGTGAAGACCGCCCTGGACGATGCCAAAGAGGACCTGGCGCCCGTCGGTATGGCTCTTCCTCGATCGAGCGGCCCATTGTAGGGTGAGGTCCAGCGATTGGCAAGTATAATCCCGATCGGAAGGGTACGGGGGGCATTCGTCGAAGGCCATAATAACATCGGCGCCCAGGGCCTGCTGGATCTCGATCGATTTCGCCGGGGTCAGGGTGTGGAGCGAGCCGGCGATATGGTCCCGGAAGACCACCCCCTCCTCCGTGATCTCTCTGAGGTCGGCCAGGCTGAAGACCTGGTAGCCCCCGGAGTCGGTGAGGATCGGGCGGTCCCAGTGCATAAAGGAGTGGAGACCGCCGGCGTTTTTCACGATCTCGATCCCCGGTCGGAGCCCCAAATGGTAGGTGTTGGCCAGGATCATCTGTGCCCCCACCTCCTCAAGTTCCTCCGGGGTAACCGATTTTACCGTCGCCTGGGTCCCCACCGGCATAAAGCAGGGGGTATCGACCACCCCGTGGGCCAGCTCCAACCGCCCGGTCCGGGCGGCGGTGCCGGAATCTTGATTTAAGACTGTGAATTTCATTGGATTACTCAAAACCGGGAAATGTAGCAGATCAGGCAGCAAAAGAACAGGAGGGAGTTCAAGATAGCTATGAACTGATTCACCTGCCGGATAAACCGGCAGGGGTCTGAATATGCCAACGTTTCGCCTATAAAAAATTGATACCTTTAAACCGGGACTGGACAGCCCCGGATTAGTTCGGTGGTTTACAAGATTAACATTGCGTCGCCGTAGCTGTAGAAGCGGTATTTTTCTTTTACGGCGGCGGCGTAGGCTTTATGGATCAGGTTCTGTCCGGCAAGGGCGGAGACTAACATTATCAGGGTCGAGCCGGGCAAGTGAAAATTGGTTAATAAGTTATACTTTAGTTTAAATTCGTATCCCGGGTAGATGAAGATGTCGGTCGAGCCTTCGGTTGGATCGAGCCGGCCGTTTCGGTCGGCACCGCTCTCCAGGGCCCGGACCACCGTCGTCCCCACCGCGAAGAGCCGGCCGCCGGTCTCCTGGAGACGGTTGACCAGGTCGGCGGTCTCCTTGGAGATCCGGAACTCCTCGGTGTGGATATGGTGGTCCTCGATATCCTCCGTCTTCACCGGCTGGAAGGTCCCGTAACCGACCGCGAGGGTGATAAAGGCGATCTCCACCCCTTTTTCGCGGAGTTCGCCAAGGATCTCCGGGGTGAAATGGAGTCCGGCGGTGGGGGCGGCCACCGCGCCGGGTCGGCGGGCGAAGACGGTCTGGTAGCGGGAGCGGTCCCGGGCTTTGATCTTCTCCGGGTAGTTTTTCAGGTCCCGCTTGATGTAGGGCGGCAGGGGGGGGAAACCCTGCTCTTCCAGGGCGGGGAGAATATCCTCCCGGCCGGGAAAATCGAGGATCACCCCCCCGCCCTCCTCCCGCTCCCGGACAGTCGCTCTCAGGCCGTCGGCGAACTCGATCCCGGTCCCCGGGCGGGCCCGGCGGGCGGGACGGATCAGCGCCTTCCAGCCGCCGTCGCCGAGCGGGGAGAGAAGGAGAACCTCGGCCTTGCCACCGGTGACGGGCCGTTTGCCGAGGAGACGGGCCGGGATGACCCGGGTATCGTTGAGAACCAGAAGATCGCCGGTCTGAAAACAATCGGTGATCTCCAAGAAAGATCGGTGGGCGATCCGGCCACTCTCCCGTTCCAGGACTAAAAGCCGGGCATCCTCCCGCCGTTCGGGGGGGTGCTGGGCGATCAGTTCCGGGGGGAGGTGATAGTCGAAATCGGATGTCTTCATCGTCACCTACTAAAACGGCAACCGGAGATAACCATACCGTTCTGGAAGAGATTGCTTCGTCGCTTCGCTCCTCGCAATGACATTGGGCATACTTGTTATTTCTGAAACTCTACACTATATAATCAGGGCACTATACCGACTCCGCGGAATGCTGTTTAAATCTCTCGTATTCGCTGTAGAGGCAGCCGCAGTACTGCTGCTTATAGAGACCGTACTCGTCGGTCAGCTCCCAGTGGCGCTTCCAGCCTTCACGGAAGTCGCGGTAGAGAAACTTCACACCGACCTCGGCGGCCGCGGTCTCGCCGACCTCCCGGGCCAGCTGGTGTTTCTGCTGCTTGCTGATCAGCAGGGTGGTGGTGAAGGCGTCGTACTTGCCCTTTCTGGCCACCAGGGCGGTCTGTTTCAGGCGCTGGTCGTAACAGAAGCGGCAACGCGCGCTCTCCCGGAAGACGACCCGGCGGAAGAACTCATCAAAGTCGCAGCGGGGGGAGAAGATCACTCTCCGCGAAGTCCCGGCGGCCAGCTTCTCGACCGCTTCCCGGCGGCGGAGATATTCGGTATATGGGTGGATATTGGGATTATAGAAATACCCGTCGACCTGGTGGCCCTCGCTCTCGAGGACCTCGAAAGGATAGGTAGCGCAGGGTCCGCAGCAGATATGGAGCAGTATTCTCACGGGAATGGGGAATAGGGAATAGAGAATTCAGGAGCATTCTGGGGACTGGATTCTGGTTCCTGTATTCCGGGTTTATTACAGAAGTTCCCCCTGAACGCCGCCGGGAGCTTCCAACCCCAGGTGCCCGTAGGCCAGCGGAGTGGCGCAGCGGCCGGTCCGGGTCCGCTTCAGGTACCCCTGCTGAATCAGGTAGGGCTCGTAAACCTCGGCCAGGGTCTCCCCTTCTTCGCCGATGGCGACGGCGATGGTATCGATCCCCACCGGGCCGCCGGCGAACTTCTCGATGATCGTCTTGAGGATCCGCTTGTCCATCTCGTCGAGCCCCTTTTCGTCGACGTCGAGCATCAGCAGGGCCTGGTGGGCGATCTCGGGGGTGATCCGGTTGTCAGCCCGGACCTGGGCGTAATCCCGGACCCGTTTCAAGAGCGAGTTGGCGATCCGGGGGGTGCCCCGGGAGCGGCGGGCGATCTCCAGGGCGCCTTCGGGGTTGATCTCGACGTTGAGCAGGGCGGCGGAGCGGAGAACGATCTTCTGCAACTCTTCCGGGGGGTAAAAATCCAGCCGGTTGACCAGGCCGAAGCGGGATCTCAGCGGCGAGGTCAGCAGACCGTAGCGGGTGGTGGCCCCGACCAGGGTGAAGTGGGCCAGGTTGAGCCGGACCGAACGGGCCGAGGGACCCTGGTCGATCATAATGTCAATCACGAAATCCTCCATCGCCGGGTAGAGATACTCCTCGACAATCGAGCCCAGGCGGTGGATCTCGTCGATGAAGAGGATATCCCCGCCTTTGAGGTTGGTGAGGAGGCCGGCCAGGTCCCCCGGCTTCTCGATCGCCGGGCCGGAGGTGGACTTGATATC
>JAVCCZ010000240.1 GCA_030765265.1 Candidatus Erginobacter occultus
CCCGGACGATCAGCCTCCCGGAGGGGTCGGGGGGGTCGGCAAAGGCCAGGTGATGCCCTTCCTGCCGGAAGTGGTCGAGGCTGATCCGGGGGTAGAAGACGGCGTCACAGTAAACCCCGGCCAGGTTAAAGAAATCCTTCTCGTTCATACTGGCGCAGGGATAGAGGGTCCGGTCGGGGTAGGTCATCGCGTTGAGGAAGGTGGCCAGGCTGGTTCTCAAGAGCTCGACGAAGGGATCCTTGACCGGGTAGCGGCGGGAACCGCAGAGGACGGTATGCTCGAGGATATGGGGGAGGCCGCTGTCATCGGGGGGCGGGGTGCGAAATCCGATGGCGAAGAGGTTCTCCGGGTCCCCGCCGTGGAGGTGGAGGAGCCGGGCCCCGCTTTGGATATGCTCGGCGCCGTAGGCGACCAGCCGCAACTCCGGCAGGGGGGTGACCCGATTGATCCTAAAGCCGTGGATGATCTTTCCGACGGCGAGGTCCGGTTGGAGTGGGGGATGTTTCATTAACTAAATCGCGGCGGCGGAATCCGGTTGCGCTTCGGCCGGCAACTATCACTCCGGAGACGGTTTTCCGGGAAGGGAACGAAGAGTATCCGAAGCCGCCAGCTCCTCGATCGCTTTTCCCAGGGCTTCACCGACCGCCTCGCTCATCGCCCCCGCCAGTTGACCTTTCCCTTTCTGGGGAACCTCGGCGGCCGCCCGGTAACTCCAGAGCGACGAACCGGTATCGGTCCGGACCGCCTCGATCAGCAGCGAGAAATCGGCCCCGATCTCCTCACCGTCGATCACCTGGTCGAAGCACTCGATTTCGGCCAGCAGGTAGAGGTCGGAGCGGGGGTTCTGCCCGATCAATTCCACCCCGGCAAACAATCCCGACTGGGTGAGGGCGTCGATCAGGGCCCGGCGGACCATCTCGGAGGGGAGCGCCGCCCAACGGCTGTTCTCGTAAAACCCGACCTGGTAGGGACCGCGGCGGAAGACCATCTGGTTCTGGTAGCGGACCGGCGCGCGGACATCCCCGACGTCGATCCGGAGGGGGAATGGGTCCGCCTCCGGCGCCGGGACCGGATCAACCCGGATCAGGTAGTACTCGGTCGGCAGGTAGGAACTGCAGCCGACGAGGAGGGTGAGCGCCAACGGAATCGAAATACCTAAGAAGCGAAATCTCATAGTCAACCTCCCGGTTAACGGGCGTAAGTATCTTTCGGTTTTGACTTTCCCCACATCAGGGAAGAGGGGTTGTCGCGAAAATACTGCATCGTGGCCGCCGATTCCAGCATCCCGCGCTGGAAACTCTGCATCGATTTTTTCAGTTCGTAGCCGGAATCGTGGAGATCCCTCTTGACCAGTTTGACCAGCTCTTCCAGTTCGTCGAGGGTCCGTCTTAGGGCCACCACCGAGCTGTCGGCGTTCTCCACCAGGGAACCGATCCGTTCCGGGGTATCCCCGCCCACGGCCTGGTTGATGTTAGCGAGTATATCCTTGATATCTTCGAGGATGGTGGGGATATCCTTGACCAGGTTCTCCAGGATCGACGGCTGGGAGGGGATGGTCGAACCGGGCGGGAGGTGGGCGGCCTCCGACTTCCCCCCGGAAAGCTCGACCACCATCCCCCCCATCAAATTGCCGAGTTCGAGTTTGGCCACCACGCCTTCCCGCAGGGTCACGGTATCGGTCTCGATCCCGACCTGGACCACGATATCATTGTCCTGCTGAACCCGGATATTCTCCACCTTCCCCACCGGGACCCCCCGGTAGAGGACGGCGGCGTCGCGCTGGAGACCGCTGACGCTCTCGGAAAAAGAGATATAGTAGGTATCCCGGGGCTTACGACCCTCGAGGGCGATGACGACAAAGACCAGCACCGTCAGGGCCAGCCCGGCCAGGACAAAGATCCCCACCTTGATGGTCTGCGCTCTGGTAGCCATAAACTAACTCCTTTTTTATCCACGAATTATACGAATTGACTCGAATTATCCCCCTGCCTTGCCCCCTTTTTTAAACCACGAATCTTCACGGATCTTCACGAAACTTGCGGATCATTAATCGCTATCGGATTTCAACGTCCATCCCCCGCCTCGCCCCCTATATTTAACCGCGAATTCAGCGGATTTGGCGGATTGCTCACTGATTACCTTTCACTCTCATTTGGACGCTTCGCACGACATTCCCCATTCCCTATCCCCTATTCCCTATCTCCCGGTCGGGCTGGCGGAGAAAGAACTGGCGGACCCGGGGGTGGGCGGAGGTTTCGGCCTCTTCCAGGGTGCCGACAAAGACGATCTTCCCCCCGTCGAGCATCAGGATCCGGTCGGCGACGGTTTTGATCGATTCCAGTTCGTGGGTGACCACCACCATCGTCAGGTCCATCAGGCGTCTCAGGTCAAGGATGATCTTGTCGAGACCGGCCCCGATGATCGGGTCGAGACCGGCCGAGGGCTCGTCGAAGAAGACCACTTCGGGTTCGGCGGCGATCGCCCGGGCGAACCCGACCCGCTTCTTCATCCCCCCGGAAAGTTCCTCCGGGTATCGCCAGCCCTGGTCCCCCAGCCCGACCAGGCTCAGCTTCATCCGGGCCAGGATCCGCAACTGTTCCCAGTCCTTCATCCCGTACTCCTCCAGGGGCAGGGCGACGTTTTCGCCCACGGTCATCGAGTTGAAGAGCGCGCCGCCCTGGAAGGAGAGGCCGACCCGGTGGAGGAGCCGCCCCAGTTCGTCTTCCTCCATCTCCGTGATGTCCTTACCCCAGAAGGAGATCGATCCGGCAATCGGCCGCTGCAGCCCGACCAGGTGCCGCAGCAGTGTCGATTTTCCGCAGCCGGAGCCCCCGACCACCACCAGGATCTCCCCCGGGAAAATATCGAAAGATATCCCGTCCAGGATCACCTGGCTGTCATACCCGGCGGTCAGGCCGCGGACCTCGATAATCGGTGATTTCATAACCCCGGTTTCAGGTGGTGTAGTAAAAGATGGTCGCGAAAAACATATCGGCCACGATGATCAGGAAGATGTCCATCACCACCGCCCGGGTGGTCGCCTTCCCGACCTCGCTGGCCCCGCCCCGGACCCTCAGTCCGTTGTGGCAGCCGACCAAAACGATGATCAGGGCGAAGAAGACCGACTTGACCAGCCCCTGGCTCAAGTCTCCCAGGTTGACCGCCTGGGCGGTCTGCCACCACCAGCGGTCGAAGGTGAATCCGAGCGAGAAGATTCCGAGGACGAACCCCCCCGCCACCCCGGAGAGAAAACCGAGGATGGTCAGGATCGGCATCGAGATTAGGATGGCCAGGATTTTCGGGGCGACCAGGAAGCGGGAGACCGGGAGACCCATCCCCTTGAGGGCGTCGATCTCCTCGGAAACCTTCATCGTCGCCAGCTCGGCCGTGACCGCCGCCCCGGTCCGGGCGGAGACCACGATCCCGGTCATCACCGCCGCCAGTTCCCGGGCGAAACCGATCACCACCCCGCTGGCGACCAGGATCTCCATCCCGAAGAGCCGCAGCTGGACCGCCGAGAGCATCGCGATCACCAACCCGAGGAGAAAATTGATCATACAGACGATCCCGATCGCCGAAGACCCCATCTGCTGAATCTCGTCGAGCAGCCCCTTCCACCTCACCCCCTTTCCCTCCACGGGGGCGATAAAGGACCAGTAAAGGGCGTCAACCACCAGGCTGACCGCCTGCCGGATCTCCTCCCGGACGGCGAGCGCCTTCTCCCCGGTCCGTTCGACAAAACCGGGACGGGGAGGAGGCGGCGGCAACGGCTCGAAGTTGGGCCGCATCAATTTAAGCAGCTCGGCCGGACGCCCGGAGGCCCCGGTCAGGGTAACGGTCCCGCCGAATTCCTTCCCCGCCCGGACCGCCCGGATCAGCCAGGCGCAGCCGGAGCTGTCGAGCTTCTCCAGTCCGGAGAGATCGATCCGGATCTCCCGGTTGCCCCGGGAGACCATCTCCCCGATATCCCGAAGCAGGTCCCGCCCCCGTTGGTCGGTCAGCGGTTCCCGGACGGAAACGGTCACCGGCCCTCCGCCGCCGGAAACTGTCCGGGAGGTATTGTTCATATCTCCTCTTCCGGGGGACGGCCGATCTCCACCGCGAAATAGACCAGGGCGGCCATCAGGAGCAGGTGGCCATAAGCCGTGAGCAGGGTGGAGAACAAGAGCCTCGGCAATTCCAGCCCCCCACCGGGTGAACCGTATAATATCCCGATTAGGAAAGCGAACAAGGCCGGGATACCCATCAACACCAGGATAAAGACCAGGGTGGGGAGAAAATTGGACCGGACCACCCGGAAACTGTAGGCGATGGCCTCGAAGACTCCCTTTTCTTCCACCACCACCCCGGCCCGGGCGAAGACCAGGAAGAAATGAAGCACGACCAAGCCCACCACCAGCGGAATCATCAGGAAAATAAATACCCTGTGGATCTGTCCGACCGCCAGGGCGAACAAAATACCGAGAACCACCGGGATTACCGTCATCAAAACAACCTGGATTATCCCCAGCAGGAGGAAACGCCAGAAGTAATGCCGGCCGCTTTCGATGACCGCGGCCGGGCGCCAGCTCCCCAGTTTCAGGATCAGGGCGAAACTTCCCATACAACCGGCGGCGAAAAAAACATCCGCCAGGCCATAAAGCAAATACCCGAGGATCCGCAGCCCGGGGAAGGGAGCGGAAGCGGCCAGGAAATGTATCAACGCGGCGGTCGCCAGGGCCAGGAACAGCCAGCCGACCAGGAGGGCGGGGTGGGAGTGGACAAGGCTCCCCGCGGCGAAGATGGTCTCGCCGATCCCGGGCCGGTTGAGGTTGCGTTCTCTGTCCACGGATTAACTTCTCCGGGGGAAGGGCGTCAGCCGGACGAGGACTCTTCCTTTTCCATCTTGATCCGGCAGGCCTCGGAGCGGGTCAGTTCGAAACGGTCGAGGATCTTCTCCTGGAAGAGCTGCATATAGAGGAATATCCCCGGGGTGATGAAGAGGGTGACCACCTGGGCGAAGGCCAGGCCGCCGACGATCAAAAGCCCCAGCGGCCGGCGGGCGGCGGCGTCGGCGCCGAGCCTGAGGGCGATCGGGAGCGTGCCCATAATCGTCGAACCGCCGGTCATCAGGATCGGCTTAAAGCGCGTCAGGCAGGCGTGGTACATCGCGTCGAAAGCGTTCTGCCCCTCCTCCATATTCTGCTTGGCGAAGTCGACCATCATAATCCCGTTCTTGGAGACGATCCCCAAGAGCATAAACATCCCGATGTAGGCGTAGAGCGAGAGTTCCGAGCCGAAGATGTAGAGGGTGAGCAGGCCGCCGACCGCCGCCGGGGGCAGGGTGGTGAGAACGGTGAAGGGGTGGATGTAGCTCTCGTAGAGGATGCCGAGGATGACGTACATAATGAAGACCGAGACCAGCATCAGCACCGCCAGACTCTGGACCGCCTCCTCAAACTCCTGGGCCTGGCCCTGCATCATCCCGCCGACCGCGGGGGGGACAACCTCGCGGGCCAGCTGGTTGAGGGCCACGGTGGCGTCGCCCAGGGCCGCACCCTGGGCCAGGTTGTAGGAGATGGTAGCCGAGTTGAGCTGGTTGTAGTGGGGAACATTGGAGGGGGCAACCCCTTCATCCCAGCGGGCGACCACGGAGAGCGGGACCAGATCCCCGGTCGCCGGGGCCCGGACGTAGATCCGGTCGAGGTCGCGGGGCCGGCGGCGGAATCGGTCCTCGGCGGAGAGGATCACCCAGTACTGGTCGATGTCGGTCAGATAGGTGGTGGCCTTCCCCTTGGCGTAGGCCAGGGCCAGGGCGTTCTCGATGTCGGCCGCCGTGATCCCCAGCGTCGAGGCCCGGTCGCGGAGGAGTTCGACATTGACCTGGGGGAGGTCGAGCTTGACACTGTTCTGGATCCCGGTGAAGACCGGGTTCTCTTTCATCCGCTTCTCCATCTCCAGGGCGGCCGTATAAACCTGGTCCTTGTCCTGCCCGGTCAGGACGTAGGAGTAGAGACTGCCGGCGGCGGTGGTTTCGGCCCCGGCGCTTAAAAGCAGCGAGGGCAGCGGCATTATATAGACCATCCCCAGGTCGGCGATCGAGTACATATCCCGGTTAATGGAGGCCACCACTTCCTCGATCGGGGGGCGCTGGGAGACCGGCTTCAGGGTGGCGATGGCCATCCCGGTGGACTGGTCGGCCCCGGTCTGGAGTCCGGTGTAGGTGAGGAGGTTTTCAATCGCCGAGTTTTCCAGGATGATCCGGTTGAGCTCATCCTGGAAGTGCCGGATCTGCTCGGTCGAAGTTCCCTGGAGGGCCATAAACTGCCCGTAAAAGAGCCCGCTGTCCCCGAGCGGCATAAAGGTCTTGGGGAGGGCGGAGAAGAAATACCCGATCCCGACCAGGCAGGCCACCCAGCCGATGATGGTCAGGAATTTCCGTTTCAGGACCCAGCGCAGCAGCCCGCCGTAATACTTGAGGAGGGAACCGATAAAGGCGTCGGCCAGTTTCTCCATCCGGGTCTTGACCGACTTCCCACCTTTCAGGACCCGGGCGCACATCATCGGGGTGAGGGTGAGAGCGCAGACGGTGGAGACGGAGACGGCGATGATCACGGTCAGGGCGAACTCCTTGAAGTTCCTCCCCACCACCCCGGCCATAAAGACCAGGGGGATGAAGACCACCATCAGGGCGACTGAGGTGGAGATAACCGTCCCGGTGATCTCCTCCATACTTTTGACCGCCGCCCCCAGGGGCTTCATCCCCTCCTGGATATGGCGGACGGTATTCTCCAGGACCACGATGGCGTCGTCGACCAGGAACCCGATTGAGAGGGTCAGGGCCATCAGGGAGAGGTTGTCGAGGCTGAAGCCGGCGAAGAGCATCACCAGGAAGGTGCCGAAGAGGGTGACCGGGAGGACGGTGGCCGGGATGGCGGTATCGGATCCCCGGCCGAGAAAGAGGAAGATAATCAGGATCACCAGGATCAGGGCGATCACGATCGTGGTCTTGACATCGTTGATCGACTCGGCGATCTGGACGGCCTTGTCGTAGAAGATCGAGACCTTGATCGAGCCGGGGAGGGTCGGCTCGATCTCTTCCAGCAGGGCCCGGACGTTGTGGGAGAGGGCGACGGTATTGGCCCCGGAGGACCGGGTGGCGGCGACGCAGACCGCGCCGGCCTGCATCCCCTCTTCCCGGTTGCCGTAGGTGACGTTGATCACGTCGCTTTCCAGGGACTCGACGGCCTTGCCGACGTCCCGGACCCGGACCGGGGCGCCCGAACGGTAGGCGATGATCAAATCCTCGTACTGGGAAGCCTCGCTGAGCTGGCCCTCGGGCTGGATGGAGAAGGCCCGATAGCGGCCGTTGAGATCCCCCCCGGGGGTGGTGACGGTGGCCTGGCTGAGCGCCTGGTAGACCTGGTCGAGCCCGATATCCATCGCCGCCAGCTTCTCCGGGTCGACCAGGACCCGGAACGCCCGTTTCGACCCGTAGATGGCGACCTTGGAGATCCCCTCGATCATATTGATCCGCTGGCCGATCGAGCGGTGGGCGTAATCGTAGAGGTCGCCGATGGTCATCGTGTCCGACTCGACCATAATGTAGATGATCGGCTGGTCGGAGGGGTTGAACTTGTCGTAGGTCGGGGGCGAGGGGAGGTCGGGGAGGTTGGCCTGGGCCCGGGTGATCGCCGCCTGGACGTCGGGGGCGGCCAGGTCGACGTTCTTGTCCAGCTCGAAGGTCAGGGAGATGGTGGTGATCCCCGGCTTGTTGTCGGAGAAAATGGTCTGCAGACCCGGGATCTGCATACACTCCTCCTCCAGGGGGGAGGCCACCGCCGAGGCCATCAGTTCCGGACTGGCCCCGGGATATACGGCGGTGATGGTGATCACCGGGTAATCGACCGTGGGGAGGTCGCTGATCGGCAGCTGGGTATAGGCGACCAGGCCGCCGAGCAGGAGCGTGACCGTCAAGAGAACGGTCATAATCGGCCGGCGGATGAATTTTTCCGAAAACGCCATTATATTTTTTCCTGGGGGAAAAATAGTCCGCTCACCCTTCGGGGTAAGCGGGGGGGTTATATTTCTATACAGTTTCTCGCATCAGTCAGTACAGTCGCCATCGGGATCGCTATCGGGGGTCAGTCGGACGCCGTGGTGGGCTTGCTCTGTCCGGCCGGCTTGCCGTCCCCGTCCTGGATCTGAACCTTGGCGCCGGGGGAGAGGCCGAGCTGGCCGGTGATGACCACCCGTTCGCCGGCCTTCACTCCCTTGGTAATCACCAGGTTGTCGCCCTCCCCCAGTCCAACCTCGATATCATCCCGCAGATCGGCGGTGTTATCGTCCTTGATCACGAAAAGATACATCCCCTTCTGGCCGAGCTGGACGGCGGCAACGGGAACCAGGATCGCGTCTTTGGCGGTGTAGAGAACCAGCTGGACGGTGGCGTACTGTCCGGGCCAGAGCTTCTTCTCCGCGTTGGGTATCGAAGCCCGCAGCGCGATCGTCCCGGTGGAGTCGTCGACGGTGTTGTCGATCAGCTCCAAATCTCCGGGGTAGGGACCGCCGGGATCGCCGGTCGGGGAGACCTTGACGGCGAGGCCGCCTTGGGCCATCCATTTCCGGACCTGGGGCAGATCGTTCTCGGGGAGGGAGAAATCCAGGTAGAGAGGATCGACCGACTTGATGTTAACCAGGACCGCCCCGGTATTGGCGACCACCACGTTGCCGGGATCGACCAGCCGTTTCCCGGTCATCCCGTCCACCGGGGCGGTGATCGAACAGTAGCCGAAATCGATCTCGGCCTGTTCGACGGCGGCCCGGTCCAGCTTCACCTGGGCCGCCGCGGCCTCGACCTCGGTCTGGAGGGTATCGAACTCCTGCTGGGAGATCAGGTTCTTCGCCAGCAGCGACCGGTTGCGCTCCACGGTCTGCCGCTTCAGTTTCAGGTCGGCCTCGGCCCCGGCCAGGGCGGCCCGGGCCCGGTCGAGCGCGGCCTGGTATTCCCGGGGGTCGATGCTGAAGAGCAGATCCCCCTCCTTCACCTCGTCGCCCTCTGAAAAATGGACCGCGGCGATCTTCCCGGCCACCTGGGAGACAATGTCCACATCGTTGGGGGAGAACAGGTTACCAAAGTTTTCCAGGTAGACCGGGACGTCACTGGTGAAAGCCTGGGCGACCTGGACCGGGCGGGGAGGGACCGGAGGGGCCGGCGGCTTCTTCCCGCAGCCGGGAAACGCCAGCAGCGTCAAGACCAGGAGCAGAAGGCCCAGCAGCGGCCGGACCCGGAAATAAAAGTCAGTCAGGCTTTTCATCGGAGGATATCCTTATGGGAAACAGTTCGAAAATATTTTTTGAATATTGGATATTCACTTCTCCTGTCCGGTTTCTTTCTTGCCTTGTTTTTTCAATACCGGAACGG
>JAVCCZ010000053.1 GCA_030765265.1 Candidatus Erginobacter occultus
CAAACCGCGGCCGCGATGAGTAAACACTTTTTCATTTTCCACTCCTTGGTAATTTTTTCGAAACACTTTGCCAGATTAACACGTTATCTTATTAATTTAGACCCCTCCGGGGCGAATTAATTCATTTCTCATCCCGGGGAGCGGAGACCGGTTCAGGCCAGGCCGTGCTCTCGCTCCATCCGCTCGTAATAATCTATCACCGAGCGGACGTAATTTCGTTTTTCCGTGTAGTTGCCGCTGAAGAAGCAGCGCTTGAAACCGTAGATGGTGTGGTTTTTCAATTCCTTGGGGGTGATCCCGAAAGCTTCCACCGCCAAACCGATCTCCCGGGAGACGGTAGTCTTGCTGACCAGGCGGTTGTCGGTGCAGAAGGTGGTGGACAGTCTTGCCTCCCGCATTTTGGCAAAGCGGTGGTTGGAGAGTTTCCCGATCGAGGGGTTGGTCTGGAGGTTGCTGGTCAGGCAGACCTCGATCGTGATCCGCTTATCTGCGATGTACCCGCTTAAGTTCCGGATATACCGGGCCTTGTCGGTGATCTCCGGGCTGGTGATCTTGTCCTCGTCGAAGAGGTAATAGCCGTGGCCGATCCGTTCGGCGTAGAGATCGGTGATCGCCTGGAAGATCGACTCCGCGCCGTAAGCCTCCCCGGCGTGGACGGTCTTATGGAGAAACTTCTTCTGGGCGAATTGGAAGGCTTTCCAGTGGTCGTCGGCCGGGAATCCGTATTCGGCCCCGGCCAGATCGCAGCCGACCAGGGGAAGGCCAAGCCGGTCCCGGACCTCGACCACACCCTGGAAGAGTTCGTAGGAGGCCAGTCCGAAGATCCGCTTGGGATTGGAGAAGGGATGGGCCCGGAGAAAGGTCCGGTAGTAATCGGACATCTCCCCGAACGACCGCAGGGCGCAGGTGATGATCCCGTAGTGGAAACGGGGTTCCCGGCCGTCGGCCACCTCCGGACGGGAGTTGAACTCGGCCGCCGCCCGTTCCATCCCCCGGTTGACGCTGACCAGGACCGTCTCCAGGTCCATCCGGTCGCTCATATGGAGCTGGGGGGCGAACCGGACCTCGACGTACCGGACCCCCTCGGCCTGGTTGTCCTGGACGAACTCGTAGGCCACCCGTTCGAGGTCCTCCGGGGTCTGGAGGGCCTGGACGGTATAGGCGAAACCGGTCAGGTACTCCTCGAGGCTGTCGTAGTGCGGCTTGAAGACCAGCTCGTTGAGCCCTTCCTCGCTAAAGGAGGGTAGTTCGATCTTCTCCCGGCGGGCGATCTCGATCAGGGTGGGTATCCGGAGCGAGCCGTCGAGGTGAACGTGGAGATCGGACTTGGGGATATCGCGGATGAACTCTTTTGTAATCATAATCAGTTCCGGAAAAACACCCGGGTTTTCCGGGGGATCGAGGTTTCGGAGATGCCGCTGCCGGCGACCAGTGATCTGTCGGCCAGGCGGTAGTAGGTGTCGGGACGGTTCCAGCGCGGTCCGCAGATATCGAAGGCGCTCCTGCCATTCTTGATATAACCCCCGTCAACGTAACCGACCAGGACCCGGGTCTCGACGGGAAGGGACTTGAAATCTTCCGGGGTCATCTCATCGCCCCGCCGGACCCGGCCGTCGGGGAAGAAGTAGACCGTGGTAGCCAGGGCGTACTCCTCACCGGCCACCTCCAGGGCGGTCTTCCCGTCGCGCCCGATTACCCGGATGGCGTCGACGGGGTTTTCCGTCGCCGCCTCTCCCAGCACCACCACCGTTCCCGCCGGGATCCTGTTCCAATCCGTGACCCGGTCGCCCCGGATCTCCTTCCCGTCCGGGAAGCGGTAGACCACCTCGGCGGTGTTGTAGCGATCGCGGGCAACATCCCAGGCCGTCTTTCCGGCGGTCAGGATCACGGCGTTGCCGGGGGTAGGGGCGGCGGCCGGGGCGGCGGGCGAGATCTCCCGGCCGTAGAGAATCATCGCCAGCTGGCCGTCGGCGTTGATCAGCCGGCCCGCCCGGACGTCAGGGTCGAAGGCCGGCTTCCGGTTCAGCCCGATCTTTCTCCGCACGGAATCCCGGGCGAAGAGCATCCCGCAGCGTTTCCTCCCCCGGTGAGAGCGCTTGTGCCAGACATTGGGGGGACCGTAAGCCACCATCGAATGGGTCAGGACCTTCTCGTCGGGGATCTTGTAGATCTCCTGGAGCTGGCGGAGCAGTTCCTTGAGCGCGGCGTACTGGGCGGCGGTGATATCCCGGTCGTGGTAACCGACCAGTTCGATCCCGATCGAGCAGTTGTCGAGGTCGGTCTTCCCCTCCCACATCGACCGGCCGGCGTGGAAGGCCACCCGCCGCTTATCGATGATCCGCAATACCCGGCCGTCGGTATTGATGAAGTAGTGGGCCTCCCCCCGGCTGTGCAGTTTCCGCAGCGACCCCCGGGCCGGGCCCTCGGTGGTATGGAGGATAATATATTCGGTGGAGTTGCGGGGCGGGCGCTCGGAGTTGCGGGGGCTGTAATAACTGGCGATATTGAAAGCCCCCCGCGCCGGGCCGGCGGCCAGAACCAGGCTGAAGATGGCCAGACTTACCCTCTTCAAAGTTCAATCCCCACGATAGTTACCGGCGAATCATTCATCTTGCGCTTGACCGGAAAGGAATAAAGCTATATCATTATAACAGCTTGAATATACCCTGCCACATAGCCGGGGTATCGCAACTCTATTATAAATTCGCCAGCGCGGCGAACGAATTTATAATAAATAATAGCACAGATAAGGAGGCAAGCAATGATCGATCTTTTGAAGAAAACTATGTATATGGGCCTGGGACTGGCGGAGATTACCCGGGAGAAGGTGGAAGAACTCTCCCGGGAGCTGGTCAAGAAAGGCGAACTTTCCGAGAAGGAAGGCCGGGACCTGGTGGAAGAACTCTCCCGGAAAGCCGACTCGGCGAAGAAAAACCTCGAGAAGCGGGTGGACAAGCTGGTCGAACAGACCCTCGACCGGATCAACGTCGCCACCAAGGACGACCTGGCCAAAGTGGAAAAGAAGCTCAACGGCAAGATCTCCGCCCTCAAGGCGCAAAAGAAATAAATGTTCAGCATCCGTCAGCTGACCGGGGTCGGCCGGACCTATCTCCATCTCAACCGTTACCGGCAGATCCTCCAGGTCTTCTTCAAGTACGGCTTCGACGAGCTGCTCGACGTCCTGAAGATCGACCAGCTGGTTGAGTTCGGTCGGCAGAAGTTCTCCTCTTCCCGCCGGGAGCGGGTGGAGAGCCTGTCCGGGCCCGAGCGGCTCCGGCTGGCCCTGGAGGAACTGGGTCCGACTTTCATCAAGCTCGGCCAGATCCTCTCCACCCGGCCCGACCTGATCCCCCTCCCCTTCGCCGCCGAACTCGCCCGGCTCCAGGACCAGGTCCCCCCTTTCCCCTACCCCGAGGCGGCGGAGGCGATCCGGAATGCCCTGGGAAAAGGCCCGGAAGAGATCTTCTCCAAATTCGAGAAGAAGCCGCTGGCCGCCGCCTCGATCGGCCAGGTCCACCGCGCCGTTCTCCCCGACGGGACCGAGGTCGCGGTCAAGGTCCGGCGGCCGGGGATCCGGAAGACGATCGAGATCGATCTCGAGATTATGAATTACCTGGCCGGCCTGATGGAGCGCCACCTGACCGAATTCCAGATCATCCAGCCCCAGCGGATCGTGCGGGAGTTCGCCCGGACCCTGGAAGAGGAGATCGACTATACCGTCGAGGCCGGGCACGTGGAGCGGTTTGCCGACCAGTTCCAGGGGCGGGAGGAGATCGTGGTGCCCCGGGTTTACCGGGACTTCTCCAGCGATGGCGTCCTCACCCTGGAACATATCGACGGGGTCAAGGCCTCCAACCTGGATAAACTCCGGGGGGGGGATTACGACTGCCGGGTCCTGGCCGAGCGGGGCGCGGACCTGATGATGGCCCAGATCTTCGAGTACGGCTTCTTCCACGCCGACCCCCACCCGGGCAACATCTTTATCCTCCCGGAAAACATCATCTGTTACCTCGACTTCGGGATGATGGGGCGGATCAACCGGGAGGAACGGGAACGCTTCGCCGACCTCCTGCTGGCCGTGGTCCGGAAGGACGAGTCCCGGGCGGCGGAAGCGATCCTGGAACTGACCGAACACGACGGCGATCCGGATCGGGGCCGGTTCGAGCGGGAGATCGGGGCCTTTATCGACCGCTACCTCTACCGGCCCCTGAAAGATATCAAGATGGGAGAGGTCCTGCAGAAGTTGCTCGACCTGGCGGTCTCCTTCCAGCTGACCATCAAGCCCAACCTCTACCTGATGATGAAGGCGATCAGCCAGGTGGAGAGCCTGGGGACGGAACTCGACCCCGAGTTCGAGATCATCTCCCGGGCGCGGCCCTTCGTCGAGCGGATCCAGTGGGCCCGGTTCCATCCCAAACGGCTGGCGGAAGAACTCTTCGCCTCCGGGACCGACCTGATCTCGCTGATCCAGGATATCCCGGCCGAGTTCCGCTCGATCCTCCGGCAGACCCGGGCCGGGAAATTGAACATCGTCTTCCAGCACCGGGGGCTGGAAAAGCTCCGGACCACCCTCGACCAGACCGGCAACCGGGTCGCCTACGCCATCGTCCTCGCCGCCCTGATCGTCGGCTCCTCCCTGGTCGTCCTCTCCGGGATCCCCCCGACCTGGAACAACATCCCCCTGATCGGCCTGATCGGTTTCCTGGTCGCCGGGCTGATGGGGTTCTGGCTTTTGGTCACCATCCTCAAGCACGGAAAGATGTGATGGCCGCCCCTCCCTCGCCTGATACCCCCCTGTCCGACCTGGTCTTCACCGTCCTCGACACCGAGACCACCGGGGTCGACCTCGATCACGGCCACGGGATCATCGAACTGGGGATGGTCCGCTACTCCCGGGGAAAGATCACCGCCGCCTATTCCAGCCTCTTCAAACCCTCCGTTCCCCAGACCGAAGAGGCCCTGGCCATCCACCGGATCGACCCGGCTGAACTGGAGACCGCCCCCACCTTCGCCGAGGCGGCCGAAGGGGTGATCGAGTTTATCGGGGATACGGTGATCGCCGCCCACAACCTCCTCTTCGACCTTACCTTCCTCGACACCTCGCTGCAACGCCTCGGCCGCCCGCCGCTGGGCAACTGGGCCTTCGATACCATCCGTCTCAGCTCGGAACTCTGGCCCGAGTATGAATGCCACTGCCTGCGCTGCCTCGGCCCCAGCCTGGAACTGCCCGAGAGCGGGACCCACCGGGCTCTCGACGACGCCTCCGCCACCGCCGGGCTGCTGGAGCGGATCATCGGGGAACTGGAAAAAAATGGCGAATACACCCTCCGCCGTCTCCACCCGGTCCGGGGCGACTTCACCTGGAAGACCGGGGACGTCCACGCCCGGCTCCGGGACCGACTCCTCCGGGCGATCCGGGAGGAACAGCCGCTCGACCTCCTTCTCTATAACAAGGACGAGTGTTTCTACTACCGCCGACTCATCCTCCCCCGCCGCCTCGAATCCGGCCTTCTCCGGGGCATCTCACCCGGGGAGAAAGCGGAATTCGAGTTTCCCCTCTACAACATAATCTCCGCCGACCCGGCCGGCTGAAACCGGGCGTGTCCGGCCGGTCCAACGCTCCCGACAGAATGAAGATTCCCCCTTCCCGGAAAATCGCCCACCTCTCGCTCGACTCCCCCTTTCTCCTCGCCCCGATGGCCGGCTTTACCGACTTCGCCTTCCGCCGGATCTGCCGGAGACTGGGGGCCGGGTTGGTCTTCACCGAGATGGCCAGCGTCGAGGGGCTCCGCCGCCACGCCGCCAAGACCCTCCATTACCTGGAGTCGGGGGAGGAGGAGAGACCGGTCGCCGCCCACTTCTACGGCGGCGACCCCGCCGCCTTTGCCGAAGCCGCGGCGGTGATCGAATCCCTCGGCCGCTTCGACCTGATCGACATCAACTGCGGCTGCCCCGTCCCGAAGATCACCCGGAGGGGAGCGGGCGCCGCCCTGATCCGGGAACCGGGGAAGATCGAAACGATCGTCAAGGCGGTGAGAACGGCGTCCCGGCTCCCGGTCACGGTCAAGACCCGCCCGGGGACGGTCCCCGCCCATCCCCGGATTGGGGAAATCCTCCGGGCGGTGGAAGACGGCGGCGCCGCCGCGCTCATCATCCACGGCCGCTTCGCCCGCGACCGCCACCAGGGCGAGGCCGACTGGGAAACCATCGGGGAGGTCAAGGAAGCCGCCGCCATCCCGGTGATCGGCAACGGGGGGATCGAAACCGCCTCCGGGGCCCTCTCCGCCCTCCGCCGTTACCGGGTGGACGGGGTGATGATCGGCCGGGCGGCGATCGGCAACCCCTGGATCTTCACCGAGGCGAAAGCCCTCCTGGAGGGAACGCCGTTCACCCCCCCCTCCCCGGAGGAACGATACCGGGTGATCGCCGAACATTTAAGAAATCTTTACCGATCGAAACGGGAAGAGGCCCGGATCCGCGGCCGCGACCAGTCTCTCGCCGGCCTGGCCTCCTGCCGGGAATTCTACGGCCATCTGGTCAACTATCTCGCCGCCACCCCGGGGCTGGGGGAACTGCGGAGAAAGATCGCCCACACCGAGAACCCCGAAACCCTTCTCCGCGACATCGCCGCCCTGCTCGAATTATAACGAACCCAATTTGGATCCGGCGGGCGGGGTTCCGAGTAATCTTGCGGATTCTCCGTCGGCCGGGTTGTCATCGCCGCGGCAATTTCCAGGTTTTGTAACACTTTAGCTTAATAAAAGTTCCTATTCGTTCCCAAGTCTCCATCTGTCATTGGGAGCGAATATAATAAGCGAAGCAATCTCTATCATCTTGGCTGACAATAATGTTTTTCGTGAATAATCCGGGCTATTGTTCTTCTTCTCCGGCGAGCCGATAAGGCGGGCCCGCTCTCTTTGTCTGGAGCTCAGGCGTCGGCAGATCGGGCGAGCCCGGTCAGAATCATTTCCCGGTTTGCCTGACAGGCTTCATTCTGGTCGGTTCTTGACGGATAAGCCCGGCATTTTAGCGGCCTGGCTTCATATACGCTGCAAAAATAGCCGCCAGTGGTCTTATTCAGGAAAAAACAATCTCCGTTTTCTTTAAATTGCAAAAAATATCCTTCCGGCTCTTGGCCTTTTGGATTCGTAAACTTATCCGGAGACAACCCTGTCAGCTCTTCCAGCTTATGAATTTCAGCGCGAGATAATTCTATGAACGGGAAGTTCCGGCAGCATTCGCTACATCTTTGACAGATCACACTTGATATTAATTTTTCCATAATTCGATAATTCCGGGGAAACGTTACTTATTGCCGGTCAGGAATTCGGGCACTCGATATATTCCGTAATCTCACTGCCGGAATTATCCGAGAAATCTTGTCAGTACCCGGCAGATTGCCAGGCTCACCCAGAGTTTCTTCTCCCGGGTAAAACCGTACTGCTCGACCGGGTACCTGAACCGCCGCCAGGTCTCGATCAGGCGGTAATTGACGGCCGGATGTTTCTCCACCCCCCGGCTTTTCCAACCCCCGTCCGGCTGCTGCCCAGCCAGGACCCGCTTCGCCTCCGGCAGATTCCAGAGGACGCGGGGCGGGCCGGACGGCTCCCCCAACAGGCCCCTCCGGGCAGAGTACTCCAGCGCCTTCTTGCCTGACGACAGCAGCGGCGGCAAGGGATCGAACTTCAGCTCTCGTCGCCAGTTCTCCACGGTCTGATGGCTGCTTGTCAATGGGGGAACTCCGGGCGTTTCAGCAGATGTCGAATATCCGCCACATCAATGCAGCAAAATATTTTACCGCACCACCGGCTAAGCTGGGGGGAATCTATGAATCCTGGCTTCAAACTCTAAGATTAAACAGCGACAGGTGTCAGAGTATAAACACGGGCACGACAACTGGCAGACTTGATATCTCCGCGACGGAGTGCCGCTCGCACCTCATCGATTTTATACGCGGCTTCCAACGAGAGGTACGGGGACCAGCCGATGTCGGAGTCGATCAACTCCACATCGATTTCGGCCACGTAATCTCCCTCGTGCACTAACTTAGTGTGCTGTCTGGTGGTCATATTTTTCTCCTCCTGAAATTATCTTGCCATTGGGCCGGATCCGGACGATAAGCTGTAACCAGAACCGCGGGGGTGTTTTTACCTTTTGGAATGCCCCAAACCGCGTGAATTGGCTTTCCATCCTGATCACGCTGTAAGACAAGTATGCACGGTCCTTTCGGGTATTCGGGGTAGTCCTCGATCAGTGCGGCATCTTGCAAAGTTGCCATAATATCGTGAACAAAGATACAATCCGCCGCGAGTTCATCATATCCATGTTCTGATATGCGCACTTCGCCCTTTTCTGCCAACAGAAGAATTTGCTTCAGTGTGTGACTCATATCAAGATCATATTAATTTGCTGTATTAATTGCAACGATACAACCCGAAGTATTGATCTCAACCTCCAGCTTCACTGGAGAGCTTTGATCATCGGGGGCAGGAGGACGCCCAGCAGCAGCAAGGTCATCAGGGGACGCATCAGGTTGACCGGCTTCATATTGTGTTCCCGGATTGCGGTGGCCAGGTGGTTGGCGGCCGAGAAGGTGAAGGCTGCCAGCATCACGATGGCAACCGCCGCGTCCGCGTATGGACCCCAGGCCAGGAGGTAAACGAGCAGGGCGGTTACCGCCGTGGCCAGGTGGTTCAAGCCGGATTGGACCTGGTAGGCGCGGTCGGGTTTATACCCGATCTTGGCGGAAGCGGCCGATCCGAGAAACAGGGATTCAAAGGCCACCGTCCCCGACATAATCATCACTATGAACGGCCCGAGAATATGAAACGTCGAGACCGCGTCGGTACCCAGGCTTTGGGACAGGAAATAGACCAGCACTATCCCCGCCGGCCGGATCCATTCCAGTAACATCGATAGACTTTTCATCTGTCTTCCCTCCTTTCCCCGGAAGAATTCAGTATGGTGTCCCCGGAATTATTGTCCGGAATTATTCCCGTAATTTTATTACTCGCCTCGTAAATCGCCTTCCCCTTGGGTCCCCGCGAAATCCACGTAGAACCTTCCCGTGGCCCGGTCGCATCTGAGATGCCCCTCAACCGGCAACCGCGTGGTCACCCCGTCGACACGCTCTCCCATAGCCTCGAGCGCCTCCCGGGCCGACTCCCGCACATAGAGGACAATGGTGCCGGTCTTCCCCGAACCTCTCTGGAACCACCCCGGATCCGCAAGAAGCTTTCTCAATTGCGGAATCGCTTCGGTAAGCTTCTCCTGGCCGCATATCAATGCCCCGGTCTTGCGTTCGGGTTCCTCCTCTGAATCAAGCATACGGATCGCCCTTCGGGCCAGTTCCGCCTCCCGGTAATTCACCAGTTCCTTCCATTCCCCCCGGTATTGCTCGCGCTGGTCGTCGCGAAAGATAAACTTGTCTTCCCGCATCAGATTGCCGCGGCGTAGGTCAAGAACGATCCATCTCCCCCAGTGCAAGCGGATAAAGAACCTCTCCTCTTCGGGAGCGAAGAAACTGATTGCATCCTCGTTCCACCAGAAGCTGGAGACCGTTATCTTGATATGCATAATATCGTCTTCCAACCCCAGCGAATCCTTGCCGTGAACCCGGATCAATCTCCCCCGCTCTCCGTAGATTACCACGGGCAGCTCGCCGAATGAGGTCCACTCGTCCATCGTGATGACATATTTGCCGGAGTCGGCGACGAAGACACTGATGGGTGCGAGGTTATTGATGAGATAACGTGACCAGATGATCTGCTCTCCTTCATAGAGAGTGGCCAGGCAATATCCCGGGCGGTGAGGCCGCTCGGGATCAGGATCGACCCGGAGACAGAACCGGCGATTTTCCGAGAAAAATTCCATCGGCTCCAACGGCGCCCATGAATCGGCGGCAGCGGATATGGGTATCACCCAGGAAATCAATAACATTGTGAGAATAAATCCGGTCTTCATGATTCTTCACTCCCCGGGCACTGGAAGCTCGCCGCCTCTGCCTTTGTTGACGGCTGCCGGAGATTCAATAGGTCTTCCGGTTCTTCTTCTCCATAGTTTTACGATCCTTTCGATGATCCAGGCGCCGAACCCGCAGACCAGCGCCAGCCCGAACAATTCGATGAAGAGCCCGAGCAGGAAAGCCAGCGGGGAACCTTGGCCGTCCCTCCTCTCCAGGCCGCCCTCCCGGATGAAGAAGATTACCCGGCGAATCAGCTTCCGCAGAAGAATGAGCAGGGGCAGGATGATGGGGAGGAGAGCAACGCAGTAACCTGGCAATTTCTCCCGAAGTACTCCTATCACGCCGGCGGCGAAGACCAGCGCGATAATCGCCATATAAATCCGATGGTCGATTACCACCATAAATCCGGCAGCGCCGGCAAATAGGATCATAATGCCGATTACCGCTGCCTTCATTCGGTCATTATACTGGATTTTTCTGTCCGAAGAATCATAGCTTGTCTACCCGCGAACCAGGCTTCCGCCCCGACAGCATCTCCATTGCTGATTTTGGGGAAGTTTGCCTGGGCCGCGCGGAGCGCCAGTTCTGACTTATTGCTCACCCCTCACTTCTGTAGGGGTTTCAGGCGGGTGGCCGGGGACATCGTCCAGGGAAGTGCCGGAATCTCAGAATCTACCACGAAATTATAGCACCCTGAGATGCTGAAAGTGAGCAGTGTCTTATCCTTGGGGACCGTCTTGACCGTCAGGGTGTCGCCGGCCTGGAATATTTTCAGATGGCTCCCCCAGATTGGGGCACGGTGCAGCACTCTCCGGTAACCAAGCTTATATCGATTCTCGATGAAGACGTGCAGGTCGCTGCTCCTGGTCCCCGATGTGAGTGACCTCGTGATCACGATAACCGTCCTCCCCCCGTGGCTGAACATCTCGACCACGCCGCCAAATCCGGTTTCCAGGGAGAACTCTTTCAGCCCTTCGGCCGAAAATACGGGGCCTTCTTCCGTGTCAAGCGCCATCGCTCCCCGGCAACAGAAGAACAACAATAGAGCCGGCAAGATTTTGTGCATCATTTTTCTCTTATGATTGAGCGCGAATTGATCAGTCTCCCGGTGAGGCGTATCCGGGGTATCGCGTCAGCCAGACCGCGAGCAGATCGAGTATGTATTGCTTCTCTTCCCCCGTCAACTTCCTTCCCTTTTTGATCCCGTGCCACTTCTTGAGGCACCCCCGGCAGCAGGTGGCGGTGGCGTGCTGGGCGGTGAAGACCGGGTGGTTCCGCCAGGGCGTCTGCTTTCCATCGTTAACCGGTTCCGCCTCCGCCAGCCGCTCTTCGATGAACTTCGCGGCGTGGGATAGGACGGTCTCCAGGCCCTGGGCCCTCAG
>JAVCCZ010000195.1 GCA_030765265.1 Candidatus Erginobacter occultus
AATTGATAGGAAGTTGCTTTTGGCGATTTCTCGGCGATCACCCCGTTCACCCCGTTTACGAGGCGAAGAACGAGGTTGCGGATGTCATTATTACTAAAAACCGCCCGGAAGGCAAGCGAAAAACCATAACGGAATGACCGGGGGTGGCGTTGTCCGCATTTCAACGGGGCAAGAGGGCGGATCAGGGGAAAATCCGGCTACCACCGGACGCACGGGATACGTTCCGATCCCGGCGGCGGCTTACGAAACCATAATTGCCGCTTGCTGTTCGCAGTCCGCGAAGGGATCTTCATCAAGCCAGGGATCGCTGCCGGCCTTGATGAATACCTCTTCGGGGGGGTCCCGGGCGGGACGGTCGAAACTGTCGGCGGCCCACCGCCCCAGGTGGCGGAGGATCCGTTCGATCACGGCCCGCTCGTTGATCAGGCCGACAATCCGCATCTCCTGTCCGCAGTTCGGACAGAGCAGAGGATCGGCCTCCCAGACCTTCTTGATCAGCTCCCGCCATTTCTTCGAGGGGATGCGGCGGGGCTGATGCCCCGAGACATCGATCACTTCGACCGACTGTTCACCGGCGGCCTCTTCTCGCTCTCCGGACCGCTTCTCTCTCTGACCTCGCATCTTGTTGGAGTACCAGCCGTAGTAGCGGACCAGATGGAAGTTCTTGTCGGGGATGTGCTGGGTGACGGCGGCGATGAAGTCGGTGGGGCTGAAGACTTCGAAGTTGCGCTTGATCTTGGGGTTCATTTCAGAGTGGTAAACGATGCCGCCGCCGGGTCCGGTGACACGCATCTTCTCTGTCGAGAACGGACTCCTGATGATGTACTGGGCGAGCCGCTCCCGGTCCTGGTCTTCATCGGGACTCACCCGCCGGCTCTGGTGAATATTAAAGCCGGAGTGTTTCCAGTTACGCAACATCCGGGCCCGTTCCGGGGGGAGCAAGCCCTTCTCCAGCAGGAACGCGATGACCCGGGCCCGGAAGAGTTCCTCCAGAGGCCGGAGACTGACATTGGGCAAAACGTGGAAGACCCCGGAACGCGTGAAGAGACCGTCGGCTACCAGCGCGTGGAGGTGGGGGTGGAAGTCGAGGTACTCCCCGAAGGTGTGAATTACCATAATGGTGCCGGCGATCCCCTCGGGCAACCCCAGCGCGGTCCGCATAAACTCGACCAGGCATCGGTTGGCGATCCGGCACAGATCTTTGAGGAGATCGCGGTCGAAGCGGAAGTAGGGGCGCAGCATCTTGGGGATGGTGAGAGTGAAATGCCGGTGGGGGACGGGGAAGAGGATGGTTCCGCTCAACAACTCGCCGAAGAGCTGAACCTTCTTCTGGTGGCAGGAGGGGCAGAACCAGCGGCCCTTGCAGGAGAACGCCAGGATATATTCATGTTTACAGTGATCGCAGCGAATCCGGGCGAACCCTTTCTCCAGGTTGCCGCAATCGAGGAACTTGTTCACTACTTCCGGGATGACGGGACGGAGATAGCCGTACCGGGGTTGGTAGCGCTCCTCGTAGACCTCGATAAAGGTATCAAAGTGCCGGGACAGGCACTGCCACAGTGGCGAGGTTTTGGGCTTGCGGGCACGATAGGCTTGCGTAATCATGCCCACTATTGTAATAAAGAGGGTGTGTCATCTAACGGCACACCCCCAAAAAAAATGAAGAAAAAATGAAGGCGGGATCACGACCACAGTATTACCGGATCCGGCGCATCGTCCAGATGGTGCGGGAGGGCGAAGCCTCCGGGAACCCGCCCAACTGCACGGACTTCGTGAAAGAGTTGGGCGTCTCCCGGCGCACGGTGGCGCGGGACCTGGATTTCCTGCGGGACGAAGAACGCGCCCCGCTGGAATACGACGCCTCCCGGCACGGGTTTGGCCTCACCGATGAAACCTACGCGCTGCCGGCGGTGACGATCAGCCGGCGGGAAGCCTTCAGCTTCGCCCTTGCCCGCAAGCTCCTTGCCCATTACGAGGCCACGCCCCTGCACCTGGATATGCGCTCGGTGCTGGACAAGATCGCCGAAGCGCTGGAAGGCGAGGTCACCATCGAGCCGGACTGGCTGAGCGAGCACGTCGGCGTCCTGCCCGAGGACCGGGTGCGGATCGACCCCGATCTCTGGGCGCGACTGGCGGGGTTCATCGAGCGAAGGGAAGCGATCCGAACCGGCTACCGGACCTTCACCGGCCGGCGCTCCGAATACGAACTGCATCCCTACCACCTGCTGGCCTATCACGGAAACTGGTACCTGTTCGCTCGCAACCTCGCCCGGGACCGCGTCCAGACCTTCGCCCTCTCCCGGTTCGAGCGTATCGAAACCGCCGGCTGCACATTTTCCCGCCCCGCCGACTTCGACGTCGGGACATACGCCAAGCAGGCTTTCGGGATCACCGGCGGGGAGAAGGCCTTGAAGGTCCGGCTCCTTTTCGAGCCGAAACTGGCCGTCTACATCACCGAGCGGCAGTGGCACGCGACTCAGGAGTTCCGGACGCGCCGGGACGGCCGCGTTGAGATGCGGCTGGAGACGACCGGCCGCAAGGAACTG
>JAVCCZ010000129.1 GCA_030765265.1 Candidatus Erginobacter occultus
ATGTATCGCCCGCTGCGCGGGCTACGTATATGAAAGCTCTGGAGAACCGGGATAAGCAGCCCCCGCAGGGGGCGAAACTTCTTACCAGCCACGGGCGTCAGCCCGTGGGTATGGAGCAACAAATAGCCTCTTAAAGCCCCCGCAGGGGCGAGACATAATGAACCAATTCTTTTTGGGAAATCCGGATTGAGCCCGATATTTTAGCCTGGCGCTGATAATCGGAAACGCCGGGTTTCCCCGGTTGCCGGGAAATCCGTACGGTATCCGTGAGGCAATTCTTAGGTGTTTCCTGCTTGCCTTTCGGGCGGGCTTCAATAATAATAGCATCCGTACGTTCATCACCTCAAATGGCTTGGCCGACGGGAACCCGCGGAAAGCAATTTCTTATCAATATAATATAGGCGAAAAAGGAGAATGTTATGAGTGGCGATAACGCAGTCCTGGCAAGAAATACTGAAACTGCTCCAAAAAGTATAGGCCCATATTCACAATTTGTAGCCTTCTCTCATTACAATAATCTTTCAGCTCAATTGCCGATCGATCCAAAATCCGGCAAAATCGTAGCTGGTGGTGTCAAAGAGCAGGCGGCCCAGTGCCTTAACAATATCAAGGCAATTGTAGACAGTATCGACCATAGTATGAGCGATATTGTTAGAATCACCGTATTCGTCACTGATATCGAAGATGTTGACGCAGTAGACGAAGTCTATAAAACATTCTTCCCGACCTATGTTCCTACACGGACGACAGTCGCAGTTGCCGCTCTGCCTATGGACGCCTTGGTGCAAATTGAGGCACTTGTTTCACACGGTGAAGGCACAATTCCAAAAGCACCGCAGGCCGGCGACCTCATAAAACTTACAAATAACACGGACAATGCACCAATTAGTTCTCTCTCTACACAAACTGTAGCGTTCTCTCATTACAATAATATTTCCGCCCAAATAGGTGTCGATCCAGCGTCCGGCAAAATGGTACCTGGTGGTGTCAAAGAGCAGGCTGGCCAGTGCTTAAAGAATATCAAGGCAATTGTTGAAAGTATCGACGTTCCCCTTGACGATATTGTTAGAATGACGGTATTCGTTAAGAATCTCTCAGATGTTGACGCTGTAGACGAAGTGTATAAGACATATTTCCCGGACACGGGTATCGCCAGGGCCGTAGGCTATTTTCCTGCACGGACAATTGTCCAGGTTGCGAATTTGCCGATGTATGCTTTGGTGCAGATGGAAGCAGTCGTGTCACACGGAGACGGGACACCTCCACAAGCTGTTGAAGACAGGCACGGACTCATCATCGAAGCAAACAATACGGACAATGCACCAAAGAATTCTCTCTCCACACAAACGGTAGCGTTTTCTCATTACAATCATATATCCGCTCAATTGGGTATCGATCCTGGCTCTGGCAAGATGGTAGCTGGCGGTGTGAAAGAGCAGACTGGACAGTGCTTGAAGAATATCAAGGCAATTATCGAAAGCATCGACCACGCTATGGAAGATGTGGTAAAAATTAATATCGCTGTTAAGAATATCGCCGATATGGGTGCCGTAGACGAGGCGTACACAACATTCTTCCCGGGCGGCGTTCCCGCAAGAAGAACAGTTGGCGTTTCAGCTATCCCTATGAACGCTTTGGTACAAATTGACGCAGTTGTTTCTAACAGTGAAGGTACACCTCCAAAAGCATCGTAAGAACTGGTATAGTTACCAGGCAATGCCGAAGGTAATCATTAAAAAAGGGAGCTGAAATTCAATTTTCAGCTCCCTTTTTTTATCTCGTAACCGGGGTGACCCAAGGAAACCAGCGGGGAGCAATTTCGCAGCAATAAACAGGCGCGGAAGGGGAGCAGCGGCAGGTTCCGCAGCCCGGCCGCAGGGGCCTTCCCGGGGCCGGATAGACGACCGGACGGGGCTCTTGATGTAGAGCGCAGGTCGGCCCTAAACGGTGAAGCCTATATCGAATATCCGGTGGCAGGAGGGGCAGATGAATAACCATTTCGTGGCGGCCTCCGTCCTCTTGAACATCGAGTGGAAGCCGTCTTTATACCCGCAGGCGGGACAGATTCTGAACTCCTCTCCCATCTCTATGACTTGAACTTTGTCGTCCATCGGATCATCCCTCTCGGTTGTCGCTTGCTCGGAGAATCCCCCTCAAGATCCATTTATGGTACCATCCCGGTGGGGGATTGCCAAACCGCATCTTTCCCCGCCCCGGACACGGTCCGGCGCGGCGTGATGATTCCGCGGTCCGGGGAAGGAGTCGCCGATTTATTACCCTGTTCCGGCTATATCGATTGTCCCCGGGGGGAGGGACGGGACTAAGGTCTTCATCCGGCGGCAGGGGAAAGGGCTTCTCGTACTTCTCCCTGAACACCCCGGCCGCGAAAGCGGAGTTACCGGTGCCGATGCCCAGGAGTTTTACTCTTCCCCTCAGTTCCGGATTCCGTTCAATGGTCCGGTAGAGCTCGTTGCGTTTTCCTTCCGGCCCGACCATCGAACGTTTCCGCTTTCTCCAGGGAGACGGCAGCGATCCCAAGGTCTTGAAGGAAGTCAACCCGGATCAGACCGATGTCCTCTTCTGCCTGACCGATGACGATCGGGTGAATCTTATCGCCGGCCTGGTCGGGCGCTCGCTCAATTTCAAGAGAGTCATACCCAGCATCCGGGAGCCGGCTTTTGACGTTATCTGCCGCGAACTCGGACTCCAGGACACCGTCCTCCCCAGCCTGACCGTGAGCCGCTACCTGGCCGATATGGCCCGGGGAATAAACACTATGGAGCTTTCTTCCATTATCAAGGGGGAAGCGAGATTTTTTACTTTCAGCGTCTCCCGGGATGACGAGGTGGTCGTGATGACCCACAGCCGGAATCTTAAAGCGCTGATCGAGCGCTGGGGACCCCAGGCCCTGGAGAAGGTCTGATCGTCACCCCCAATTTATCTCCCGGGGAAACCGCATAGACCGGAATCAAGATCTCGATTGCCTTATCCCGACTGGCGGGCTATCGTTACATTGTCCGGAATGTCTTTTTGGAAGCTATCTCCGGCTACCATCAGGCTATGCTCCGGCAGATTATTCATCTCGCGAACGGGGTGGCCGCCAACCAACCGCGGAAAGTGAATTCTTATCAATGCTAACCCGGCTATGCCGGCCGGTTCGGCCCCTGGCTAGGACCAGGCGGCTGAGCATCGCGTCCGGTCAAAAGGAGATCATATGAGATTAATGAAGATCGCGTTACTTACGCTGTTTCTGGCCGGTTTAATCGGCTGTCGAGGAGGAGATAAGACGGTGGCCCGAGATGAGATTCTATCCCGCGGTCAGCAGCAGGAGGCAGGCGATACCGACGAGCTGATAATCTCCAAATTCAGCGAGGATTCCGATCTCGGTGGATGGGAAGTCGAAGACGATGTGGTTATGGGCGGTCTTTCCCGGGGAAGATTCTCGATCAATGAAGAGGGAAATGCCGTGTTTTCCGGCGATATATCCCTGGAGAACAACGGCGGCTTTTCCTCTGTACAGTACTATTTCGACCCGATCGATGTGGCGCGCTACACCACCGCTCTCCTCCGGGTTAGAGGTGACGGAAAACGCTACCAGTTTCTCGTGGAGTCAGAAAGAAACGATCGGCATTACTATGTCTACGAGTTCCAGACCAACGGGGAATGGCAGATTGTGGAGATTCCCCTGGCAGAGATGTATCCCGTTTACCGCGGAGATCGATTGGATATTCCCAACTTTCCCGGAGAAACCATAGCGCAGGTCCGCCTTTTCATCACCGGCGAAAAGCCGGATTCTTTCCGGATCGAGATTGAGAAGATTTGGCTCAAATAAGAAACAAATAAGTCCCCGCCGGAGAATTCCGCCGGCCCGCTATTCGTGAACGGCCTTTGGATGCGGGACGACCGATATCGGGATATTCCGGAACACCTCCGGTCTCTGGGCAGTTCGGGGAACCACCCGGGTCTACTTCGGCAAACCCGGCGATGTGCCGGTGACTCGGTAGACTGAATTATTGAATTTGTGGTTGGGGCTATTTGAATTATTGTCTGGTAATTGCCGGGAGTTAACGGACCGGAAGTTATGAAAAATATAATTATTGCCGCCGGGATTTCTTTGGTCTTCTGGGCTTTCAACGCGCCGGCCCAACCCACGCCTACTCCCCCCTCGATGCCGGTCCCCTATAGCGAGAACTTCAACGGCCCCTGGTCCGGCGGCGCACCCAGCAACTATCCCAACATCTGGTCCAAGCAGTTCGTCTCCGGGACCACCAACTGGGTCCAGTACTCCGGCTGCCTTTATGAAAACCCTCCCGCTCACAGCGGCTACAACGCCCTCTTCTACCAGGAGGACTGGTCCGAACCGGAGACCCGCCTGATCTCCCCGCCGCTCGCCTTCGGCTCCCGGACCAGGAACACCAGGCTCTCCTTCTGGCATTGCCAGTCGGAGTGGGCCGGAGACCAGGACGAGCTGACCGTCTACTACCGGGTATCGGACGCCGCCTCCTGGGTCCAGCTGACCCATTACCCGGATACCATCGGCGCCTGGACTCTTCACACGCTGGAACTTCCCTCACCCACCAACCGATACTTTGTCTGCTTCAAGGGATACGCTTATTACGGTTTCGGAATCGGGCTCGACGACGTGGCGGTGGTCGGGGAGGTCCCGACCCCCACGCCGCTGACCACCCCGACACTTCCTCCCACGCCCTCGGTCACGCCGACCCCTACCGTGACCCCAACTCCATCGACCCCTCCGACACCGTCCGTCACTCCCACGCCTTCGGTCACCCCGACCCCAAGCGTGACTCCGACTCCCAGCGTCACGCCAACGCCCTCGGTCACGCCAACCCCGAGCGCCACGCCCACGCCTTCAGTAACTCCGACTCTAAGCGTGACTCCGACGCCCTCGGTTACGCCGACACCGTCGGTTACTCCGACTCCCAGCTCCACGCCAACGCCCTCGGTCACGCCCACGCCCAGTGTTACACCTACTCCATCCCCAACCCCGTCGCCATCAGCAACTCCGACGCCGTCTGTAACACCGACTTCTTCGGTGACACCCACTCCCAGCCTCACCCCGACGCCTTCAATCACCCCGACACCGTCCGTCACCCCCACTCCCAGCGTCACCCCGACGCCTTCAATCACCCCGACACCTTCCGTCACCCCCACCCCCAGCGCCACCCCGACACCCGATTACTGCAGCGCGCCCCTGATGCTCGCCGACCTCGAGGACCTCCGGCTGGCCCGGACCAGGTCGTCGTCAGCCGACGGGTGGTACTACCAAGTGGTCCGGGCGGATCCGATCTCATTCTCCTATGGAGAGACGTTCGACAACGCCAATACCTTCTCGGACCAGACGGCCCACGGGCTGAATCCGGCGGCGCTGAGGATCACCCGGAACAGCGAAGACGTGAACATTCTCGAAGGGGATTACCTGGTGGCGACCTTCGACGGGGGGACCGAGGTGATGATTTACCCGCCGGCCCTTGCCGGGAACCTTGACGTTTACTACTACATCGGCCTCGACGGGAGCACCTACAGCGACGTGGAACTCTGCCTCCCGGCCAAGCTGGTCCCGACTCCGACCCCCACACCAACGGCGTCCGTGACCCCGACGCCTACGGTGACCCCGTCACCTTCGGTCACTCCCACCCCCAGTGTTACCCCGACGTGCTCGGCCACCCCGACAACCTCGGTCACCCCGACCCCGTCGGTGACCCCGACTCCCTCGGTTACGCCAACTGCCTCATTCACTCCGACGCCTTCGGTGACGCCGTCGCCCTCGGTTACCCCGACACCTTACCCCACCCCGGAGTACCTGGTCCTCGATTCGGGGGATTACGACGGCGACGGAATCTCCGACATCGCGGTCTTCCGGCCGGCTACGGGGCTGTGGGCGGTGCGGGGTCTGGGCCGGACCTACTTCGGCCGGGCGGGGGACGTCCCGGTCAGCGGAGATTACGACGGGGACGGGATCACCGAAATCGCGATCTTTCGCCCGTCGGACGGGTTGTGGTCGGTCAAGACCCAGACCCGCTTCTACTTCGGAGGTAACGGGGATATTCCGGTTCCCGGCCGTTACGACGGGAGCGGTGATTGCCGAGCGGCGGTCTTCCGGGGGGCCTCTGGGCTGTGGGCGGCGCGGGAACTGACCCGGCTCTATTTCGGGAGGGAAGGAGATCTCCCGGTGCCCGGTGACTACGCCGGGGACGGGGTGAAAGAGATCGCCGTCTTCCGGCCGCGCACCGGCCTCTGGGCGGTCCGGGGTCTGACCCGGGTCTACTTCGGGAGGGAAGACGACCGGCAGGTCACCGGAATTTATGGCTGGTACGCGTCCGGGAAGACGGCCTCCCCCTTCCGCGACGGGATCGCGGTCTTCCGTCCCGCATCGGGGTTATGGGCGATTTGGGGTTCGAGCCGGACGTATTTCGGCCAACCCGGAGACAGCCCGGTGACCGGTGATTTCACCGGTGATTCGCTCGACAAGATCACGATCTTCCGCCCGGTTTCCGGTCTCTGGGCGGTCCGGGGGACCACCCGGGTCTACTTCGGCCAACCCGGCGACATCCCGGTAGCCAGGTGAGGGAAAGTCGCCCTTCGGGCGGATCCGGTCCGAAGTGCTGGCGGTGATCGCGGAGGAGGAGACGTCCTCCGAGGGACGATTATATTTTGGCGAAAAACGCCGGTTGGCACAGGATCCGGCAAAACCGAGGAACCGGATGAAGAAAATTGTCAAAATCCCCGCGATCGCTATTTGCGTCCTGATCATTCTCGCCGTTGCCATCCGCCTGATCCTGCCCTGGGCGGCGGTGGAGATCGCCAACCGGAAGCTGCCCGGTATCCTCAATACCGAGGCCTCGATCGGAGGCTTGAGCCTGGGGTTGCTCCGCGGTTACGTTTCGATCCGCGACCTGCGGATCGCTCAGCCGGAAGGTTTCGGAGAGGGCGATCTTCTCCTGGTCCCAGCGGTCAGCCTGAAGGTGCGAATCTCCTCCCTGCTCAGTCCGCCCCTGACGGTGGAAGAGGTGCGTCTCGACGATTGGGAGGTCAACCTGGTCAAGAACCGGGATGGAGTGATGAACCTGGAGGCTATCCTCCCGCCTGCGCCGGAAAGTGAGGAGACTCCGGCGGAGGAGCCGGCGAAGGCCGCGAAGCCGATCCTGGTCCGGGCTTTTATCATAGAAAATCTCTCCTTCTCCTACGTCGACCGGGCGATTACCGCCGCTCCGGGGGAGGTTATTGTCGCGACCGGGGAGGAGGGTGAGGTTCCCCTGGAAGGCGCCGTGGTAGACGAGCCGGAAATTGACGGGCAAACCGGTGCTCCGCCGGCCGGGGGAGAAAAAGATGAGGAAGAAGAAGTCCTCCGGATCGAGATCGCCGGCCTGGATCTGAAGATCGATAACCTGCTCATCGATCCGGCGGCGGACCCGGCGGCGGTCGAGCCGGCCGCGGCCGTCCTCACGGCCCGGATTATCCAGGAACCTTTTGCCGACGGCCTGCTCGGCCTGGCCGCCCGGATCGGTCCGGTCGGGACCGGTCTCCCGCCGCTGAACGCGGTTCTCCGTCTGGGCGCCCTGGAGCTGAAGCCGATCGATGTCGTGATCCCCGCCGGCACGACCCAGGCCCTGGGGGGGAGCGCTCTCGATCTCGACGTCAACCTGGCCCTGGCCTCCTACCTGCTCGACTGCGAGATTGATGTCGAGGTCGCCGGAGGCCACGTGATTCCGCTGGCCATCGGGGGCACCCCGGACCGGCCGGAGGTCGATACCTCGAGTATTCTCTTCGGGGTTATGCTCCACCTCGGCGGCGGGATGGGGCGAATGGTCGGCAACATCGGCGGCGCCGGTTACCAACTGGCCGC
>JAVCCZ010000057.1 GCA_030765265.1 Candidatus Erginobacter occultus
CCCCTTGATTTTCCTCAATAAAGAATTTTTTACCTTGTGCCGTAGAGCACGAATAGCAGGCTGACGCCTTTGTTTTAGCGGGATGATGTTTTTTCCTTGGGGGATGGCTTCATAGCAGGCATTCTTGTCTGTGCTGCTCGGCAGACCGGAATAGCCTCTTCTAACGGGGGGGGTTATTCCGCCGGCCGAGGAATGGCAGGAAGATAATCCCGCCACCCGGGTTCAAGGTGGGATGAGGTCCGGCGATATATAATCACGGTCAGTCCGAGTTCGGGGAATTCTCGGGTTCGCCAGGGTTCGACCAGGCCCCGAGCGGATAGGCCTTCAATTATCTTCCTCGCCGGGTCAACCCGGTCGGCGATCAGCCCCTCGTTGGTCATAGTCCGGTAGATGGAATCCGGATCGATTTTTAGGACGGCAAAGTAATGGCAGCGGGCGTCAAGGTTGGCGGTGATCGGGCGCCCCCGGGCCAGTGAATGCCATTGCCAGAGGTGGGGAGAAGCGGAGTTCAACTGGAAGAGAGCGGAAAGTGGGGAGTCCGGCGGGGTGTTCTCCCAGACAAACCTATAGACATCCTCCAGACTCCCTGCGGCCTTCCGGTCCCCCTTTTCCGGGGAGAGCAGGTTTTTCGGCTGGTTGAAGAACCCGGGGTAACGGAACAGCCCGAAAAAAGCTCTGTCCGGCCGGGTCTTCCGGGCCGGGAGGTTGAGCACCCCCAGGGTGGTGTTGCCGACGGCCCGGACATATTCCGGCCAGCGGGGCAGGTCCCCGGCCAGCAGCAACAGCCAGAACGCGAAGACCGGGATTCGCGCCCGGCGGGGGAACTTTCTCCAGGCCCAGAACAGGAAACCGGCGGAGAGGAGAAAGAGCGCCGGGGCGGCGGTGACGATGAACCGCTCCTGGAGGTTGGTGCTGGCCGCCATCGGGAAAAGATTGGCCAGAAAAAGGAGGAGCAGGAGCCGGTACTCGAGGTTTCGCCAGCGGACCAAACCCCAGGCCAGACCTCCCAGGTAAACCGGAAAGATCCAGGGGGAGAAGGGGTAAACGGCGAGCAGCGCCCGCGGGTAGTAGAGAAACCGGTCCAGGGTATCCAGTTTCAAAAAGTCCCAGCCCCCGGTATCGCCGAAGCGGTAGATGATGATCCCGACCTTCTCCCCGGCGAGGCCCCCGGCCAGCCAGAGGAGCCAGCAGGCCAGGAAGGCGGCGGCCACCAGCCAGGACCGGAGAAGTTCCTTCCGGCTACGCCGCCGGTCCTCGGCGGTAACGAGCAGGCTCGCCCAGAAGAGGAAGAGCCCGAAGCCGAAGAAGATCGCGTAGATGTACTTGGTGAAACTGAGCAGGGCGAGGAGGAATCCGGTCAGCAGGTACCACCCCGGCCCGGATCTCTCCCGGGCGGAAAGGTAGGCAAGCAGGGTCAGCAGGGTGAGGAATATCCCCAGGGATTCGGCCATCGCGGTGGCGGCGAAGAAGACGATGATCGGGGAGAGGACAAAGAGGCCGACCGCGATCAGCCCGACACCTTCCCGTTCCCGCCCGGCCGCCTTCCGGGCGACGAGAAATAGCGTGAAGACCGCGGCGGCGTTCATCACCAGGCTCATCGACCGGGCCGCGGCATAGGTGTAACCTCCGATCAGGAGGAAGACCGCGGAGGCCCAGGAGTGGAGAAACGGCCAGTAGATCTGCCGGTTGGTCAGCTGCCAGAGGGCGGAGATGTTGCCGCCGGCGAGGTTCTTCTCCATTGCCAGGCTGTAGACCGAGCGGTGGGCTTCGTCCCAGCAGAAAGGCCCCTGGGGAACGATCAGGTAGAAGTAGATGAAGAAACCCTGGAGTACGATGAGCAGGAGAACCGCAGCCGGGATCAGCCGGTTTCGCCGGTCCGGTTTCGCCGGTTTCTTGACCATAGTCGGATTCCCCCTCAAGTCTCCTCGGGCCAGTCGATCTCTCCCGCCGGGATCGGGAGCGGACGGTCGGCCTCGATTTGGGAGAGGATTTTTTCCCGGAATCCGGGATCGGCGGCGGCCAGGCAGGTCGGCCAGTAGGACTTCAGGTAGGGGTTTTGCAGCCCCCGTCTCCGGATCTCGGCCATCGGCTCATCCGGCGCCTGTCCGAAAGAGATATGGAGGAAAGGACAGGCCAGGACATCACCGTAAGGGGTGAGGTAGAGGATCTCCTTCATCGCCCCGCAGCCGTATCGGCGGTAGTTGCCCTCGAGGTCGGTGTGGACGTAGGGGTTCTCCCGGCAGTAGCCTTCAATGAGTTTGAGATCTTCCCCGTCAAGCAGGATATCCTCTCTCCCCCCCCACTGGCCGGCCGCCGCCGCCATCGCGAAGACCAGCAGGCATTTTTTCTTCCGGGCGTAGTCCATCACCATCTTCAACCCCCGGGAGCGGACGTTCTGGTGGGAGACCGTGGTCCCGATGGTCACCCGGATACCCGCTTTCAGGGCCAGGTCCACCCCCCGGAGAGTCTTCTCCAGGCTCCCGGCCTGACCCCGGAAAGCGTCGTGCTCCTCCGGGATCAGGCTGTCGATGCTGATGGTGAAGATATCCACCCCGGCTCGCCGCAGCCGCCGGACGTTCTCCCGGGTACAGAGGGTGCCGTTGGTGGTGACCGAGATCAGAGAACGGCGCGGCCGGCAGGCCCGGATGATCTCCTCCAGCCGGTCGAGGAAGAGGAAGGGTTCCCCCCCCTGGAAGGAGAAGGAGACCGCCCCCAGCCGCCGGCACTGGGCGGCGATCGACCGGTAGTCCTCGACGGCCAGCTTGTGCCCTTCCCCGTCCGGGCGGAGAAAGGCGGTGGCGAAACAGTGGTCGCATTTCAGGTTGCAGGGGAAGTCGACCGCGAAGTCGACGTAACGGAGCAAAGGCCGGCGGAAGAGAAAGACCGCGATGAAGTTCTTCAGGAGCCGGAGGCAGAGGAGCGGCTTGCCCGGGCGGAAGGCGTACTTCCCGGCCAGGTAATAACGGAAGAATATCCGGCCGAGAGCGTTCATTTGACCGCCCGGAGGGAGAAGGAAGGGGCCAGCCCGCGGGGGCAGCGGCCATCCCGGTTGAAGAGCCGGCCGATCCGGTCGAAGACCGGGCTCAAGCCCAGCCAGTGGCAGGCGATCTCCACCTCCCGGAAACCGGCCGCCCGGAGCAGCCCGGCCAGTCTCCGGGGATCGAGTCCGTCCCGGTGGACCTCCGTCGCCCGGTAGATCCGCCCGGTCAGTTCCGGGCAGGCCTTTCCGTAGCGTTTTTCCTCGTCGCGGAAGAACCGGTAGAGCAGGAGCGGACCCCGGAAGACGGTGTGGAACCTCTTCTCCAGGTCGTGGTCGGTGTAGAAGACTCCGCCCGGCTTGAGCACCCGGAAGACCTCGCGGAAAGCCGCTTCGTGGTCGAAGAGGTGGTGGAGGAGGGCGACCGATGCCGCCGCGTCGAACCGCCCGTCCGGGAAGGGCAGCCGGTCGCCGTCGGCGACGAGAAAGGGGATCTCCGGGTGGAGTCGGCGGGCTTCGCCCACGATCCGGGAGGAGATATCCACTCCGATCGGGGAGGCGAAATAGGCGGCCGCTCGGGCGGCGACGAAACCGGTCCCGCAGCCGAGGTCGAGAAAACTTTTACCGCCGCCACTGGCGGCGAGTTCCTTTAATCGAGGGTCCAGGTAGGAAGCCAGCCCTTCCCCACGCCGCCCGTCCACCTCTTCATAAACCCCGGCGGCGAGGTCGAAGTAACGGCGGTTGGCCGCCTTGACTTCTTCCCGGCTGAAGTTATCTTTGCTTTTCATCTCGTTTCCGTCGGTCCGGGAGGAGCGGGCGGAAGACCCGAGCGAAGATCATCCCCGCCAGTTTCTTCAGCCTCCGCCGGGAGAGGAGGTAGAAGGTCAGGTAACCGATCCAGATGGCCAGTCTCAGTTCAAGGGCCGAAAACCGGGGGGTCCGGATCAGGACCCGGATGTTGAAGATCCCGAAGTAGTAATTATCATAGTTTTCGGCGGCCGGGGTCAAGTAGCCTTTTTCCCGGCAGAGCCGCCGGACCTCGGTCCCCGGAAACGGGATCAGATTGACGATGGCCAGGCTGTCGGGGTTCAGTTCCCGGAAGAACCGGATCCCCCTGAGGATATCGGACCAGTCTTCTCCCGGATACCCGATGCTGATGTTGGCCCCGGTCCGGAACCCCAGCTATTTCGCCCGGGAAACGTTCTTTCGGACCTTGTCCAAATCGAGCCGTTTCTTCATCAGGGTCAGTACCCGCTGCGACCCGGACTCGACCCCGAAACCGATCCAGTAGCCCCCGGCTTCCCGGATGGCGGAGAGGATCTCCCCGTCGACCCGATCGGCCCGGAGTCCGTTGGCGAATTTGATGAAGAGGGCGGGGAAATTGTCCCGGATACCCCGGAGAATCGCCAGCGCCCGCTCCCGGTCAACCGTGAAGTTGTCGTCTTCAAAGTAAATTTCGTCGATCCGGTAATCCCGGACCAGGTGCTCGATCTCCGCCAGGACGTTATCCGCCGACCGGGCCCGGATCCGCTGCCCCATCGAGCGGCAGCAGAAGGTGCAGGTTTGGGGGCAGCCCCGCGAGGTCATCAGGGGGAGGATTCTCTTGCCTCGGGAGTAGAGGCGTGGGTGATCCGGGGGAAAACCCGCTCCAGATCGAGGAGGTGGAAAGGCGCGAAAGGGAGCCGGTCGAGTTCTTCCGGCCCGAGAAACGGCCGTCCCGGGTTGCTCCGAATCCGGCCATTCGACCGGTAGACCAGGTTAGGGATATCTTCCGGGGTGCCCTGGCCGTCGAAAATCGACCGGACCAGTTCAAGCAGGGGGTATTCCCCTTCCCCGACCACGCAGTAATCGAACCTCCCGCCGGAGAGCGTCTCCTCCGGGAGCACCGAGACGTGGGGGCCGCCGGCGGCGATTAGGACCCCGTCCACCGACTCCTTCAGGAGCTCCGCCGCCCGGCCGACCCGGTTGACGGCGGCGGTTACGGCGGTGAAACCGACCAGGCGGGGGCGGAGCCGGACCAGCTCGGAGAGATAATTCGGGTCGAGGTTTTCATCGAAGATCCGGATCGGATAACCCTCCCTCTCGAGAACGCCGGCCAGGGAAAGAAGGCCCAGGTTGGGGATGTAATTCCGGTCGGGAAGCCGGGGTTGGACCAGGGCGATCATCGGCTTATTTCGTCCCTCTCCGCCAGTTGAAAAAATCCCGGACCCCGCGCCAGTTTAGGCGGAGATCCTCCCAACTTTTCAGGCTTTTTAACCGTTGGAAAAGATACCGGGGCCGGAGATAATATGTCCGGTATGCTCGGTTGTAAAAGTTCTTGAGCTCTTCGGGGGTGATCCCTTCCGGACGGATCAGGACGTGGGCTCCGTCAGTCAGGGGGTACATCTCGAAACCGTCAGCGAGCAGGAGGCCTTTCTCCCGGGCCTCCCGGTAGAGTTCGGTCCCCGGCAGGGGGATGGCGAGATTAAAGATCACGAAGTCGGCGTTGAGAGCAAGGGCGGCCCGGAGAGTTTCCTCCAGGTTGACTTGGGTCTCCCCCGGGAAGCCGAAGATATACGAACCCCGGCTTTCGATCCCGGCCGCCCGGGTCAGCGCGATCGCCTCCCGAGCCTGTTCGAAGGTGATCCCCTTCTTAATCTTATGGGCCGTCTCCGGGCTTCCGGTCTCGATCCCGTAACCGATCGAGACGCAGCCGGCCCGCTTCATCAGTCCGAGCAGTTCACGGTCGACCAGGTTGGCCCGGGTCGAGCAGGTCCAGGTGAGATCGAGGGCTCGATCGAGAAAGAGCCGGCAGATTTCGGCCGTTCTCTCCCGGTCGAGGGTAAAGCAGTCGTCGGCGAAGTAGATCTCCCGGATTTGGTAACGTTCAATCAGGTCTTCCGCCTCGGCCAGGACCTGTACCGGGGTCCGGAAGCGGACGGCGGACCCGAAAATCGCCTTGGAGCAGAAGGTGCAGTTGAAAGGACAGCCCCGGGAGGTGATCATCGAGGTGACCGGGGTTCGCCGGTAAGCCCCGGAGGCCGGCCGATAGATCGCCATCGGCAGCTTGCTCCGGTCCGGGGGAGGGAGAGCGGTCAGGTCCGGAACGAAACCGGGGTCTGGGTGGTGGACGATCTTTCCCTCCACCCGGCGGGTCAGGCCGGGGATCTCCCCCAGGTCTCCCTCTTCGGTGGAGAGCTTTTTAACCAGGGCGGCGAAACTGTATTCCCCTTCCCCCCGGATCAGGTAATCAACCTGGGAAAAAGCGATCACCTCGTCGGGGTGGATTGAGGGATGGGGCCCGCCCATCACCACCACGCTCCCCGGGAGGGACTGCCGGACGATTTTGGCCGCTTCCAGCGCCTCGACGATCGTGGTCGTGTAAGCGGTGATCCCGATGATCTCCGGCCGGGACGCTTCTATGCGGTCCCGGAACTTCTCCATCCCCAACCCCAACCCCCAGGCGTCAAGAATCTCCACCCGTCCCGGTTCCTCCCGCTCCAGGACCGCCGCCATCGAGGCCAGGCCCAACGGCGGGTAGATGGCCCCGGTCTGGCTGTAGACGCTCTCCTGGTCGAGCTTCCAGGGCGGGTTGACGAGCATTACTTTCATTTCAAGCCGTGTCCCCGGTTGAAGTCCGCGGTCGCCCGGAGGCTCTCATCGAGGGGGGTCTGGGGGCTGAACCCGAGTTCTCTCCGGGCCTTCTCCGACCGGAAGTACTTGAAGCGAAAACTCTCGGCGATTTGGAACGAAGAGACGGGGGAGTTTCGGCCGAGCAATCGGCTGCCGATCTCGGCCGCCCGGGCGGCGGCGGTCAGGGGGAATCGGAAAATGAGAGGGATGGTTTTAACCTTGCTCCCTTGACCTCCCAGGACGGAGATCAGGCTGAAGAGGTCACGGTAGAAGATGTTGCCCGAACAGAGGATGTAGTTCTCCCCTCCCCCGCCCCGCTCCCCGGCAAGGAGGATCCCCCGGACGGCGTCGGCGATATCCAGCCAGGAGGTCCCGCCCGGGGGCGCCCAGCCACCGCCTCGCCGGAGAATTTCCGCCGTCACCCGGCCCCCGGCCCGGAGGCGGTAATCTCCGGCCCCGTAAACCGTGGCCGGGTTGACGATCACCGCCCGCAGTCCCTTTTCCGCCGATTCCCGGCAGATCCGCTCGCCCGCGATCTTGCTCTGAGCGTAAGCGTCCGCGGTCTTAGCGGCCGGGGGGCTCTCTTCCGCGATCGTCTCCCCGGCCGAGCCGGTCGAACCCCAGACCGCTCCGGCGGAGAGGAAGACCAGCGACTCCACCCCCCGATCGAGACAGGATTCGGCCAGCCGCCGCGTCCCCTCCCGGTTGACCCTCTCGACCTCCTCGCGGTCGGCGGAAGAGAAACTCACCCTGCCGGCGGCGTGGATCACCCGGGTCGTGGGGGTCAGGTGCTCCCGGTAGGTCTCCGGACGGAGGATATCGCCCCGAACCCGGAGCCCGGAGACCCCCTTCAGGAGGGGGTGGTCGTCGGAACGGTGGAAGAGGAGGACGGAGTTCTCTCCCCGCCGGCTTAGTTCCGCCGCCAGTGCCGACCCGATAAAACCGTTGGCGCCGGTGATGAAGTAGGTTATCTGAGACATTCCGGTCAGTCCACTCTCCGGTAGGAACTGGATTGGCGGACGAAGAAGTAGCGGAAGAAACCCCCGATCAGGATGGCCAGGAAGAGCAGCCCGTAGCTGAACCGATGGCTCCCGCCGGATTCTTCCCCCGGATTGCTCCGTTTCAATACCCGCTCGGCCAGGCTGTGCAGCACCGCCAGGAATATCAGGGCGCCTCCCCAGAAGATCAGGGCCGCCGTTTTTCCGCCGGGCAGGGAGATAATCACCAGCCCGGTCAGGCCGAGCAGGCAGGGGGCCGCCAGCCAGGACTGGAGCACCTTGGTCACGAACATCATCCGCCAGGGCGGCCGCATCTCCCCGAGGGCCGGGAGGAAGCGTTTCAGTTCCCGCATATTGGCGTTGAGCTTTCTCAGTTTGTGGAGGAGCATCCCCCTCCGGTC
>JAVCCZ010000069.1 GCA_030765265.1 Candidatus Erginobacter occultus
AAGGATCAGGCCAATCCCCCGGAAGAACTGAAGGCCGAGGCAGCGAGAATGAAAGAGCTTGGGCCCAAGTTTATGGGAGCCATGATGAAGATTGCCCAGGACTATGGAAGTGATCCTGCTGTCCAGGAAGCGCTTCAGAAGATGCAGAAGGCGCTGCAGCCGTAATAAGTCCAACTGTTTGGACGGGCTCAGTCGTTCCATCTGTTACAATGGTACAACAGGATGGAACGGTTGAGATGGATAGGAACCGGGATAAGGAGTTTACTCCTTATCCCGGTTTTTTTATCCCCATATATATTTTAGGTTCTCAGTCATTTTGTGTGGTAAATATTCTTTGGTATTTCTTGATTTCAGGAAAACCAGCAAAAAATCCAAGCACCAAATTCCAAATAAATTCTAAATTACAATCCAGCCGTCGCAGCTATGCTGCTATGGCGGAGAGGCTGATCGAAATTCCAAACTGCCACACCTGGCTCCACACTTTCGATTCAGACCATCAGAGCTTGTAACGCCCCTGATAGCAATGTGATCTGCCATATTCTATGGACCAGCACCAGTAAGCTTTCAGTGAATCCTGTCGCCTCGTACTCGTAGCGGCGACCTTCAGGTCGCCATCGTGTGGCAGCCTAAAGACTGCCGCTACGAGATGACGGGGTTCACTAAAACTTTACCGGCACCAAGCTGTGTTTGAGATTTCGAATTTTGGTAATTGGGATTTATTTGGCATTTGTGATTTGGCATTTGGAATTTATTCTCAATATTCAATATAAATATAATTACAATTATCTATAAAGAGTATTTACCCACACAAAATGATTGAGAACCAATATTTATTCCAGGTTCTGTTGGGTACTGGAGAAGAGATAATAGAGGACCGGGGAGACCAGGAAGGCCAGAAATCATCCTCCGATCATGCCGCCGCCGGCGCATTCGCCGAACAGGTGCCATTGATTATCATCAGCGGGGCTCCCTCCGCGCGAAACCGGGAATCGGGAACCCTGGTTCATCACCTGGTTTCCAACTATTACCTGCAGCGGGATATTTATGAAAAATTGACGGCGGATTCGGCTATATTAACGACCCCGAATCATGCTCCCGCGCAAATTGACCGCGTTATCCAGAATTGCATCGCCCGAAAACTACCGGTTTATCTAGAGTTGCCTACCGACATAATTCATGCGCCCTGCCGCGCACCCCGAACATTGCCGGATGTCACGCAATTATCATCGGATGAGGGCAGCCTGGCGGAATGCGTCTCCGAAGCCGTGGAGATGATCGAAAGATCCAGTCATCCATTGATACTCGCTGGCGTGGAATTGCATCGTTTTGGTCTGGAAGATGAAGCACTGAGTCTGGTCGAAAATGCCGAAATTCCTTTTGCCACGATGTTCAGCAGCAAGTCGGTATTACCGGAGATTCATCCCCAGTTTGTCGGTATCTATCAAGGTGGTTGGAGCCGGGAAACTGTATGACGGCAGGTGGAAGACTCCGACTGTCTCCTATCTCTGGGAGTACATATCACAGATCTGGACACGGGTTTGTTCAGCATAAATCTCGATAATCATCGGATGATCTCCGCGGGAGGGAACCGGGTTCGGATCGGCAACCATTATTATTATCAAGTACGATTGGGAGATTTTATCCGGAGACTGGCTGGAGAGGTAAAGCACCGATCTTTCCTCTCCTCTCATCCGGCCAAATCCTATGATATCAGGAAGAAATTTATCCCCCAACCGGACTGTCTCTTAACAGCATCCCGTCTATATGAATGTTTAAATTCTTTTCTCGACGACCAGATGATCCTCCTGGCGGAACCCGGTGACGCTTTCTGCGCGGCCCCGAAATTTTATATCGAAGAAGCGGAAAATTTCATCTGTCAAAGTTATTATTCTTCCATCGGTTACTGTACCCCGGCGGCGTTGGGGGCGGCCTTGGCACAACCTAAAAAACGCCCGGTAATCCTGACCGGTGACGGTGCTTTTCAGATGACGGCCCAGGAAGTCTCCACCCTGATCCGGGAGCGTTGCCCCGCCCTGATAGTACTCATTAACAACGATGGTTATCTGATTGAACGAGTTCTCCATGAAGACGGTCCGTATAACGACATCCAAATGTGGCATTATTCCCGGTTGCCCGGAGTATTTAATGACGGTTCCCATGCCATCGGGATCCGGGTGACTACGGAGGAAGAACTTGGACAAGCCATGGAAATCGCCGCGCGGGAGAAGAAGAAACTGGTCTTTATAGAAGCCTGCCTGCCCGATCGCGACTCTTCCCCAGGATTGAAACGACTGGGAGAAACCTTTCGGAAAAACCAATGATCGGAATGAATATATCGGTCCATGACCCCTATTCAATCAAGCCATAACATCTATTACCGCTTCCCAAAAATAGTACATGAATTGGGGTCGGACCACAACATCTCGTTTATATTCAAGGTGATACGAATATTACAACCTATAAATATAGGTAAGCTTTCAGTAACCCCCGTTACCCCGTGCTCGTAGAGCCGACCTTCAAGTCGCCATCGGGTGGCAGCCTAAAGGCAGCCGCTACGAGAGGACGGTATTCATGCTTGATCACCTGGTTGCCATAGGACACTGTAGCCGCGGTCGTTGACCGCGGTTCCTGTCATCCGCGGTCAGCGACCGCGGCTACAATTCCATCGCATAAACACGAGAAGATGGGGTTTACTGAAACCTTACAATGAGATAGTGTGGTCCAACTTTAATCATTCTAATTAGGTCTTGCTAGAGTGAGTAACATTAAAAATTATTAAAAAATTTGCATTTTAACCTTGACGAATTCAAATGCTCAGTTCAATTTAACATTTGAATTTAAGCAATACTACAAACTGTGAAAATTAAAATGCCGAAATTGAGAACAGATACCCTAAAAACCCGCAAGAGTCTTTTGACCGTTGCCGCCGAAATTTTTTCGAATAAGGGCTACCGGGACACAACGATCGCGGAAATATGCAAGCAGGCGGGAGTGAATACTGCGGCGGTCAATTATCATTTCCAGCATAAGGAGACCTTATACCGGGAAACCTGGCGATATTCTTTTGCCAAAGCAATGGCCGCCCATCCCCCGGATGGCGGTATATCCGGAGATGCCCCGGCAAAAGAACGGCTACGTGGAATGATTAAGGCCGCTATCCGGCGGACAGCTGATGAAAACAACCGGGAGTCTCAGATCAGCTATCAAGAACTTGCCTCCCCTACCGGTCTACTGAAAGAAGTTATGCATCAAAATATCCGCCCCCTGCACGACCGAACGGAATCAGTAGTGAGAGAGTTACTTGGACCCCGGGCCAATACTGAGGAGGTCAATATTTTCGTCTTCAGCATTATGAGCCAGTGTCTAAATCCATTATTAACCAACAGATGGCAAAACGTAAAAGCTGGTCAAGAGGATGGTCTACCAAGGATTGTTAACCTAGTAGCATATGCCGAACATGTCACGAAGTTTTCACTGGCCGGGATTCGTGCCCGACGGCGGGAGCTCACCTAGAAAACTAAAACTACATTTCCCAATCCCGGCAATGTTCCGGAGAAGAGTATGTCAAGAAAGTATTAGTTCAAGACAGCCTCCTTACAAAATCATAAATAATATTGAAGGAAAGATCTAATGAAAAACAAAAGAATAATTCTTAACAAGCAAGCCGACACATTAGCTGGCGGTTGTGGAAAAAAGAAGTCAACACCCCCGTTGGGGTTGAAGAACACTCTATTAAAATCGGCATTGGTCTGTGTTATCGCCACCGGGATGGCGGCGTCGGGTTGCGGTCATGGTCAGCCTCCGCAGTTAGGCCCCCCCGAGGTCAGCGTGGTAACCATGAAGCCGGAACGCGTGGTTTTGACCACGGAACTGCCGGGGCGAACGGCGGCTTACCGGGTGGCGGAGATTCGTCCTCAGGTCAACGGACTAATTCTAAAACGCGCGTTCAAGGAGGGCTCAGATGTCAAAGCCGGTGAACTGCTCTATCGGATTGACCCCGCTCTTTACCAGGCGGCTTATGACCGGGCCCAGGCCGCGGTTGCCATGGCCGAGGCCAATCTCCCGGCCCTGCGTTCCCGGGAAGAGCGCTTTAAAAAACTGGTCGCGAGCCACGCGCTGGGGCAGCAGGAATACGATGACGCGCTGGCGGCCCTGCGACGGATGGAAGCTCAGTTAATGATCAGCCAGTCGGCCCTGGAGAGCGCGAAGATCAACCTCTCCTATACGCCCATCAAAGCCCCTATCTCGGGCCGGATTGGCCGGTCCGGCGTGACGGAAGGCGCGCTGGTGACGGCGTACCAGCCGATCCCCCTGGCTACTATTCAGCAGTTGGATCCAATTTATGTGGATGTTCCTCAATCCACCACCGAGTTGCTGCGTTTGCGGCGGCGGCTGGCGGATGGCCAGTTGACTTACGATGGAACCAGCCAGAGCGCGGTGCAGCTTATCCTGGAAGATGGCATGGTATATCCTCTGGAAGGAAAGCTGGAATTCAGCGATATCACGGTGGACCCGACCACCGGTTCCGTCATCCTGCGGGTGGTGGTTCCGAATCCGGACGATGCGCTCTTGCCGGGCATGTTTGTGCGGACGGTACTGAAAGAAGGCGTCAAAGAAGTGGCTATCCTGGTCCCGCAGCCAGGTGTGAGGCGCGATCAAAAGGGGACTCCCTTTGTTCTGCTGGTGGACGCGGGAGGAAAAGTCGAGCAGCGGATGCTCAAGCTCGATCGAGCCATCGGCGGAAGATGGCTGGTTTCGTCAGGTCTTAATCCCGGCGATCGGGTGATTGTTGAGGGGGTTCAGAGAGTAAGACCCGGAGCTTCCGTAAAAATTGTCCCGTTAGACGCCGGTTGGAGAGATGGTCCATCGGCCGGGAAAGCGGTTCAGCCATCCGCAGATACGAATTAAACGGAGAAATCAGATGCTATCGAAATTCTTTCTTGATCGGCCGGTCTTCGCTTGGGTCATCGCCATCTTCATCATGCTGCTGGGCGGACTATCCATCTATAACCTGCCCATCGCGCAGTATCCACCTATTGCTCCACCATCCATCGCCATTCAATCTTTTTATCCCGGGGCATCGGCGCAGACGGTGGAGAACAGCGTCACCCAGATCATCGAGCAGAAGATGACCGGCTTCGACGATATGCTCTATCTCTCCGGAACGAGCGATTCAGCCGGGGCCTCCCGTATCGAATTAACCTTTAAACCGGGGACCGATCCAGACCTGGCCTGGTCCAAGGTTCAGAACAAACTTCAACTCGCCATGGCTAGTCTTCCGGAGGTGGTCCAGCGCGCCGGGGTCAAAGTCAGCAAATCCACCCGGAACTATCTGCTCATCGTGGGTTTGGTCTCGGAAGACGGCAGTATGAACGGCAATGATCTGCGGGACTACGCCCAGTCCAACCTGGAGAAGGTTCTGGCCCGTGTGTCCGGGGTGGGCGAGGTCGAAAACTTCGGCTCGCAGTACGCCATGCGGATCTGGCTCAACCCGGATAAGCTCACGGAATACAACCTGACCATGGAGGACGTGATCCTGGCGCTGCGGGCCTACAATGTGGAGGTCTCCGCCGGTCAGTTCGGCGGGATCCCGGCGGTGGAAGGCCAGCGGTTGAACGCTTCCATCGTCGTCCAGAATCTCCTCCAGACCCCGGAGGAGTTTGCCGCCATCCCCCTCCGGACCAATCCGGATGGATCCATTATCAGAATCAACGATGTGGGGCGGACCGAATTGGGAACCGAGTTCTACGATATCGAGGGTCATTACAACGGCAAACCGTCCGCCGCTCTGGCCATCCGGCAGGCTCCCGGCGCCAACGCGCTGGCTACCGCCGATGCCATCAAGTCGAAACTTCAGGAGATGAGCCGCTATTTTCCCCCGGGGATGAAGGTCGTCTATCCCTACGACACCACCCCGTTTGTCCGGGTGGCGATTGGCGAGGCGGTCAAGGCCCTGCTCATGGCGATTGTGCTGGTTTTCCTAGTCATGTGGCTCTTCATGGGAAACCTCCGCGCCACCCTGATTCCCACCATCGCGGTGCCGGTCGTCCTCCTGGGCACCCTCGCCGTGTTGGGGGCGTTCGGATATTCCATCAACATGCTGACCATGTTCGCTATGGTGATTGCCATCGGGCTGCTGGTGGATGATACCATCGTGGTAGTGGAGAACGTGGAGCGGCTTATGAGTGAAGAAGGGCTTTCACCCCGGGAGGCTACCGCCCGGTCCATGGGCCAGGTCACCGGCGCCCTGATCGGCTTCTTCCTGGTGCTGGCGGCTTTATTTGGCCCCATGGCGTTTTTGAGCGGATCCACCGGGGTCATCTACCGTCAGTTCTCCGTGACCATTGTCACGGCCATGTTTCTGTCGGTACTGATGGCCTTGATCCTTACGCCGGTGCTTTGCGCTAATATCCTCAAGCCGGTGGTCAAGGGGCACGAGGCGGCGGAAGGCGCGCTCCGGTTCCTGCGCCCGTTCTTCCTCTGGTTCGATCGGATCTTTTACCGGTTCCGCGACGGATTTGTGAAACTGATCGGCCACGCGCTGGCCCGGAAACTGCGTTATGTTATTATATATATACTAATCGTGGGCGGACTGCTGTGGCTTTACCGGGGAATGTCCACCGGCTACCTCCCCGATGAAGACCAGGGAATCCTTCTCTGCCAGATTATCACGCCCACGGGCTCCACCCTGGAGCAGACCCAGGCGGTCGCGGACGAGGTCCAGCGCTATTTCCTGGAGGAAGAAAAAGAGGTGGTGGAGTCCTGCATGACGATAGCCGGCATGGGTTTTTCCGGTCGAGCCCAGAACAACGGTATGGTCTTTGCCAAGCTGAAGGATTGGAAGCTGCGTAATCGAACGGACTTGCGGGTCAAGGCCATAGCTGGCCGGGCTATGGGGGCCTTTTCCAGAATCCGCGAAGCCATGGTCTTTGCCTTCCCGCCGCCGCCGATCGCCGAACTGGGCAATGCCATCGGATTCGACTTCCAATTGGTGGACCGCGGCGGTAGCGGCCATGTGGCTCTGACGCAGGGCCGCAACCAGCTCCTCGGGCTGGCGGCGCGGGACCCGAGACTGGTGAGAGTCCGTCCCAACGGCATGGAGGATGTGTCCGAATACCGGGTGGATGTGGACCGGGAAAAGGCCGGCGCCCAGGGCCTGCCCATTACCTCCATCCACAACACCATCGCGGCGGCTTTCGGGAGCGCCTATGTCAACGACTTCATTCAAGCCGGTCGCGTCAAGCGGGTCTATGCCCAGGTGGACGCCCCCTACCGTATGCTGCCGAAAGACCTGAAAAAGTTGTACGTGCGCAACACGGCCGGGAAGATGGTGCCGTTTGCCTCGTTCGCGGCCGGCCACTGGACTAGCGGCTCTCCCCGGCTGGAGCGCTTTAACGGTTTCCCCTCCATGAATATCTGGGGTGAGCCAGCACCGGGACGGAGTTCCGGCGAAGCCATGGAGGCGATGGAAGAGATCGTCGGGAAGTTGCCGCATGGGATCGGATATGACTGGACCGGTCTCTCCTACCAGGAACGACAGGCTTCTTCCCAGACCGGTCTGCTTTATACATTTTCTATTCTGATTATGTTTCTTTTCCTGGCGGCTCTCTACGGGAAGTGGGATGTTCCCATCTCGGTCCTGCTGATCCTGCCCCTGGGAGTCATCGGCGGCTTCATCGCCTCGAATCTGCGCGGGCTGCCCAGTGATGTCTATTTCCAGATCGGCTTGTTGAATACCCTGGGTTTAGCCACCAAGAACGCCATCCTGATCGTCCAGTTCGCCATGGCCGGGGGAGCCGAAGGATTGGGCTTGACCGAGGCCGCGCTCCGGGCGGTGAAGCTGCGGCTTCGCCCGATCCTCATGACGTCTATCACGACCGGTTTAGCCGTGTTGCCCCTGGCCCTGAGCACGGGCGCGGGAGCCGGGGCCATGGTCGCCATCGGTACGGTGGTGCTAGGCGGGATGGTCACCGGAACGATTCTCGTGGTTCTCTTCACGCCGCTCTTTTATGTCCTGATTGAGAAGACCTTCGGTCGGCGGAAGAAGTGAGTAATGAAGGAACCTGTTGTTGAGAATTCAGGTACTGTCAGAAGTTTTATGAAAGAATAAAACCGGCAAAGGGGGAGTTGAATATCCAATAAACAACTTCCAATTTCCAATGACCAAATTCCTGATATAGGTTGTCACATAGGAGCAGGAGAAATATCTATGTGACTGACAGTACTACAGTGAGTACTTCAAATCCGGACTTGACCCGGACCCGCATTAAGGCAGGACGATTAAAAACAAAATAAATTAAGTCAAAGTGATTAAGAAGCCACATAATCATGGGCGTAATAGTAA
>JAVCCZ010000029.1 GCA_030765265.1 Candidatus Erginobacter occultus
CCGGCCAGGCGGAGGGCGTCTTCCATATCCCGGGCCGGGGCAAAGGCTCGTTCCGCCGACGCCGACGGCGAGCGGTTGACAATATCGTAGAGAATCGCCAGGCCGTGATGGCTCATCCCCACCTCGTAGAGGTCGGGATAGCTGAGCAGCAGCCGGATCTCCGCCCCGGGCCGGCGGACAGAGTTGATCTCGCTCCCGATATAGCGGGCCGGCCGCTCGACAAAGGGGAGGATCTTTTCAATTTCCTCTCGAAGATTCATATTTTTTGGCTTAAATCGCTATCGGGATCGCTATAGCGATTAATTCATATGATGAAATCAATCAAATATAGTACCGGTGGACATAAACACTCTGGCAGAGACCTAAAATAGCCATCACGGTGACCGTCACCGAACCGCCGTAACTGATCAGGGGAAGGGGCAGCCCGGTGGCCGGGAGGAGGCCGGCGGCCATCCCGATATTGATCCCGGCGTGGGCGGCCAGGACCAGGATACCCCCGACAACCAGGAATTTTCCGCTCATTTCCCGGCAGCGCCAGCCGATCGTGAAGAGGCGGAGGAAGATCACCCCGTAGAGCAGAATGACCAGCAGGCAGCCGGCGAAACCCCACTCCTCGGCCACCACCGAGAAGACAAAGTCGGTCTGGCGTTCGGGGAGGAAGCTGAGCATATTCTGGGTCCCCCCCAGCCAGCCTTTGCCCCAGAGCCCGCCTGAGCCGATCGCGATCTTAGACTGGATGATCGTGTAGCCGGCCCCGGAAGGATCGAGCCCGGGGTCGAGAAAGACCATCAGCCGGGACTTCTGGTATTCCCGGAGGAAAAACCAGAAGCCGGGGAGCAGGATCAAAACGATCAGAACCAGCGCCAGGATCTGCTTCCCCTTCCCCCCGGCCGCGAAGATCATCCCGATGGTAACCGGGAGAAAGATGATCGCGGTTCCCAGGTCCGGCTGCTTCAGGATCAGCACCGCCGGGACCGCCGCCAGCAGGCAGGGCACCAGGACGTAGGACCAGCGGTCCCGGCGGTCAAACCTTCCGGCCAGGTAGCGGGCCAGCATCAGGATCAGGGTGATCTTGGCGAACTCGGAAGGCTGGACGGTGAACCCCCCGACCTGGATCCAGCGGCGGGCGCCGAACCGGGTCTCCCCGAGGAGTACTATAACCACCAGGAGAAAGGTGGTAACGGCGGTCAGGAAATACGCGCCGGCGACCAGCTTCCGGTAGTCGGACAGAGCCAGGACCAGGAAGACCAGCAGACCGAGGACGATCCAGACCAGCTGCCGCTGAAGATAGTGAACCCCGCTCAGGAGGCGCAGCTGGTAGGAGGCGCTGTAGATCACCGTCGCCCCCAGCCCGGCCAAAACCAGGACGGCCGCCAGCAGAATCCAGTCAAGATATTTCAGGTTTTTCACAACACAGATTGCTCTTCCCTATTCCCCATTCCCTATTCCCCATTCCCTATTTCCCTATTCCCCAATGCCAGGTAGCGCCGGAAAAACTCCCCGGCCAGCGGGGCGGCGGTCTGCCCGCCCGACTCCGCGTCCTCTAAAAGCAGGACCAGGACCAGCCGGGGCCGGTCGGCCGGGGCCAGGGCCAGGAACCAGGCGTGATTATCGTACTCCGGGGGAGATCCGACCTGGACGGTCCCGGTCTTCCCGGCGATCGCTACCGAGGGATGGGCGGCCAGCCGCCCGCTCCCCCTCTCCTCGTTGACCACCCGGTTCATCCCGGAGAGGACCTCTTCCCAGGCGGCGGGGGGGAGTTCGATCTGCCGCCGCAAGGCCGGTTCTTCTTCCTTGATCACCTCCCCGGTCGGTGAAGTAATCGCCGCCACCAGCCGGGGACGGTAAAGCTCCCCCCGGCCGGCGATCGCCGCTCCGACTCCGGCCAGTTGGAGCGGGGTGACCAGGAGGTAGCCCTGCCCGATCGAGAGGTTGACGGTATCCCCGGGATACCAGGCCCGCCCGAACTGCCGGCGCTTCCAGGCCCGGCCGGGCAGCAATCCCGGACTCTCTCCCCTGATCTCGATCCCGGAACGCTCGCCCAGGCCCAACCGCCGGCCCATCGCCTCGATCCGGTCCACCCCCAGTTCCAACCCCAGGTGATAGAAATAGACGTTGCAGGAATGCTTGATCGCTTCCTGGAGATTGACCGGGCCGTGGCCTTCCAGTCGCCAGCAGCGAAACTGGCTATTCCCGAGGAAGAATACCCCCCCACAGTCATAAACGGTATCCGGGTTGATGCTCCCGGATTCCAACCCGGCCAGGCCCAGGACCAGCTTGAAGGGGGAACCCGCCGGGTATTCCCCGGTGATCGCCCGGTTGAGCAGGGGGGCGTCGGGGCGGGTAAATACTTCGGCGGCGTCCTCTCTGCGGACCGGACGGATGAGAAGATTTGGATCGAAGGAAGGGTGACTGACCAGGGCCAGGATATCGCCGTTCCGCGGGTCGAGGAGGACCGCCGCTCCCTTCCAGCCATCCAGCAGCCGGTCGAGGATCAGCTGAGCCCGGATATTTATGGTCAGGCGGAGGTCGTTGCCGGGCACCGGCTCGGTCCGGTTCAAAACCCGGTCCCGGTAGAGCCGGGCGTTGACCTGGACCTGCTCCACCCCGCTCCGTCCCCGGAGATAACTGTCGTAAGCTTCCTCCACACCCATCTTGCCGAGGTCGTCGTGGGCCCGGTAGCCGAGATCCTTCAACCGCTCCAGTTCCCCGGGACTGATCTGGCCGACGTAACCGAGCAGGTGAACCACCGATTGGCCGTAGGGGTAATGCCGGACCGGGTTGACCTGCACCTCCACCCCCGCCAGCTCCGGGCTTTTCTCCTTAAAAACGGTGGCCGCGGCGATCCCGATATCGGCCGCCAGCCGGACCGGCTCGAAGGGGCGGTGACGGAAGGAATCAAGACGGGCGGACAGCTGTTCTTCGGGGATCCCCAGGATCCGACTCAGTTCCCCGAGCAAGCGGCCGCGATCGGCGATCTCGGTCGGGGTGGCCATCAGGTCGAAACTGGGGCGGTTGTCGGCCAGGACCACGCCGTTCCGATCCCGGATCAGCCCCCGGGGAGCCGGGATCCGAACCAGGCGGACACGGTTTCTCACCGCGCTCTCCAGGTACTCCTCTCCCTTCACAACCTGCATATACCAGAGGGTGACGACGATCACCCCGGCCCAGACCAGGAGGATCCCGGCCAGGACCCGCATCCGGAAATCAATCGATCTTTTCATTGTAATTCGGAATTTATCGTTCCGTCCCCCGACATTTTACCACGTTTTTCCGGGGAGAGAACGGTCTACCTTTCTCCGCCCAGGAGCCGTTCGGCCGGGATGAGCCAGATCGGGGCGATCAGCACGGTCTGCCAGAGCCGGGGCCAGATGATATCCCGCCAGGCCGCGGACCAGCCCGGGGGCTCCCCGAATACGCAGAGGAGAAGATAATAAATTGCACCGTCGGCCAGGACCGCGAGCGCGACCATCAGGACCCGGGTGGTCAGGTGGGCCCGGTAGAGAGAACGGCTGCCCAGGGCCGCCAGCCAGCCGGCGGTCCCCAACGAGAGAGCGCGCATACCGAGGATCCCGCCGGTGAAGAGATCGCTCAACAATCCTCCGCCGACCCCGGCCCACCAGCCTCCGGCCGGTCCCTGCCGGAGAGACCAGCAGACGACCACGATTAAAACCAGGTCGGGACGGAAATGAAAAAAAATACCCGCCCTCCCGCCGGCCCCCTGGAGGACCGCCGAAACCAGGAGCAGCAAGGCCAGAATCGCCCGCCGCCGCCACCGTTTTTCCCGGGTGGGGCTGTAGTGATGAATCGGGCGGCGGACGGTGATGGTCATAAGAAATGCGAATTCAGAAGTCAGGAGTTTATTGCAGGACCATTACCCATTCCAGGCGATCGAACCGGACGGCCGGCTCCAGGTCGGCGTTCTGGTAGATCCCCTCCTGCTTTGGCCGGACCGCGGCGATCATCCCGATCAGCAAACCCGGGGGATAGACGCCCCCCAGACCGGAGGTGACCACCGCCTCGCCAGGGGAGATCTCGATCCGGCGGGGGAGATATTTCATCAGGCAGCCGCCGGCGGCGGTCCCTTCGACAATCCCGGTCTGCCGGGAACTCTGGATAGCCCCCCCCACCCCGCTGGCGGGGTCGATGATCAGCAGAACCCGGCTCAGGCGGGGAGCGACTTCGATCACCTTCCCGACCAATCCGCGGGAGGACACCACCGCCGCTTCCCGTTCCACCCCGTCGGCGCCTCCCCGGTTGATCAAGACGCTCTGGTTCCAGTGCCGGATATCCCGGCCGATCACCCTCGCCACCACCCCGCGGTAACGGAGACGATCCGGAAGATCGAGGAGCGACCGCAGCTGCCGGTTTTCCGCCTCGACTTCCTTGAGCCGGGAGACCTCGGCGGCCAAAAACCCGGCCTGCTCTTCCAGGACCGGGTTGACCCGGGCGGCTTCAATGGTCCGGCCGATCGACCCGACCACGTAAGCGAGGGGGGCGAAGGCGGCATTCCCCAGTTCCTGGGCCGGGCCCAGCAACTGGAGGAGGTTGATCTTGAGCAGGGAGGAGAGAGCGGGAGAGATACTGAAGAGGACGGCGAATGCGAGGACGACCGCCACCGCGACGACAATCCTCCTCATAAGATCGGTCCCCCGGCTAGAGCGACGACTTCTCGGCGACGACGATTCTCCTCAGGAAACGGAGTTCCTGGAGAACTTTCCCGGTGCCGAGTACCACCGCCTCGATCGGCTCGTCGGCCACGTTGACCGGGAGCCCGGTCTCCTCGCCTAAAAGCTTATCCAGCCCCCGGAGCATCGCGCCGCCGCCGGCCAGGATCATCCCCCGGTCGACCAGGTCGGCGGAAAGTTCGGGCGGGCAGCGCTCGAGACTGATCCGGACCGCCTCGATGATGGTGGAGATCGGCTCCGCCAGGGCTTCTCGGATCTCCTCGGAGTTAATGGTCATCGTCTTCGGCAGTCCGGCCACCAGGTCCCGGCCCTTGACTTCCATCGTCAGTTCTTCTTCCAGCGGATAGGTCGACCCGATGTTGATCTTGATCATCTCCGACATCCGCGGGCCGATCAAAAGGTTGTAGGTCCGCTTCAGGTACTGGATGATCGCCTCGTCCAGCTCGTCTCCCCCCACCCGGACCGAGCGGCTGAAGACAATCCCGGCCAGGGAGATAATCGCCACTTCCGAGGTCCCCCCCCCGATATCGACGACCATATTCCCGGCCGCTTCCTGGACCGGAAGCCCGACCCCGATGGCGGCGGCCATCGGCTCCTCGATCAGGTAAACTTCCCGGGCCCCGGCGTGTTCGGCGGAGTCCTTGACCGCCCGTTTCTCCACCTCGGTGATCCCCGAGGGGATGGCGACCACGATCCGGGGCCGGACCAGGGCCTTGCGGTTGTGGACCTTGCGGATGAAGTAGCGGAGCATCGCCTCGGTGATCTCGAAGTCGGCGATCACCCCGTCCTTGAGCGGACGGATGGCGACAATGCTCCCCGGCGTCCTCCCCAGCATATTTTTGGCTTCTTCCCCCACCGCCATCACGTGATTGGTTCCTTTCTGGATGGCGACCACGGACGGTTCGTTGAGCACGATCCCCCGGCCCTTGACGAAGACCAGGGTCGAGGCGGTCCCGAGATCGATCCCCATATCGGCGGAAAACATCCCCAGCAGGCGATCAAAGATCATAACTTCCTCCTAAAAATTTTCATTGGGAAAATTTTTATCATAGACTTTTTCCCGATTATGGCAAGGAGAAAAGCCGCCGGGCTACTTCTCCAGGATATAACTCCGGGAATCGCCCAACGCCCGCGGCTCGATCAAAACTTCCAGGTAAACATCTTTTAAATGGTAATCGATTTTCCCGACCCGGCCGTCCCGGTGGAGGGCCGCCACCAGGTCCGGACGGCTCTGGGGGATCAGGAGGCGGAAATTCCGCCGGCCGGAAGATAGTTTCCGGTCGATTTCGGCCAGCAGGAGGTCGAGGTTCTCTCCGGAGCGGGCCGAGATCGGGATCGACTCTTCGATCCGGCCGGCGGCTTCCCGGACCCGGTAGGGATCGGGTTCCCGGTCGATCTTGTTCAGGGCGACGATCATCTCGGTCCGGTCGGCCCCCAGTTCTCGCAAGACCTCTTCCACCACCGTCTTCCGTTCCCGGACCCGGGGATGGGAGATGTCGAGGACTTCCAGCAGGAGATCGGCCTCGGCGGCTTCTTCCAGGGTCGAGCGGAAAGCGTCGATCAGGTGGTGGGGCAGGTTTCGGATAAAACCGACCGTATCGCTGAAGAGGACCTTCCGGCCGGAAGGGAGTTCGACCTGACGGGTGACCGGGTCGAGGGTGGCAAAGAGCCGGTCCTCGGCCCGGACCTCGGCCGCGGTCAGGGCGTTGAGCAGGGTGGATTTGCCGGAGTTGGTGTAGCCGATGATCGAGATCACCGGGATCCCGGTCTGGCGGCGCAGTTTCCTCTGGGCCGACCTCTGCCGCCGGACCCGCTCCATCTCTTTCTTCAGCGAATGGATCCGGTCCCGGGCCAGCCGCCGGTCGAGCTCGATCTGTTTCTCCCCGGCGTCCCGGGTCCCCATCATCCCCCCCTTCTGGCGGGAGAGGTGCCGCCAGGCCCCGCCCAGCCGGGGGAGGAGGTATTCGAGCCGGGCCAGTTCCACCTGGAGCTTCGCTTCCCGGGTCCGGGCCCGCCGGGCGAAGATCACCAGGATCAGCTCGGTCCGGTCCCGGACCTCCACCCCGGACGCGTCCTCCAGGTTTCTCAGCTGGGCCGGGGAGAGGTCGTCGCTGAAGATGATCTCGGTCACCCCCGCCTCCCGGCAGCGGTCGGCCAGGCCTTTCGCCGACCCGGTCCCGATATAGGTGGCCGGGTGGGGCCGCAGGCGCTTGAAGATCTCCCTCCCCACCGTCTCCAGCCCGGCGGTTTGGGCCAGCTGGGCCAGCTCGTTCAGGGAATCCTCGATCTCCCACCGCCCCTCCCGCCCGGTCTCCACCCCGACCAGCAGCGCCCGCCGGGGCGGGGAAACTTCCTTTTCAATCTCAATCAAAATTTTTCTCCGAAAGATTTTGTTCCACGGGCTAACGTCCGTGGCTAGAAAGAAGTTTCGCCCCCTGCGGGGGCTACTTAAACTGAGTCCATTAAGATATTACTTTGCATAATAGAAGCCCGCGCAGCGGGCGGCACATTCTTAGCCACGGGCGTCAGCCCGTGGTAATGGATCAGCAAAAATAACTTAGAGCCCCCGCAGGGGGCGACACAATTTCCAGCCTGTCTTCCGTTTCCCATCTAAAGTCGGATAAAAAAGCCGGATCTGCAACCGGATTTTGAAGTTCAGGCCCGGGCATACAGCCCGACAATCTTCTCCGCGGCCTCTCCGGGGAGGGTACCAGGGGCGAGGTCGATCCATTCGATCCTCGGCTCCTTCCGCCACCAGGTCAGCTGGCGGCGGGCGAAGCGGCGGGTGGCGGCGGCCAGCCGCCGGACGGCTTCTTCCTCCCCGTATTCGCCCCGCAGGCAGCCGGTCGCCTCCCGGTAGCCGAGGGCCAGGCGGGCCGGCCCCGCTTCCAGCCGGCCGGTCTCGAGCAGGCCCCGGGTCTCCTCCAGCAGCCCCCCCTCGAACATCGCCTTCGCCCGCCGGTCGATCCGCGCATACAGGTTGGCCCGTTCCCGGTTCAGCCCGATCAGCAAGAAAGGCAATTCCGCCCCGTCACCGGCTTCCCCCCACTCCCGCTGGAGGGAGGAGATCGCCGTCCCGGTCAATTCCAGGACTTCCAGGGCGCGGATAATCCTTTTTAAATTCCGGGGATGGATCCGCTCCGCCGAGACCGGGTCCCGCCGGGCCAGCCGGCCGTGGAGATAACCCGGTCCCCGCTCCGCTTCTTCGGCCCGCAGCCGCTCCCGCAGCTCCCGGTCGGCGGGAGGGGAAGGGAAGATCCCGTCAACCAGGACCCGGATATACATCCCGGCCCCCCCGGAGACGATCGGCACCGCCCCCCGACCTTTGATCTCTTCGATCAGCCCAAGGGCCAACTCGCGGAAGCGGGCCGCGCTGTACTCCTCGCCCGGGTCGAGGATATCGACCAGGTGATGAGGGACCCGGGTCAGCTCCTCCGGCGAAGGCTTGGCGGTGGCGATATCCATCCCCCGGTAAACCTGGAAGGCGTCGGCGGAAACAATCTCGCCCCCGAGCTTTTCCGCCGCCAAAATCGAGACGGCGGTCTTCCCGACCGCGGTCGGCCCGAGGATAATCAGCGTCTTGACCAAGGATCTCGCCTCACCCGGCCGGGCTTACCTTCTCCCGAACCTCTTCTCCAGTTCTTCCCAGCCTAA
>JAVCCZ010000084.1 GCA_030765265.1 Candidatus Erginobacter occultus
GCGCCTACCTACATAGACTTTGTCATTGCGAGGAACGAAGTGACGAAGCAATCTCATCACAAACTAAACAGATTGCTTCGTCGTCCCTCCTCGCAATGACCTGGTTTTTGGGGTTTTCGTTCAGACATTACATATGACCGAATCGTCATAATAGACCATTAGGTTGTTTTTTGCCGGCTGGCTGGAGAAAAATCCTCTATGACAGAGATTAAAATAATGCCCGACCCCCGGCCCCGGACCCGCAAGCCCGGCCGGCATAACCGGCGGGCCCTGCGGACCCGGGCCAAGCTGCTGGAGGCGGCCCGGACCCTCTTCACCGAGCAGGGGATCGAGATGACCTCGATCGACGACATCACCCGCCGGGCCGATGTCGGCAAGGGCACCTTCTATTACCATTTCACCAACCGGGAGGAGATCGTCAAGGACCTGATCGACTGGGTGATTGAGCAGCTCCTGGCGGTGATCGACGAGACCTGCCGGGACTCCACTGACCTGAAGACCGCCCTGGAAGGGGTGATCAAGGCCCACGTCACCTTCTTCTCCAACCGCTGGGAAGATTTTGTTCTCTTCTTCCAGGGGCGGAGCGAACTGACGATCGAGCAGAGTTACGAGGGGATCGAGACCCCGTTTTTAAAGTACCTGGAGCGGGTGGAGGAAATCCTGGAGAGGTTTATCTACCGGAAGCTCCCCGCCCCGGTGATGCGCCGGATCGCCTGCGCGGTGGTCGGGTTGGTCTCCGGGTACTATTCGTTCGCGGCCATCGAGTCGCTCGACGACTCGGTCGACCTGACCATCGCCTCCCTGCGGGAGGCGATGGTGGCCAGTCTGATGCGTTTCATCCAGGAAGCCAGCATCCAGCCCGGGCCGGAGACGCTTCCGGCGGCGGCGGGCTGATCGGGATATATCAGGCCGCGGCCGGCCCGGGCAATCGCGTCCGGGTTCCGCGGCAACCAGGGAGGAGAACGGGATTGAAAACCACCTACGCGGGTGAAAAAATCGCGGGGGAGAAGATCGAGTCGGCCGTTTCGGCGGCTCAACGTTGGCGATCGGGGACCGGGAGAAGGAAACCGGTGGGAGGGGCGATCAGGCCCGCCCGGGGCCGCGCCCTGAAAGCGGAAGCTGCCCGGAAGGCGACCTGGGGGATCGCGGCCAGTATCGATATCTACAACTGTAACCCCGCCACCATCCGGGACGCCGACGCCATCCGCCGTTTCGTGGTCGAGCTCTGCGACCTGATCGAGATGAAGCGGTTCGGCGAGACCCAGGTCGTCCACTTCGGGGAGGACGAGCGGGTGGCCGGATACTCGATGGTCCAGCTGATCGAGACCTCGCTGATCTCCGCCCACTTCGCCAACCAGTCCAACGCGGTCTACCTCGATGTTTTCAGCTGCAAGCCCTACGATCCTTTCCTGGCGGAGAAGTTCGCGCTGAAGTTCTTCGGGGGGACCCACTGCCTGACCAAGGTCAATCTCAGGATGTAACCGGTGGTTAAGTTCGAGATCATATCTGACCTCGAACCGGGCCGGGAAATCTGGGAGCGGACAGTTCCCCGGGATTCGCTGACCGATCTCTGGGAGGTCAGGGACTGTTTCCAGCGCTGTTTCCGGCGCCCGGCGGCCTTTATCGTCGCCCGGGAAGGAGACGAAATCACCGGTTTTCTTCCCCTGAGCTGGATCGAGGAAGCCGGGGTCTGGGGATACTTCCCCGGCGAGACCTGGAACGGGAAGACCTGGCTGGAGGGGAACCGGCTCCCGGCCCGGGACCTTGGAGTTCTCCCGGACCTGCTCGCCTGCGCCCCCGGGCCCTGCCGCCTCCGCTACCTTCTGCCCCGGCCCGGCCTGGAGACGATCGACGAGACCGGCTACCTCTTCGCCCCGCCGGACTACGGCTACGGTTTCGACAAATACCTCGCCGAGTTTTCCTCCAAGTCCCGCAAGCGTCTCCGCAAGGAGATGGACGCCTTCCACTCCCGGGGGGTGGAGTTTCTCTACGACCGTCCGGAAGACTTCGACCTGATCGTGGAGATGAACATCTCCCGCTTCGGGGAGGCCTCCTACTTCGCCGATCCCCGTTTTCGGGAGAGCTTCCGGGAACTGGCCGGACTCCTCCGGGAGCGGGGCTGGCTGAGAATGACCACGGTCCTGGTTGAAGGGAGGCCGGCCGCCTGCGACCTCGGGGCCGTCTATAACGGGGTTTATACCTTGCTCGCCGGGGGGACCGGGGCGGACTATCCGGGCGCGGCCAAGCTGATCAACCTCCACCACATCGAGCGGGCCTGCCGGGAGCGGTTTGAACTGGTTGACTTTCTCTGCGGAGATTTCTCCTGGAAGACCCTCTTCCATCTCACCCCCCGCCCGCTTTACCTGATAACCTCCCCGATCTCCGATGAAGACTGATCCCGTCCTGGTCGTGGGGACCACGGCCGATTACATCGACCACATCGGACGGAACTTTCCCGGCCGGGCGCTCTTTCTCACCGACCCGGCCGAACGGTCCCGGGCCGGAAAGTACCCGGACCCGGGGCGGGACTCCGAGGTTCTCTCCCCGCTGGTTTTCCCGGCCGCCCGGGCCGCCCTCCGCCGCCGCTTGGAAGACCGGGGCCGGAGACTTTCGGGGGTCGCCTGTTTCGACTGCGAGTCCCTCTCCCTGGCGGCGGAGCTGGCCCGGGATCTCGCCCTTCCTTTCGTCTCCCCGGAAGCCGTTCGGGCCGCCCGGGACAAGTATCTCTCCAAGCGGCTCTGGGAACGGTCCGATCTCCCCTGCCCGGGGGCCCGGCTGGTCCGGGAACCGGAGGAGGCGGTGGAGTTCATCCGGGGGGGGGAGCGTCCGGCAGTCCTCAAGCCCCTGACCGGCTCGGGGAGCGAGCTGATCTTTCTTTGCCGAAAGGAGTCCGACTGCCGCCGGGGTTTTTCCCTTCTGCGGGAGAAGCTGGCCGGGCATCCCAACCGGAGGATGTACGGGCCCGGGGCCGGGATCGATCCCCGGACCGTCTTCGTGATCGAGGAACTGGTCGAGGGGGAGGAGTGGAGCTGCGATTTCACCCTCGACCCCCGGGAGGGCGCGGAGATCGTCCGGCTGACCCGAAAGGTCCCCGCCCGGGAGCACTCTTTCGGCACCGTCCTCGCCTACCGCCTCTCGCCGGCGCTCCCCGCCGGGATCGCCCCCGACAGTTTCCGCCGACAGCTCGAGCGGGCGGCCCGGGCCCTGGGGATCGAGCGATCCATCTGTATGCTCGACTTCATCGTCGCCGGAGGCTCGGCGAAGATGATCGAGCTCACCCCCCGGCCCGGCGGCGACTGCCTGGTCGCCCTGGAGCGACTCGGCGGCGGCTTCGATATGCCCGGCTATGCCCTTGACTTCGCCGCCGGCCGGGAAGTCCCCCCTCCGTCTTTCCCCGACTGGGAGCCGCTGGCCGGCCTCCACCTCCTCTCCCCCCGGGGAGGGTCGGTCCGCCGGATCGACCCCTCCGCCCTCCTCGCCGACCCCCGGGTCCGGGAGTGCCGGCTGACCGCCCGGGCGGGTGACCGGGTAACGATGCCCCCCGATGACTACGAAAGCCGGCGGCTGGGCCACCTGGTCTTCGAGCCCCGGACCGGAGACCTGGAAAGGGAATGCCGGGAACTGTCGGGAAAACTGGAACTCGAATTCGAGGATTGCCGATGAGTGAGTCCGCCGCCGTCCCCCTGCCTCCGGAGATCCTGAACCGGTATGTCGAGAGCTTTCTCTCCCGGAAGGAAATTTATCTCCGGGCCGCTCGCGATAACGGAACCCCGCTCTACGTCTTCGAGCCGGAGATTCTCCGCCGGCGGGCGGCTCGGTTTATGGACGCTTTCGCCGCCGTCGTCCCCGAGGCCATGGTCTTCTACGCCGTCAAGAGCAACAACCACCCGGAAGTCGCCCGGACCCTGGCCGCGGCGGGTCTCGGTCTCGACGTCTCTTCCGGGGAGGAATTGAAACTGGCCCTGGCGGCCGGCGTCGCCGAGATCGTCTTCAGCGGCCCGGGGAAGACCGAAGCCGAGCTTTCCCTGGCTGCCTCCCGCCGGGACCGGGTTACGGTCCTCCTTGACAGCTTCGGCGAGCTGGAACGGCTGAACCGGATCGCCGGCGGCAATTCCCCGGTCCGGTGCGGGGTCCGCCTGACCACCGACGAGCGGGCGCTCTGGGCCAAGTTCGGGATCCCTTTCCCGGCGCTGGCCGACTTCTTCCGGGCGGCCGAAAACTTTCCCCACGTCCGCCTCCGGGGCTGCCAGTTTCACACCAGCTGGAACCTCGGTCCGGAAAATCACCTCGCCTGCCTGAAAAAGCTCGGCCGGGTACTGGAGGGGTTGGAGGGGCGTTTCCGGGAAGAGATCGAGTTCGTCGATATCGGGGGCGGTTTCTGGCCGGAGGAGGGGGAGTGGCTCCACCGTCCCGACGGGGGTCAGGTCAACCCCGACAACCGGGAACGCGATCCCCGAGAGCACTTTTGCCGGCCGGCGGCCCCGATCGAGGAGTTTGCCGGCCCGATCGGCCGGACCTTTCAAGAGGAGATTCTCTCCCGGACCTCCGCACGCCTCTGCCTGGAACCGGGACGCTGGATCTGTCATCCCGCCGTCCAGATCCTCCTCCGGGTCGAGGATAAAAAGTCCGCCGACCTGGTGATCACCGACGGGGGGACCAACGCCGTCGGCTGGGAGCGCTACGAGTCCGACTACTTCCCGGTGATCAACCTCTCCCGGCCGTCGCTTGACGAGTTCCCCTGCCGGGTCCTCGGTTCGCTCTGCACCCCGCACGACGTCTGGGGCTATTCCTGCCACGGCGGGGATATCCTCGCCGGCGACATTCTCCTGATCCCCGACCAGGGGGCTTACTCCTACAGCCTCCGCCAGGAGTTCATCAAACCCATCCCCCGCGCCGTCTTCCGGCAACCGCGCGGCCGCCGATCCGGTTGAATTGGAGACAGGGTGGCTGATTGCGCACCTTCTCCCCCAAATTCAGCGCCGGGAGGGCCAGCGGTCGTCTTGGGCGCCGAAGGTGCCCCACTCATCGCGGCTCAGGCGGTTGTCCCGGTCCCGGTCTCTTTGGTAGAAATCGCCCCGGCTTCCTTCGCGGTGGAAATCCCGGTATTCTTTTCGGCCGATGAATCCGTCCCGGTCGGCGTCCGCCCGGCCGAAAGAGTCGTCCCGGCCGAACCCCCGGTCTTTCCCGAAAGATCCGGTCCCCGCTCCCAAGCTCAGGAGGAAGAGAACCGTTGCCGCAATCAACGCGATTCGCAAGCTTTTCATATTCCGATAATAATCCCGGAGGAGGAGAAATATCCAGAAAAATCCGCGGCCAGGCTAGAATTTGGCCGCGGCGCGGGCGGAGATGAAGAAACCCGGGGAGAGGTTGATCCGGTTCTCCGTCCGGTCGTCTTCGTAGCTCTTGCCCTCAAAGAAGAATCGGTCGTAAGCGTAACCGCCGGACAGGGTCAGTTCCATCCCCCCGCCGACCTCGACGGCCAGCCCCCCTTCCAGCCGTTGTTCGTACCAGAAGAGCCGGTGGTCCCGGTCCTTCCGCCCGTACCGGTAGTAACGGTCGTTCTCCCAGCGCCAGGAAGCGAAGAGCTTCCAGCCGCTCCCCAGTTCGTACTCCCCGCCGAGAAAGACCGTGTGGATCGGGAAGTAGAACCCCCGCAGACTCAAACGGCTGATGGGCCTCCAGTTGACGAAGAGGAGCGGGATCCCGGCCAGGAGGCTGAAATCCCGGGAGGGGGCGTAAAGGTAACCGGCCCCCGGGATCGGGACGTGGGGGGCGAATTCCCGGTTGGAGGAATAGTTGAGGAAGAAGACCCAGGCGTCGCTCCGCCCGGAGGGGATCCGGAGAAAGCCGTTGAGGTTGATCGCCGTCTCGTCCCAGCCGGAAAACGGCCGGTCGGAGGGTGAGGCGAGGGAGAGGTTCCCGCCCAGGATCCAGCCGTTGGCCAGCCGGCGGCGGTGGACGACCCCGAAGCTCAAGTCCCAGAGTTCGGAGGGGAGCCGCTCTCCGGTGTCGGGGAGGATCGCCCCGGTCCGGATCGAACGGAGGCCGATCCGGCTGGTCGCCGTCCATTCCCGGCCGGGACCGGCGGCAAGGGGAAAGAGGAGCGAGGTTTCGCCCCGGTTCTCCTCGAATCCGGTGTCCTGTTCCCGGACCCGCTCCCGGGGAGAGTGCTCTCCCCGGAGCGCGACCGCGATTTCCTCTTTCCCGGTAAAGGGTCCAAACCAGCGGAAAAAACCATCCTGACCGCGGGCTGAACCCGCCGTACCCGCGGTTAAGAGTGCCGCCAGGATAATGAGCGAGGATTTATTGATCTTGGTTGTCATCTTGGGATTTCCGGGCTGCCGCTCCGAAATGAGAATGTATCTATTTCATCGGACCGAGCAAAAGAAAAATTCCTTTTAGAAAAGTATCACCCCCTGCGGGGGTTCAAATTTATTTTTCTGCCTTCAATGTCCACGGGCTTGCGCCCGTGGCTATTATTGTATCGCCCCCTGCGGGGGCTGATGATCTTGGTTAACGTTGAACTGAAATAGCCCGCGCAGCGGGCGACACTTTCTTAGCCACGGGCGTAAGCCCGTGGGTTGGAGTCCGAAAAAATATCAAAGCCCCCGCAGCGGGCGACACTTTCTTAGCCACGGGCGTAAGCCTGTGGGTTGGAGTCCGAAAAAATATCAAAGCCCGCGCAGCGGGCGACACTTTCTTAGCCACGGGCGTAAGCCCGTGGGTTGGAGTCCGAAAAAATATCAAAGCCCGCGCAGCGGGCGACACTGCAATTAATGATGTGATATTTCGTTTGCTGTGGGGGACTTTTCGAGAAAAATCCCCATAGCGATTATATCTTCGCCAGTATGCCACGGGAGAGCGGGGAGTTCCAGCGGTTTTGCCGGAATAAACTTGTCCGGATCGGGTGGTTGATGGTAAAAAGGGCCAGAGTCTCTCCGACTCCGTTCCGCTAAACCCGAGAGGGCAGGCGGGCGGAGCGATAGGGTGCGGTTGGAAACGGCCGTGCCTCCCGCGGTTGGAAAGGAGATGGCCGGGGTCCGGAATCTGTTTCCCTGTCCGGCCCTTCCCCGCGGGGAGGGGCCGGATTTTTGTTTTTCCGGGGGCGCGGGGCGGGCGGCCGAACAACGGTTTCTGAGGAGGAAATAGTTATGCGAAAGCAATTGCTGATCGCGTCGGCTTTGGCTGCGTTCCTGGTCTGCCAGCCGGCGGCGGAGGCGAAGGACGACTGGGAGTGGTGGCTTTACACCCCGGTGAGCTACAAGATGGCCGGGGACGTCAAGCTCGACGCCCAGGGGATGTTCCGCTGGAAGAACGATATGAAGGATTATTTCTACCGGGGGGTGATCGTCGGCGGTTCCTATTCGCTCTGCCCCTGGGTCTCGGTCGGCGGCCATTTCTGGTACAAGGAGGTCCGGAAGGACAAGAGTTCTCCCTGGGTCTACACCGACACCTACGTCGGGAACCTTAATTTCCAGTACCAGGCCGCCGACTGGCTGGTCTTCAAGGAGAACAACCGGATCGAGTACAATAACGAGAACTACAAATGGACGCTGAGGGTCAAGCCGCGGGTCGACTTCCCCCTCGCCTGGCTGGGGTTGAAGCCCCTGACCCTTTACGTCGACAACGAGTTCTTCTTCAAGTTCGACCTCGACGACGAGCGGGATACTTTCTCCGAGAACCGGTTCACGGTGGCGGCGGACGTGAAGATCGCCGGACCGCTCGGAGCCACCGTCGCTTACCGGTCGGTGGCCAAGCAGGCCTCCTCCACCGGCGACTGGTCCAATACCAACGTTCTGGTCACCTCGGCCAAGCTGTCATTTTAACGGTTCGACCGCAGGGAGGAGTTAGAGATGATACGCATTAGATACGTTCTTACCGTCGGCCTGCTGGCCTGGTTCCTTTATGCTGCCGGACCGGGAGCCGCCGAAGTAACCTGCACCGAGACTTACGGCGAAGGAACGGAGATCTTCAGCCTGGCTACCGGGAGCCCGGGAGAACTGGGATTGCTCCGGGCGCTGGCGGAAAGTTTCTGCCCGGCCGCCGAAGCCCGGCTCTGCTGGGTCAAAGCCGGTTCCGGGGCGTCGCTGGCCCTGCTGGAGAAGGACGAGGTGGATATGGTTATGGTCCACGCCCCGGCGGCGGAGAAGGCGGCGGTGGCTGAGGGCTGGGCGGCGCGGAGGACCCTGATCGGGTCCAACGAGTTCTACATCGTCGGGCCCGGGTCCGATCCCGCCGGCATTGCCGATGCCGAGACGGCCGCCGAGGCCTACCGGAAGATCGCCGAGAGCGAAAGCAAGTTCCTCTCCCGGGGCGACAACTCCGGGACCCACAAGAAAGAGTTGGCCGTCTGGGGTCAGGCCGGGATCGCTCCCGCCGGTGACTGGTACGTGGTGACCGGGGACTTTATGACCGCCACGCTGAAGCGCGCCGACACCGAGGGCGGTTACTTTATGACCGACTCCAGTACCTGGATCGCGGAGAGGGAGGCAATGCCCAACCTGAAGGTCCTCTTCCGGGGCGACCCCTTCCTGGTCAACACGTATCACGCCCTCTGCCGGTCGCAGCCGGCGGAGTCCGCGCCTTCCCCGGCCTCCCGGTTTATCGACTTCGTCGCTTCCGAGTCCGGGCAGGAGATCATCCGGGGCTACGGGGCGGTGGACGGCGGCGAGGGGCTCTACAACGATGCCGCCTACGCCCGGCAGTTCGAGAAAGATTAATTTTCCTCCGGGATCACCGGAGGAGCGCGCCAAGGAGATGACTATGAAAAGATTGGGAATATTCGCCTGTATATTTTGCGCCGTGTTCGCGATTGGCTTGGGGGCAGCGTCGGCGGAAAGACTGAAGCTGGCCACCACCACCAGCACCGAGAACTCCGGCCTGCTCGGGGTTCTTCTCCCCCCCTTCGAGCAGGAGACCGGGATGAAGGTGGACGTGATCTCCGTCGGAACCGGGGCGGCGCTCAAACTCGGGGAGAACGGCGACGCCGACCTGGTCCTGGTCCACGCTCCCGCCCTGGAGGAGGCCTTCGTCGCCGCCGGCTTCGGGGTCAACCGCCGAAAAGTTATGTACAACGACTTCATCATCGTCGGGCCGAAATCCGACCCGGCCGGGGTCCGGGGGGAGAAGGACGCCGCCGCCGCCCTGGCCCGGATTGCCGGGAAAGATTCCACCTTCGTCTCCCGGGGCGACAACTCCGGGACCCACGTCAAGGAGCAGGAACTCTGGCGGGATTCCGGTATCCCCCTTCTGGAAATGAAGAAACTCCTGGCCCCGGCCGGGAAGGAGCGGGAGATCGAGTACCGGGCCCCGGAGGGAGAGTGGTATCTCTCGATCGGACAGGGGATGTCGGCGACCCTGCTGATGGCCGACGAAAAAGAGGGCTACTGCCTGGCCGACCGGGGAACCTGGCTGGCTTTCCGGGACAAGCTCGACCTCGAGGTCCTGGTCGAGGGCGATCCCCGACTCTTCAACCCTTACGGGGTGATCGCGGTCAACCCGGAGCGCTTCCGGAAAATTAATTACCGCGGCGCGATGGTCCTGATCGCCTGGCTGACCTCGGTCGAGGGGCAGAAGATGATCGGCGATTTCCGGATCGGGGGGGAACCGCTCTTCATCCCCACGGCGGTGAAACAACAATAAACCACCAGTACTCCTACTCGTACTTCGTACTCGTCCTCGAGCCACAGCATAGTCATTCGAGTACGAGGTGCGAGTACGAGTACGAAGTACGAGTGGGGGAACGAGTATTGCGATTTATTTTTCAGGGATTGGTTGACGCCGGGCGGCTGATCGTCCAGCTCAACCCCGAGCTGATCCGGATCGTCGGGGTCTCGCTGAAGGTATCACTGACCGCCCTTTTCTTCGCCGCCCTGGCCGGGGTCCCGCTCGGGCTGGGGCTGGCGGTGAGTCGATTCCCCGGCAAGCGGGCGGCGGTCACCGTCCTCAACACCCTGATGGGGCTTCCCACGGTGGTGGTGGGTCTGCTCGGCTATTCCTTCCTCTCCCGGCGGGGGCTGCTCGGGGACTGGCGGCTACTTTACACCCCGTACGCGATGATGATCGGCCAGTTTGTCCTCGCCCTCCCGATCGTCGCCGCCCTTACCCTCTCCGCCGTCGCCGGGGTGAGCCGACGGGCCGGGAGGACCGCCCTGGCGCTGGGCGCCTCCCCCGGCCAGAAAAACCGGCTGATCCTCGGCGAGGCCCGGTTCGCCATCCTGGCGGCGGTGATCGCCGGTTTCGGGAGGATCTTCGCCGAGATCGGGGTCTCGACGATGCTGGGGGGGAACATCCAGGGCTACACCCGGAACATCCCGACCGCGATCGCCTACGAGACCGGGAAGGGGGACTTCTCGCTCGGGCTGGCTCTCGGGGTCGTCCTCCTGGCGATCGCCCTCGGGGTCAACCTCCTCCTCCAGGCGGTCCAGGGGAAGATGGAATGAAGAACCGGGAGACCATGCTATCCCTGACCGGGCTGGAATATCGCTACCCCGGCGGCTTCGCCCTCCGGGCCGAGGCTTTTGACCTCTATCCGGGTGAGATCCGGGCCCTGACCGGCCCCAACGGCTCCGGGAAGAGTACCCTGATGAGCGTCCTCGGGCTCCTGGTCCTTCCCGACACGGGCGAGTATCGCTTTCGGGGGCGGCCGCTGCCGCGTTCCGGTCCCGCCCTGACGGCGGCCCGGAGGCGGGTGGCGATGGTGGAGCAGAACCCCTACTTCTTCCGGGGGACGGTGGGCGACAACATCGCCGCCGGCCTCAAGCTCCGGCGCCGGCCGGAGCGGGAGATCGGAGAACTGGTCGAGCGGGCCGCGGCCGAGCTGGGGATCTCCTCCCTCCTGGACCGGAAACCGGTCGGACTCTCCGGCGGGGAGAGGCAGAAAGCCGCCCTGGCCCGGGGGCTGGTCCTGGAGCCGGAGGTTCTATTGCTCGACGAGCCGACGGCCAACGCCGACCGGCAGGCGGTGGAAATGATCGAACGGGCGGTGAAAAGCTTCCACCGGCGGCGCGCGGCGGCCGTGATCTGGGCGACTCACAACCTGCGGCAGGCCTTCCGGGTCGGAGAGACGGTTATGGGCCTGGTGGATGGCAGGATCGTCCCCACCACGATCGAGAACTTCTTTCCCGGCCGGGTCGAAATCGGAGCCGGAGAGACGGTCTTCCGTTTCGGTCCCAACCTGTCGGCGGTGGTCTCCACCGGGGCCGGAGAAGGCCCGGGGCGGCTCTTGATCCCCCCGGGCGAGATCGTCATCTCGCGGGGCCCCCTGGAATCGAGTCTCCGCAACACCTTCCCCGGCCGGGTGTCCGGGATCGGGGAGCGGGGCGCCTCGATCGAGGTCGAGGTCGATATCGGGGTGGCGGTGACCGCGGTGATCACCGCGGTTTCTTACCGGAAACTCGGTCTCCATCTCGGCTCTCCGGTCTCGGTCAGCTTCAAGGCGTTCGCGGCCGCGGTTTATTAGTCCCCCCGAATTTTCTCTTGACTGGAAACCGGGTTCGGGTTAGAAATAGTGGTTAAGATTGAGCGGTTTACCAGTCCGCCGTTCAAGGCAACCCTAACCGGAAGGAGGTTATCGTATGGCCAAGGATGCTGAAGGTTCCGTTTTGACCCGCCGTCTGCTCGAACTGACCTGGAAGCCGGGCAAGATCATTCTCCAGACCGAGTTGCTGATCGTCGCCTACTTCGTGCTCCTGATCGCGAGCTGGATCGCCCCCTCTTCTCCCGGCGCGGCCTGGTTTGCCGCGGTGATCATCTTTCTCGGCCGAGTCATCGCTTACTTCGTCGTCCTGCTGGGGATGACCGCGGTGGCCAAGATGACCCTGGCCGAGCTGAAGGGAAAAGACCCGGTAAGCGCCCGGGAGGCTTTCTCCGCCGCGATGGGTAAGATCAAGGACGTGGTCGCCTCCCCGATCAAGATCTTCGCCCTCCTGGCCGGTCTGGCCGTCTTCCACGTCGTGATCGATCTCTTCGGGAAGATCCCCTTTGTCGGGGAGCTGGCCTGGATGTTCTCCCCCGTCTTCACCTTCCCGCTGGGGATCGCGATGGTGGCCGCCATCCTGGTGTTGGTCTTCGGGGCGATGATCCTGCCCACGATCATCATCCTCGGCAAGGAAGGACCGGTCAGCGAGCTGATCGATTTCCTCCGGCGGCACACCGTTAAGTTTGCCGGCCATTTCCTGGTCGCCCTGGTGGTGGCGGTGATCACCCTGATCGTCCTGGTCTGGGCGATCGGCCTGAGCAACGCCGTCTCCGACCGGATAATGGGCGAGAAGCTGGTCTTTGTTCAGAATCGGGTTCCGCAATGGCTCCAGCAGACCCCGGGCCAGACCCTGACCCACATCGTGACGGTGCTGCGCTGGGGCCCGATGTACCGGATGACCCAGGACCCGAAGGCCCTGCGTTGGACTATCTACGTGGCCGGATTCGTTTACGGTCTGATTATGTGGCTGATCCATATGTCCTTCTGGGGGTTTGTCGCGGTTAACTTCAGTGTCGCCGGGACCCTTTCCTACACCGGTCTGACCGGCGACGGCGGGGAGGAAGAGAAGGCGGAACCCGCCCCGGAGAAACCGGACGCCCCGGTTAAAGAAGAGAAAAAACCGGCGCCGCCCGAGAAACCGAAGAAGGCCGCCCCGAAAAAAGCACCGGCCGCGAAGAAAGAAGAGAAGCCGGCGGCGGAGAAAGAGAAGCCGAAAGAATAAAGTCGGCGGTTTTTAACAGAAAATCCGTCCCCGGTTACCGCCGGGGGCGGATTTTTTTTCTCAGGAGCTCGAAGTAGGAGATCTCGCCCTGGACCACCGCCATCGCCCCCCGGATCCTCCGATCGCTTTTGCTGGAAAGATCGTAGGCCCGCCGGGGGGAGAGATCGGTCAGGCGGGCGATGATCCGGGCGGCCAGGAGGTTCCCCCCCAGTTTCCGGCGGACCCGGCCGCGGTAGGCGGACAGGGGGGCCGTCCCGGCCAGGAAATCCGCCACCGCTTCTCCGGCCAGCCGCCCGCTGAGGAGGGCGGAGTAGATCCCCTCCCCGGTCAGGGAGTCAACCAGCCCGGCGGCGTCTCCGGCCAGGCAGCACCTCCCCCGCTGGAGCCCGAAGGGGGGAATACCGCAGGCCAGGGTACTGCCCCGGATCTCTTTTCCCGCGGCCCGGGGGAAACCTTCCCGGGCCAGGTAAGCCTGGAGACAGCCCAGCAGTTTCTTGAAAGGCGGCCGCCGGGTCCCGACCCCGACGTTGAGGGAGTCGGCCAGGGGAAAGATCCACCCGTAACCGCCCGGGGCCGCCCCGAGGTCGAAGGAAAGGAGGCCGTTTCTCTCCTCGAGGACCCGGGAAGAAACCTTCACCCGGGTTTCGATCGCGAAGCCGTCTCCCCGCCGACGGCTGAAACCCAACCGCCTCGCGACCAGTGAGCCCCCGCCGTCGGCCCCGACCAGGGCCGGGGCGGTGAAGACCCCCCGGGCGGTGGAAGCCCGGACCCGGCCCCCCCGGTCCTCGAGGTCGAGCAGGCCGCAGCCCTCGAGAACTTCCGCCCCGGACTCCCGGGCCCGGTCGAGGAGGAGCCGGTCGAACTCTTCCCGTTTCACCACCCAGCCCTGGATCTCCTCCCCCCGGACGGTCCGGGCATCCTCTCCCCGCCAGGAGAGGGTCAGCCCCCGGATCGGCGGCCCGGCCAGGGGGGAGAGGTCGAGGCCGAGAAATTCCGCGGCCTTCCGGGGTACCCCCCCGGCGCAGGCCTTCATCCGGGGCATTATTTTCTTCTCCAGGAGAAGAACCTTCAGCCCGGACCGGGCCATCGTCGCGGCGGCCGAGGCCCCGGCCGGCCCGCCGCCGATCACGATTGCATCATATGGCCGCGCGGACATAAAATTGGTTCAAATCTTCTCTTTATGAGTTGGGGCCGGAGCCATCTGCGATATTTCCGCTTCTCGGCCATTTTTTCCTAACCGTTGGCCCGAAACCGTCTTTTTCTCTTCCGCCACCGGCCGACGGCAAAGACCAGCCCGGCGGCCAGCAGGGTGAAGGGGAGATACCGGATCGAATCCTCGGGCCAGATGAACCCCCAGGAATAAGTTTGCCCGGAGATGGGGAAGAACCAGTGATACCCCCCGGTCAGGTGCCTCTGGGCCGCGTCCAGCAGGAAGTGGAGGAGGCTGCCGGAGAAGAGGAGCCAGAAGACCGGTTTTCTCTGGTCGACCCGGAAGAAGAGGCTGATCAGCCAGCAGGCGAGGAAGGCGGCGAACGGGGTGTGGAGCCCCAGGGTGGCCGGAAGCAGGCGGGGGAAGAGGATGTGGAAGGGCCGGGTGATCAGATCCGGGAGCATCGCGCCCAGATAGAAGAAGACCGCCCCGCGGGCGATCTTCCAGCCGCGGTTTACCAGGTAAGCGGAGGCGAAATGGGTGACCAGGTCGGGCATCGGAAAAAGTGCCTGAAGTTTGAAGTGCCTAAAGTTTGAAGTTGCCGGACCGGTCCGACTTGTCCGACGCCTCCGAAGTATCCGGTAGGATCACCAGGAATCCTTTCCGCCAGCGGACGGTCCGCAGGAGGATAAAGCCGACCAGGAGGACCGGTAGGATCGAGAGAACTATTTTCAGCCGGCGCAGGGGGGCCCCCCGGATTGCCTTCAGTTCCAGGTAGCCCGGAAGACGGAAGACCGTCACCGCTTCCAGGGAGTCGCCCGGTTTCAGCTCGGCGATTTCCGCCCCCTCGGGGAAGACCCCGTCGAACCCTTTCGGGATCCGGATCTCCAGCGGACCGTCCGGCTGGGAGATGAGCAGGCGCCTGTCATCGACATCGAGAATCCGGGGTTCGAGAAAGTTAGAGACTTCCGCGCCCTGGTACCGGGTGGGGTCCCGCATACACTCGGCGAAAGATAAAAACCGGTTTTCCCGGTTGGAATACCAGGCCAGGGAGGGGAAGAGGAGGAGTATCCCCAGGATCTTGACGCTTCGATATCGATTGGAGAACATCGTTTCAGGCACCCGGAAGCGGAACAGTTGTTTTTTGGTTTGGCGGAATAATTTCCCGATTGTCAATTTCCCGGTAATCTACTATAAGAAACCGGGACTAGTCAACGGCCGCCCCGCCTTCGGGACGGTCCACAGCCTCGCCCCGCCCGATATGCGCGTCCTCCTTCTGACATCCGATCTCCCTTCCCCCGCCGCCCGCTTTGGCGGCGGGCGGATGACCTTACCCTGGGTCAGGGAACTCAGCGGACCTTATACCTACTCCCTCCTCTCCCTGGTCCGGAGGGAGGATGAAGCCCGGATCGCCGCCCTCCGGGAGATCTTTGCCGAGGTCCGGACGGTCCCCGCCGGGCGGGGGCTCTCCGACCGGGCGGCGCGCTCCCGGCTCCTCTTCACCCGTCCCTCCCCGGTCGCCGCCGCCGCTTCCCGGCGGTTCCGGATTGCCCTGGGGGA